>JASLIG010000038.1 GCA_030152805.1 Solirubrobacterales bacterium
GCGCCGCCGAGCATTGCGAAGACGAGGGCAATCACCGAGATGACTCCGGGGATGCCGAAACGCGTGCGTAGCGTCGAGAACATCTAGATCTCTCTCCTTGTCCCGTGAGCCCCTCTGCCCGCCGCTTCCCTTTGCGGCTTCCGCGAGGCTCGGTTATGTCCCTGTAGTCACCAGGAACGCAGACATCTGCGTCTCTAGATCGTGATGGGATTAAGACACACGCTTGTCTGATTGTCAAGACACGTGCGTCTCGCCTGCAAATGCAGGCTTTTTAGGGAGAGGGGCGGGCTAGCGCCCTCTACGGGACTTCTTGACCTTCACGCACTTCAGCTTGCCGCGGACCTTCTTCTTCTTGAAGCCCTTGCGGCATTTGAGCGTCTTCGGACGCGCCGGCGAGGTGGGCGTCGTCGTCGGCGCAGTCGGCGGCGAAGCGGGCGTCCGCGGTGTTTCGGGGGGTGGGCAGAGCGCTTGGTTTTCGGCACACGTTTCCGCGATCGTGGCAAAGCTCTTGTCGGCCGCCTGGGTCGTGCCCGAGTTGTTGGTGGCGACGACGCGGAAGCGGTAGGTGGTTCCCGCGGTGAGGCCGGTGACTTTCGCCGAGACGGCGCTTGCAACGACGCCGCTGGGGGTGGTCGTGCAGGCTTTGGAGGTGGCCCCGGTAAAGCCGGCTTCAGCGAATTTAGCCTCGGTGACATACTCGAAATGGCAGTTGGAGACGGCACCTCCCTTTGGATTCACCGTGCCCCCGAGGGTCGCGGTGGTCTTGGTCAGCGAGGACGCGGTGCCCGTGCTCGCTTCCGGTGGCAGCGGCGGCAAAGTCTGGAACGACTGGTTGCCGCTTTCAGCGGAGCCGCCGAAGCTCGCAATCTCGATCCGGTAGTCGTAGCTCGTTTCGGGGTCGAGCCCTTTCACGTTTGCCGAGACCGCGACGCTCGAGCTGTCCCCCACCACCGCCGGACATGGCGCCGTCGCGGCGTTGGCGTAACCGTTGGCGAGGAAGTCGGTGTGGTCGGTGTACTCGAAAACGCAGCTGGTCAGCACATGCCCCTTCGGGTTGACGCTGGCGCGCAGGGTGGCATCAACCTGGCCGACGGGACTCGGCGACGAGGCGGTGGCGGTCGGAACCGGGATCGAGCCGATCCGTTCGAAGACCCAGAGGTTTTGATCGCCGGGGTTGCTGAGATAGACCCCGTGCGTGGTCGCGTTGACGGCGAGCTGGCCGTCGACATCTTCGATCAGGGACTTGCTGACCAGGCCGGCGCCGAAATCATCGAAGGCGACGCCCGCCGAGTCATAGGCGACGACGTGATATTTGCCGCTCACCCGGTCGCCGACGAAGACGTCTCCACTCGCGCCGTCCACGGCCACCGCGACGGCGCCGGCGCCACTCTGCAAGGTCGACTCATATACGTAGGAGCCACCCGAGGGGGAGAGCTTGACGACGCGACCGCCGTTCGCGCTGTCGACCACGTAGAGCTTCCCGGCGGAGTCGAAGGCGACGCCCCGCGGCGAGACGAAAGCGCCTCCGGGGCAACCACCGCAGGTGATCGAACCTTCCGAGCTTCCCGAGGAGCTGAAGATCTGCACGCTGCCGTTGGCGTTGTTGGGAAAGAAGAGCCGCCCGGCCGCGTCCGCGGCCAGGGTTTCCGCCAGGGCGTTGGTGGGGGAGAACGAGGTTCCCAGAACGCCCGCCGACGAGAAAGTGCTCACTTTGGATGTGCCTTTTGGACCAGACGGCGTCTGGCCTTCGATCTGGTAAGCGTACACGTCGTGCGTCACCGGGTTTACCGCGACCGAGAGAAAGAAGTCCTGCCCGCCGGTGCCGAAAGGCGACGACGCCGTCGGCGTCCCCGATGAGCTCAACTGCTCCACCTGGCCGGGTTGAATGTTGAGCAGGTTGCGGCTCGCCTCGGCTACGTAGATGACCTGGCTGCTCTGGTCGATCGCCACCCCGATCGGTATTTCTGCGTCCAACGCGATCGAGGGTTCGCTCGAGTCCAGCTGATAGCCCGGCCCGGCCCACGCCCCCGTTGCCGAAAGCGCCATCGCGACGATGGCCAAGAGCACGGCCACAGAGCTCGCGCGTGGCCGCGAAAAGAACGATCTGGACACCTCTCCCGCCTCCCCTGCCTTGAAATACCAGGACGTTTACGGGACCCCCACCGGTCAGGGTAGCGCAGGATCGAGGCCTTTCCTTTAAGGGTTCATGTCCGGGCGCTCGGGGTAGATCTCGTCGATCGTGACGAGGGCGCGGTAGGGGGCGTCAGCCGCGGCTTCGATCCGCTCGGCGCCGCCGGCGAGGCGGTCGACGACGGCGACGACGCCGGCCACCTCGAGCCCCTGCTCGGCGACGCGCTCGATCGCGCGCGCGGTCGAGCCGCCGGTGGTGACGGTGTCCTCGACGACCAGGCAGCGGGTGCCGGGCTCGACCGGCCCCTCGACCCAGCGCTGCAGGCCGTGCTGCTTGCGCTCGCCGCGGACGAAGAAGCCGACGAGCTCGCTGCCGGCTGGCACGGCGAGAGCGGCGCAGGCGGGCGGGATCGCCGCGGTGGCCGGACCACCGACCGCGGCCGCGCCCAGCTCGGCGGCGGCAGCGGCGATCAGCTCGCCGGCGGCGAGGAAGCCGGCGGGACGCAGCAGCGCCCGGCGGGCGTCGACGTAGTACTGCGCGGTCGCGCCGCTGGCGAGCGTCACCTCGCCGAGGATCAGCGAGTGCGCGCGCAGCTCGGCGAGCAGCGTCCCCTTCGCGGCGTCGAGATCGGCCACGGCGCGCATCCTATGGAGGCGGGCTAACCGCGTGCCTCAGCGTCGGCGAAGCCCTGGCGCCAGCTCGGGTATCGCGGCTGCCAACCGAGCTCGCGCTTGGCCTTGGCGTTGGAGGCGCCGCGCAATTGGGTCGCGGAGCCGACCGCTGCCGCGCCGGCGACGAGGCGGGCGAGCCAGACCGGCACCCGCCAGGGCTTCTTCGCCCCGACCGCCTCGCAGAAGACGGGGACCCAATCGCGCATCGGCGCTGGCTCGTCGTCGACGACGTTGTAGGCGCCGGGGGCGCCGCGCTCGAGCGCGGCCACAGTCGCGCCCGCGGCGTCCTCGACGTGGACGAAGGAGAAGGTGCCATCCCCCTTGCCGACGATCGGCAGCCGCCGTTTCAACGCGTCCTCGGTCTGCGAGCCATCGCGGTCGAAGTAGGTGCCGGGACCGTAGAGCCAGCCGTAGCGCAGGACGATGCCCTCGATCCCCTCGGCCTCGCCAACCTGGCGCTCCATATCGGCGAGCGCGGCGGCGGCCGTGCCGAAGTTGCCCGGGGCGTCGAGGTTGAGCGGCGCCTCCTCCCCCTTAACCCAGTCGTCTTCAGACCTGTAGAAGAAGGCGACGCTCTCGGCGATGAGCCGGCGTGCGCCGGAAGTCCGCGCGGCGGCGATGAGGTTGCGCGTGCCTTCCGTCCGCACCCGGTTGGTCGGCGCCAGCGGGTCCTCCTTAGCCTTGTAGTCGATGCGGGGCGGCAGTGCGGTGAGCAGGTGGACGACCACCTCCGGCGCGGCCGCGCGGACCGCCGCCTCGAGCGCGGGGCCATCGAAGACGTCGCAGATGACCGCGAGTGCCCCCGCCGCCCGGATCTCCTCCGCGCGCTCCTCCCAGCGGGTCATCCCCGTCACCTCGTGACCGGCGGCGACCAGCTGGCGCACCAGCGGCCGGCCGATCGCACCACTCGCCCCTGCCACGAAGACCTTCATCTCGGCACCTCCCGTCCGTTGCTCGCCGCGCTTAACCGCGGCCTGTCGCGTTCAACCGTTCCGATACCCGCGCCAGCCAGGCGGACGCCACGGCGCCGAAGGCGATCAGCAGCGTGTCGCTCCAGCCCCGTGCCTCGCTCTTCGCTTCGCCCGTGTCAAAGGCGTGGTTGATCGCGTGGAAGCCGTACCAGAGCGCTCCCAGCCAGAGGATCGGCGCGCGCCACGAGGGCCGCACGACGGCGATCCCCACGGCTACGCCGAAGGCCAGCATGAACGCCCCCACGTCACCCACGTAGTGAGAGTTCTCAATCCCGTAGTGACCGATCTGGTCGAAGAAGGTGTCTGGGGCGATGAGCGCCAAGCCGCCGGTGACGACGTGATAGGCGGCGATGACGATGAGAACCGCTTTCAGCGCTCTCTCGCTTATCACCGTCGATCCCCTAGAAGACGAAGATGCTCTCGCCGAAGTTGATGCGGTTGTAGATCTCGGGCTGGTCGGCGATGAAGGTGCGGATGCAGCCGTGGCTCGCCGGGTAGTCGGGAACCGATTCGTAGCCGTGCACGGCGTAGCCGCCGTAGAAGTAGAACGAGTAGTACATGCCGTGCGAGTTATAGCCCGGTTCCTGGCGGATGAAGGTGAAGTGGCCGGTCACGGTCGGGGTCGAGCTCTTGCCCGAGGAAATTGGGTAGACGGCGAACGGCTCGTCTCCCTTGGCGAAAACGAGCACCTGCTTGGAGAGCGGCGCCTCCAGGTGTTCGCCGGCAGCCGGGTGGACGACGTGATATTCGCCCTTGCCGGAGAAGGCGCTCTTGACCAGACCCGGGCCGGCGCGGTAGCTGCGCGACATGCCGTTGACTTTGCGATAGGCGAGTACGCCGCGCGCGGTCTTGCCGCCAAAGCAGCGGCCGCTGTTGGCGATGTAGCCCATCTTCCGCATCGCCTTCTTGAAGCCGACCACCACGTTGCCGCACTGGCCCTGGTGCAGGCCCGGGTAGCTGACCTTCCAGCTCTTGCGCACGGTGCTGTCGCCGCCCAGCTCGGGCGTCGCCACGTGCTTGGCCGAAGCCGCGTACTTGCCCCCCTCGCGGATCAGGATCGCGGCGCGGAATTTGCCGCTGCCCCCCTTGCCCTTCTGCACGGCGACCTTCCGGGTCAGCAGCTTGTGGCCGTCGAGGTAGAAGGTGACGTCAACCGTCTGGCCCGGCACGAAGGGCGTTACCGTCCCGATCACGGGCACCTTGCTGTAGATCCGCGCCACGCCGCCCCGCAGGTCAGGCTTGATCTTCACCGTCGCCTCCGGCGGCCCAGCGTCCTTGGGTGTTGATGCCGCACGAGCGGCTGAGGGCGCCAGCAAAAGCGTCGCGGCGAGAAGGCCGAGGATCAAGCGTCTCATCGGCGCGCATTCTGCCGCACTCGTCGGCCGGTGAGCTCTGTCGGGCAGGTGGCGCGGGGCAGGGGGGTCGAGGACAGCCCGTGGACTGCCCGCAGGCCCCCCTGCCCCGCGACAGGACCCGCCCGCCACAAACGTCATTGGCCGATCAGCGCGACCGAGTTGTTCAGCATGTGCAGCAGAATCCCCGGCACGATCGAGCCCGTCTTCTCGTAGAGCAGGGCGAGGATGAAGCCGAAGGCGGCGAGGATCGGCACGGCGCTGATGCCGGTGAGAGCGTGCAGGCCACCGAAGATCAGGGCACTGACGAGGGCGGCGAGGAGGCGCGGCCAGCGCTCGCGCAGGCCACCGAAGAGGAAGCCGCGGAAGCAGACCTCCTCGCTGATCGGTGCCGCGACGACGATCAGTCCAATCTGCACCGGCAAGCTGCCGAAGTCTTCGGCGATGTCCTTCTGGTGCGGTTCGCCGACGATCGCCGTGTAGGCGATCGCGAAGGCCAGATAGGCGCCGACCGCGGCGAACATCCACTTGACGGCTGAGGGCTTGAAGCGCCGCAGGCCCAGCTGCGAGAGCGCCTGGCGCAGCGTCGCCCCCCGCCTCTCCGCGATCGCGATCGGCACCAGCAGGAACCCGAGCGCCGTCGCCAGCTGCACCAGCGCATTTGCCGCATCGCTGAGATCGCCCCCCTGCGGCGGCCTGTCGACGATCGCCACCGGAATCGAGAGAAAGATCCCAGCTCCAAGAGCCAGAAACACGCCGAGAACCGCCGCGAGCGGTCCCCACCTCGCGTACGGAAAGCTCGGCTTTGTGGATACCGTGGCATCCATGACGCCGGCAGTCTCACAGGTCTCGCGCTCGACAAAGACGCGCCTGCGCTTCCTGCGCCGCCTCCTGATCCTGATCGTCTTCCTCGTCCTCGTCGCTATCGCTCTCAGCCAGTTCACCGAGCTGAAGCGGCTGGCCACCGGCATCCTCGCCTCGACCGCGGTGCTGGCGGCGATCATCGGCTTCGCCGCCCAGCACACGATCGCCAACATGGTCGCCGGCGTTCAGCTCGCCGTCTCGCAGCCGATCAAGATCGGCGACCGCATCTCCTTCGAAGAAATCGAGGGGAGAGTCACCGACATCACTCTCTCCTACACCTACGTCAGCCCCGGCGACGGGACGGCGGTCGTGATCCCCAACCAGATGCTCGTCGACGGGATCATCCACAACCTCTCGACCGAGGACACGCAGGCCTGAGCGCCCGCCGGGCCTTGATGTCGCACTTTCCGCCGGTATGCGGAGACAAATGCGACGTCGAGGAGGGACAGCGACCGTGAACCGCTTGCGGTCGAATTTCCTTCCGGTATGCGGCGGAAAGTGCGACAGCAGGCGCGAAGTACCCTCCTCCTATGGCGCAGCGCAATCGGCGACGTCAGCGGCGGCGCGGGGGGATCGGGGGGAAGCTCGCCCTGGTCGGGGGAGCGCTCTTCGTCGCGGTCGCGCTGACGGCGATCGCCGTCACCTCCTGGGTGCTCGACGTCGCCGCCGAGGCCCCCTCGCTGGCGGCCTGCAAGAAGGTCGAGCCGGTCGGCAACTCGGTGATCTACGCCGGAGACGGCAGCATGCTCGGCCGGATCGCCTCCGAGGAAGCGCGGGCGCCGGTCGCGATCGAGCGAGTCCCGAAGAAGCTGCAGCTGGCCACGGTCGCGATCGAGGACCAGCGCTTCTACGAGCACGGCGGCATCGACCCCGAGGGCATCGCCCGCGCGGCGCTGAAGAACCTCGAAGCGGGCAAGACCGTCGAGGGTGGCTCGACGATCACCCAGCAACTGGTGCGCAAACTCTGCATCCGCAACCCGAAGCGGACGCTCGAGCGCAAGATCATCGAGGCCAAGCTGGCGATCGAGTACGCCGAGCGCCACTCCCGCCGCGAAATCCTCGGTCAGTACCTCAACACCGCCTCCTACGGGACCGTCGAAGGGGCGACCGCGGTGGGCGTGGGCGCGGCGGCGAAGATCTACTTCTCCAAGCCGGTGGGGAAGCTGAACCTGCAACAGCAGGCGCTGCTGGCCGGCCTGCCGCAGGCGCCCTCCGATTACAACCCGATCCTCCATCCCGGCAAAGCCCGGGAGCGCCGCAACGCGGTGCTGGCGAAGATGGCCAAGCTCGGCTACCTCTCGCGCTCGCGCGCTGCGGCGGCGGAAGCGCGGGGCCTCGGGCTCGCCGTCTCGGGCTCCTACTTCGCCCACCGCGAACCGTTCTTCTTCGACTACGTCGAACACGAGCTGCTGCAGCGCTACGGCGCCGACGTCGTCCGCGACGGCGGCATCGAGGTCCAGACGACGATCCAGCCGCGGCTGCAGGCGATCGGGCTGGAAGCGATGCGCTCGGCCCTCCCCTACTCGACCGACCCCTCCTCGGCGCTGGTCTCGATCGACCCCAAGAGCGGTGAGATCGAGGCGATGGTCTCCAGCAGCAGCTACGAGGAGAGCCAGTTCAACCTCGCCGCCCAGGGCCACCGCCAGCCCGGCTCGACCTTCAAGGCCTTCGTGCTGACCACCGCAATCAAGAAGGGAATCGATCCCTACTCGACCTACTACGTCTCCAAACCGCTCGACCTCGATCTGCCCGAGTGGGGGCACTGGGAGGTGCACACGGCCGACGAAGGCTACCTCGGCCGGGTCAACCTGCAGCAGGCGACGGTCGCCTCCGACAACACCGTCTTCGCCCAGCTCGACCTCGACGTCGGCCCGCGCGGCGTCGCCGAAACGGCCCACTCGCTGGGGATCACGAGCCCGCTGGACGGCATCCCGGCCGAGGGGATCGGCGGCCTGCGGATCGGCGTCTCGCCGCTGGAGATGGCCAGCGCCTACGCCACCCTCGCCGACGGCGGCATCCGCCGCGACCCGATCGCGATCCGCCGCGTCGTCTACCCCGGCGGGCGGACCGAGCGACCGGACCGCAAGCCGCCGCGACGAGTCGTCTCCGAAGCCGTCGCCCACGAGGTGACGCGGCTGCTGCACGACAACATCACCGAAGGCACCGGCACCGCCGCCTACACCGGCTGCCCCGGCCAGGCCGGCAAGACCGGCACCACCGACCGCGAGACCGACGCCTGGTTCGCCGGCTACCAGCCCAACCTGGCGACGGTGGTCTGGGTCGGCTACCCGCAGTCCAACGCGATCGAAATGACCAGCGTGCACGGCATCACCGTCTTCGGCGGCACCTTCCCGGCCGAAATCTGGCACTCGCTCTACTCCGGCGCGGAAGTCCCCTGCGAGGAATTCAGCGAGCCGAAGGTGCCGATCCAGTGGGCGCCCTACTTCGGTCAGTTCACCGCCGCCGCCCCTCCGGGTCACGGCAAGGGCGTCTACGGAACCTCCGAAGCGGAATCGGAGCGGGCGCGCGAACTGGGCGAAGAAGTGACCGGCGGCTACAACCCCGATGCCTACGCGCCGGGTGCCGGACAGGAACCGACGCCGGTCCCACCGCCACCGCCGGTCGCCGGGGTCGGCGGCGGTGGCACGGCCGGTGAAGCCGGGGGCGAATAGCTGAGCCTCGCTCCGGGGGTCGCCTACGGCCTGATCTGGGCCGCCTTCGCCGCCTACGTCGGCGTGCTCGTCTGGACGCCGCGACTGGGCCGGCGGGTCGTCTGGGGGGCGATCGTGCTGGCACTGCTCGTCTTCGCCTGCCTCCCGCCGCTGCTCTCACACGACGTCTACAGCTACGTCGACTACGCCCGTCTCGACGCTCTGCACCATCTCGACCCCTACCTGCACGCTCCGGACGCCGTGCCGTCGGACCCAGCCTTTTCGCACGTCACCTGGACCGAAAGCGCCAGCGCCTACGGGCCCCTTTTCACTCTGGCCACCTACCCCCTCGCCTGGCTCCCGGTGGGGGTAGCCGTCTGCGTCCTCAAGGCGCTCTGCGCGGGCGCCGTCCTGCTGACCGCTTGGATCGTCTCCCGCCTCGCCGCGCAGCGCGGCGTCGATCCAACCCGGGCCGCGGCCTTCGTGGCCCTCAACCCGCTCGTCCTCGTCCACGTTGTCGGCGGTCCCCACAACGACGCGCTCGCGATCCTGCTGATAACGCTCGGGGTCGGCGGTTTGCTCACAGCGAGGGAGCTCAGCGGCGGTGCTGCCCTGGTCGCGGCGATCGCGATCAAGGCCTCCGCCGCCGTCACCCTCCCGTTCGCGTTCCTCGCCACGGCTTCCCGGCCGACGGGACTAAAAGTCGCCTTTAGGGAGGGAAATCGGCCCGTCGGCCGGCTGTTGGCGGGTGGCGCGCTCGCCGTGCTGGTCGTTGGCGGCGTCGCATACCTTGCCTTCGGCTGGAACTGGCTCCACGCCTTCACCCTCGCCGGTGAGAACCAGGACCGCACCAGCTACATGAGCATCCCCATCACAGCGGCCCGACTGACCGGCCTCGACCCCGACGCTACCCGCCTGGCCGCCGGAATCCTCTACGCCACCCTCGTCGCCTACCTCCTCGTCTGGACCTACCGGGGCGGTGACTGGCTCCGCGCAACCGCCTGGGCCACCACCGGATTGCTCCTGGCCACCGCCTGGCTCCTCCCCTGGTACATCCTCTGGCCCCTTCCCGCCGCCGCCCTCTCGAGAGACCGCTTGCTCCAAGTCCTGATCCTCGGGCTAACCGCCTACCAACTCGGAGCACGGATCCCGCTGTAGCGGCCTCGGAGGGGAGGGATTGGGTGCCCCCGCGAACGGCTTGTACTTTTTCGGCAGTCCCCCGCGGCGACAGCAACGACGTCTCCACCGAAAAAGTTGAGAGAGCGGGGCACCCAATCCCTCCCCTCCTACCCCTCTTCCGCCACCGCCGCTTCCTCCTCGGCAGATGCATGCAGCACACCCGTATGTATAGACCACCCCTCCCTGCGACCCAACGCCGTCACGATCGCCACGTAGAGCACCTCGACCACGGTCAGCACGCCGCGCACCACGATCGCGACCAGCGAGGCGACGGCGAAGCTGTTGCCTGGCGTCGCCACCTTGAAGGCCCAGGCGAACGCCGCGTCGCGGATGCCGAGACCCGCCGGCGCGACCAGGGTGAGGAGCGCGGCTACGTAGCCGAATGCCTGCGCGGCCCCGCCGAGGAGGATGTCGTCGGGGGAGATCGTGCTGACCGAGCGCGCGACGCAGTAGATGCCGACGGCAATCACGCCCCAGTTGAGCCCGTAGAAGGCCATCACGGTGACCACGCCGCGCAACGACATCACCTCGGGCAGCGGCTCTCGCCCGAAGGCGCGCAGCACCCGGTTGGCCAACGGACCGAAGACGCGCGGGTGCAGCAGCGCGATCAAGAGCGGGATCAGCAGCAGCACCGCCCAGCGCAGGGGCTGGCCCTGCAGGTCGGGATGGTCGATCAGGAAGTAGGCGGCGACGATGACGGCCGCGGTCGCCTGCAGTGCCTGTTCGTAGACGATGCTGGCAATCGTCAACCGCCGCGGCACCCCCGCCCGCTCGGAGAGCAGCACGCGGCCGAGCACGTAGAGGACGCTGCCCGGCACGTAGCGGGCCAGCAGCGGCTGGCCCCAGGCGACCTGGGCGCGCCCGGCGCCGAGCTTGTAGCCGAGGAAGCGCAGGATCAGGTCCCAGCCGAGCGCGTTCAGCGCGTAGAAGATCGGCAGGATGACGAAGGCCGGGATCAGCCAGAGGACGTGGAAGTGCACGCCCTTGTCTTGGATCTCGGCCCACTGTTTGACGACGGTGAGGACGAGGAAGCCGAAGACGAGAATCGCGATGCCGAGCTGGATCGCCAGTCGCACCCGCTTGCTGCGCGGCGGTTTGGTGCCGAATTTAGCCCCGGCCTCGCCGATGCGATGTAGAAGGGGCTGACTGCGCTCCACGTGAGTTCGCACCTTAGAGGGACAATTGGCGTATGGGCGAGTTCGAGTTGCTGGCGCGGATACGGGAGCGGCTACCCGCCGACGGACCGCGCATCCGTCTGGGCAGCGGCGACGACGCGGCGGTCACGGTGCCGGACGGGGCAACCGCGACCTCGGTCGACGCGCTGGTCGACGGGGTCCACTTCCGGCGCGAGCTCGCTGGCCTGCGGCAGATCGGCCACAAGGCGCTCGCCACCGCCCTCTCGGACCTGGCGGCGATGGGCGCCGAGGCCGGGGAGGCCTACGTCGCCCTAGGTGTTCCACCCGACCTCGACGAGGACGGCTGCCTGGAGCTGCTCGACGGGATGGCCGCGCTGGCGAGCGAAACCGGTACCAGCCTCGCGGGCGGCGACCTCACTCGCGCCGCCCAGCTCTTCCTGGCGATCACCGTCGTCGGCCACGCCGCCGAGCCGCGGGCGCTCGTCAGCCGCGGCGGCGCCCAGCCCGGCGACGCGCTCGTCCTCACCGGCGAGCTCGGCGGCGCCGCGGCCGGCCTGCGGCTACTGCAAGACCCGGCGCTGCAGGCCCGCTTGCCCGCCGGGGGCTTGATCGGGCGCCAGCTCGAACCGCATCCCCGGCTCGCCGCGGGCCGAGCCCTGGCCCGAACCGGCGCGACGGCGATGATCGATGTCAGCGACGGGCTCGGCGCCGACGCCGGGCACCTCGCCGAGCGGAGCGCCGTCGCGCTGCACATCGATGCCGCCGCGGTGCCGCGAGCCGCCGGGGCCGGGGAGCTTGCCGCCCTCGACGGCGCGGACCCCTGGCGCTTCCTCTCCGGCGGCGAGGACTACGAGCTGCTGGCCAGCCTCCCCTCGGACCGGCTGGAGCGGGCGAGCGACATGGTGCGCGAAGCGGGAGGGACCACGCTGACGAAGATCGGCGAGGTGCTCGCCGGATCAGGGGTCGAGATCAGGCTGCCCGACGGCCGGTCTCTGGAGCCGGAGGGATTCGACCAGCTCGCATGAAGCTCTCGCTGGTGAGCAGCTCGCGCACGCCGCGACGCTGCAGCATCGCATCGGCGACCAGCGAGGGCTCGGGCTTGTAGTGGCCCGTCTCGACCAGGCTCTTCAGCTGTCGTGGTTGCATCCTGCGCCTCATATCGGCTTCCTATTCAACAACCTTAGTTCTTGGTACTCGCACATCTGTCCAACGTTGCGTTCTCTCTAATCCGCTATATGCGGCATTCGGTAGCGAATATCCTCTTTTCATGCCCAATGGATCGACGCGCATCCTCCTCGTAGACGACGAGCAGTCGATTCAGACGCTGCTCTCCTACCCGCTGCGCAAAGACGGCTACCACGTCACCTCGGCCCAGGACGGCCGTGAGGCGCTGGAGCGGTTCGATGAGGCGCGCTTCGACCTGGTGATCCTCGACCTGATGCTGCCCAAGCTCGACGGCGTCGAAGTCTGCCGCCAGCTGCGCTCGCGCAGCCAGGTGCCGATCATCATGCTGACCGCCAAGGGCTCGGAGACCGACAAGGTCGCCGGCCTCGAGGTTGGCGCCGACGACTACATCACTAAGCCCTTCTCGATGCGCGAGTTCCGCAGCCGCGTCAAGGCGGCGCTGCGGCGCTCGCGGATGGCCGGCGAGCCGCGCGAGGAGGAGGCGATCGACCACGGTGAGCTGAAGATCGACTTCGGGCGGCGCATGGTCACGCTGCACGACGAGGAGATCAAAGTGACCTACGTCGAGTTCGAGATCCTCGGCGCCCTCGCCCGCTCGCCGGGCCGGGTACTCAGTCGCGAGACGCTGCTCGAGCACGTTTGGGGAGATTCCGAGTACCGCGATCCCCGCACCGTCGACGTCCACATCCGCCACCTGCGCGAGAAGCTCGAGAGCGACCCCAAGGAGCCCGAGTTCCTCTTCACGGTGCGCGGCGTCGGCTACCGCTTCAGGGAGTAGCGCCGAATGCAGCGGCTCAGGCTCACCCCCCTCGGCAACCGGATCACCCTGATCGCGGTGACGATCGCGACCGGAACCGCGCTTCTGATCTACATATACACCGTCGCGATCGGCGGCGCCGCCAGCGGCCTCGGCGCGGTCAAAGCACAGATCCTCATCGCCGGCGCGCTCGCGGTGCTGATCTCCATCGGCGTCGGTCTCTATTACGCGCGGGTCTCCGCCGACAACATCCGGCGCCTTCAGGACGCCGCTCGCAAAGTCGCCGACGGCAACTTCGAGGCGCCGATCCCGATCTCCTCCGTCGGCCAGCTGGGCCAACTCGCCCGCACCTTCAACGAGATGCAGCGCCGCCTCGCCGAGCTCGACAGCGCCCGCAAGCAGTTCATCGCCAACGCCTCGCACGAGCTGCGCACGCCGATCTTCAGCCTCGGCGGTTTCGTCGAGCTGCTCGAGGAAGAGGACCCGAGCCCGGAGGAGCGGGCCGAGTTCGTGCACACGATGCGCGAGCAGATCGCCCGCCTGACCAAGCTGACCGCCGACCTGCTCGACCTCTCCCAGCTCGATGCCGGCGCCGTGGCGATGCGCAACAGCGACGTCGACCTCGGCTCGCTGGCCCGCGAAGTGACGCGGGAGTTCGGGCCGCGCGCCGATCGGCGGGGTTCGCGCCTGGAGTTGCGCACCCCCGACCAGGCGGTGATCGCCAGCGCCGACCCGGATCGGGTGCGACAGGTCATCCGTATCCTGCTCGACAACGCCCTCACGCACACTCCGGAGGGCACGAAGGTGACCGTGACCACCTACTCCGTCAATCGCCGCGCCGAGCTGACCGTCTCCGACGACGGGCCCGGCATCCCGCGCCGCGTGCACAGCCGCATCTTCGAGCGTTTCTACACCGCCGACTCGGCCGGCGGCTCGGGGCTCGGCCTGGCGATCGCCCGCGAGCTCGCTCAGCGCATGCAGGGACGCGTCGCGATCGCCTCCAGCAAGCGCTTCACCGCCTTCACGCTCGATTTGCCGCGCTCGCGGGCAGCCGTTGCCGCTCCCGTGCGAGCCCTGCCGCCCAAGGCCCCGGCATGAGTGCAACGCGTAGTCCGCGTATACGACGGACAAAGCGTTACACCCGCGTTCGCGGCGGTGGCTGGATCGCGCTCGTCGCGATTTCGCTCGCCCTGGCCGGTTGTGGCAGTGACGAGGGTGGCGCTGGGGACGCGAGCCGGCCGCCGGGGACGGTGAGCACTGAAGCGGCGCCGCGGGTGATCGTCCAGACGGCCGAGCGCGGCTTCGATGCCGCGCGGGTCTTCCGCCAGGCCGCGCCCGGGGTGGTCACGATCCGCTCGGTCTTCACCGGCGGCGGCGGGGCGGCCGAGGGCTCGGGCTTCGTGCTCGACCGCGGCGGTCACATCGTCACCAACGCCCACGTCGTCACCGACGAAGCAACCGGCACGCGCGAGCCCGCCAAGGAAGTCTTCATCGAATTCCCCGACCGCAACGTGCTGCCCGCCGAGATCGTCGGGTTCGATCCCTTCGCCGACGTCGCCCTGCTCGAAGTCAAGCCCGACGGGTTCGCGCTGCATCCGCTCGAGCTCGGCGACGACAAAAGCCTCGTGGTCGGTCAGCCGGTGGCGGCGATCGGCAGTCCGTTCGGCGAGCAGCAGTCGCTCTCGGTCGGCGTCGTCTCGGCCAAGGACCGAGCGGTCGAATCGCTGACCCGCTTCCAGATCGAGGGGGCGATCCAGACCGACGCCTCGATCAACCCGGGCAATTCCGGCGGCCCGCTGCTCGACGCCGGCGCCCGCGTGGTCGGCATCAACCAGCAGATCGAGACCAGCTCCGGCGCCAACAACGGCGTTGGCTTCGCCGTGCCGATCTCGGCGGTGAGGCGCTCGATCGCCCAGCTCGAAGACGACGGCGAAGCCGAATACGCCTACATCGGCGTGTCCACGCAGGCGCTCTATCCGCAGCTGGCGGCGAAGCTAAACCTCGACACTGACCACGGCGGCCTGATCTCTGAAGTCATCCCCGGCAGTCCGGGCGACGAAGCCGGCCTGCAGGGCGGGGATGGCCGGGTTCGCTTCCAGGCGACCCCGTACCGCACCGGCGGCGACGTGATCCTCTCGATCGACGGGCACCCGATCGTGCTGCCGGACGATCTCGCCCGGACGATCTCGCTCCACCAGCCGGGCGAGACGGTCGCGCTCGAGATCATCCACGACGGTCGGCGCGAGCGGGTGGAGGTCACTCTGGGCAAGCGTCCACAGGGCTAAAGCCCGCCCGACCGGCGGGCGATGTAGAAATCCCGGATGCTTCAGGAAGTCTCCCTAGGCCAGAAGTCCCTCGCCGACTACACCCACATAGCCGGCAAGGAGACGATCGAGCGGATTCGCGAGCTGGCGGAGCCGATGAAAGGGCACCGCGTCCTGCACGTCAGCGCCACCGCTTTCGGTGGCGGCGTCTCGGAGATCCTCTACACGATCGTGCCGCTGATGCGGGACATCGGCATCGACGCCCACTGGCACGTGATCTTCGGCAAAGAGGAGTTCTTCAACGCGACCAAGCTGCTCCACAACTCGCTGCAGGGAGCCGAGGAGACCCTGAGCGCCGAGCAGTGGGAGGTCTTCGACGAGATCAACGCGATCAACGCAGAGGGTCTGGAAGGCGAGTGGGACACGGTCATCGTCCACGACCCGCAGCCGATCGGCCTGCGCCGCGGCGCCCGCGAGAAGGGCCGCAACTGGATCTGGCGCTGCCACATCGACCTCTCCGAGCCCAACCCCGAGCCGATCGCCCGCCTCCTGCCGATGATCGAGGAGTACGACGCGACCGTCTGGCACCTGCCCGACTACGTGCCGCAGGGGGTCAACGGCCACAACGGCGTCAAGATCATCCCGCCGGCGATCGACCCGCTCTCGCCGAAGAACATGGCCTTCTCGCCCGACGACGCCGCCTTCGTCTGCCGCCAGTTCGGCATCGACGTCGACCGGCCGCTGCTCACCCAGGTCTCGCGTTTCGACCCCTGGAAGGATCCGATGGGCGTGATCGATGCCTACCGGATCGTCCACGAGCGGATCCCCGAGGTGCAGCTCGCCCTGGTTGGCTCGATGGCGACCGACGACCCCGAGGGCTGGGAGTTCTTCCAGCGCACCTTCGAGTACGCCGAAGGCGACGACGACATCAAGATCCTCAACAACCTCAACAACGTCGGCGCGATCGAGGTCAACGCCTTCCAATCGCAGTCCGACGTCTGCCTGCAGAAGTCGATCCGCGAGGGTTTCGGCCTGACCGTCACCGAGGCGCTCTGGAAGGGGCGGCCGACGATCGGCGGCAACGTCGGCGGCATCCCGCTGCAGATCGCCGACGGCGAGACCGGCTACCTGGTCGACTCCTCGGAGCAGTGCGCCGAGCGCTGCCTCGAGATCCTCGCCGACCCCGAGCTGGGCAAGCGCCTGGGCCGGGCCGGCAAGGAACACGCCCGCCAGCACTTCCTCTCGCCACGCCTGCTGCGCGACTGGGTCGAACTGCTCTCGGAACTCGGCACCTGAGCCGCGCGCGGCTCCCGGCTAAGTGACCGCCTGGCGCAGCTCGTTGATGTCGCTGAGCTGCGCGTCCACCCAGTCGCCGGGGTTGCGGGAGAAGACCAGCTCCTTGAGGTGCTGGGCGCGCACCCGGCGCTCCTCCGGGTCCATCGTCAGCGCCCGGTAGATGCCGTCGGCCTGCTCCTGGATGTCGAAGGGGTTGACCGAGAGAGCCGAGTCGGCCAGCTCCTCATGGGAGCCGGTGTTCTCGGAGAGCATCAGCACGCCGTCGCGGGTGTTCACCGCGGGCGCCTCCTTGGCGACGAGGTTCATGCCGTCGAACAGCGAGTTGACCATCAGCAGGTCGAAGTGCTTGTAGCGGGCGACCGCCTCGGGGAAGTTCTCGTAGACCTTGAGGTCGATCGGCATCCAGTCGGTGGTGCCGTGGCGGTGGTTGACGACCGCGACCAGCGCGTTGATCCGCTCCATGTACTCGGCGTACTCGACCACGTCCTCTCGCGAGGGCTGCAGGTGGGCGATGAAGGTGACCTGTTCGCGGAACTCGGGGTGCTGGGTGAGGAAGGTGTCGAAAGCGGTGAAGCCGCGCAGCACGTTCTTGGAGAGATCGGCCCGGTCGACGCGGATGATCAGGTGCTTGCGCCGGCGCTCCAGCACCTCGCGCTCGGCCGCGGCGACCTCGGGCGATTCGGCGGCACGCCGCAGCCTTTCCGCGTCGATCGAGAGCGGGTAGGCCCGGGTGCGCGTCTCACCGCCGGCGTGGCGGACGATCCCCTGCTCGTAATCGACCTCCGCCTCGAGCAGTTCGTCGCAGCAGCGGATGAAGTTGATGCAGTAGGCGTGGGTGTGGAAGCCGATGATGTCGTTGGCGAGCATGCCGCGGAAGATCGCCTCGCGGATGCGGCCCGGCAGGATGCGCCAGCTGTCGGGCTGGGACCAGGGGATGTGGACGAAGTGATGCAGGAAGGCGTCGGGGCGCGCCTCGCGGATCATCCCGGGCGCCGTGTAGAGGTGGTAGTCGTGCAGCATCACCAGCGGCCGCTCGCGCCCCTCGATCTGGCCCAGCACGGCGGTGGCGATGTCGCGGTTGACCGCTTGGTAGCCGAAGTCCCAGGCGTCGAGCTCCTCCTGGCGGATGTCGGGCGCGTTGGAGAGGTCCCAGAGGTAGTGCTGGATGAACCAGAGGATCGGGTTGGCGATCACGTTGTAGAAGCGGTCGTAGGCTTCGGCGTCGGAGCCGACCAGGAGCACCTGGTAGTCGATGCCGTCGATCGAGATGTCGACCGGCCCGCCCTCCTCCTCGGAGACGGCGACGTCCTCGTCGGTCATCGCCGAGGCGATCCAAAGCGCGTCGCGGTGGGAGACCAGGCCCGAGAGGGCGGTGACCAAGCCGCCGCCGCCGCGCTGCACGGTCCGGTCTCCGTTCTCGTCGCGCTCGAACTGGGCTGGGCCGCGGTTGGAGACGATGATCAGCGGGTCGGAGTCGGGCACGTTTCAACCCTACCCGGGAGGGTTCGGAAGTCCCACTAAATGGCGGTGGTGGGAGGCGATGGGCACCCCTCTCACTCAACTTTTTCGGTGGTGAGTTCCCTGCTGGCGCCTCAAGGTATTGCCGAAAAAGCACAAGCCGTTCGGAGGGGTGCCCATCGCCTCCAATCGATCGGTTCGGGGGAGACTTCCTTAGCCCGGAAGCTTGGGGAGGGATGCGTGTCCGGGTCCGATGGTCTCGAGCTGGGGTGGTGCTTCTTGGTGTGGCTGCGGCTGCGCTGGCGTTGCGGGTGGGGCCGGGGTTGCTGACGCCACCCGCCCCGCCACCGCTGCCGGCCGATGTCGGCCTGCCCCAAACAAAAGCACCTCCCCCCAGCAGCGGTCGCAGTTCTTTCCGCATACCGGAAGGAAGTGCGACACCAAGGCGTCCTCGACGGTCCAAGGCTCGAATCGGTCGTAGTTACCACCGCTATGCGGAAAGAACTGCGACATCGAGGAGGGCGGTGGGGATGCAGCGAGCGACTCGGATTAGCTCGCGGCCCAGGGTGAGGCCTCGGGCGCGGCAAAGGCAGATGCCTGCGCCAGATCACACGACGACCGCACCGCCACCCATCCCGGCACCAGAACCCGAACCGCCGCCAGAAGCTCCCCCTCCAGCCGTATCCGCTCCCCCGCCCAACGACGGCTCAATGGAGTTCGCCCCGCACTGAGAGCGGGTGCCGGCACCCGCCCCCACTACGCCGCTATAGTCCCTCGCCGCTTTTGGCAGCCCCACGCGAATACGAGCTGGTTCTGATGCTGGACCCCGGCCCTGACGAGGCCGGGCGCGACGTGCTTGCTCAGGACGTGAAATCGCGGATCGAGGGGAAAGGCACGCTCAAGCACGAGAACAAATGGGGCCTGCGCAAGATGGCCTACGAAATCGGCCAGCGCAACGAGGCCGACTACCGCTGGTATCGCTTCGAAGGGCCGAGCGAGCTGCTCGACGAGCTCAACCACAGCCTGAAGATCGCCGACGGCGTGCTGCGCTTCCGCATCTTCAAAGTCGACGCCGACTCACCGGTGATGGTGCCGCCGGCCGTTGCCGCGCCAGCCCACGGCTCGCGCGAGCGAGGCCCCGGCGCGGCGCGGCCAGCGGTTGCCGCCGCGGCCAGCGATGACGGCGACGACACCGCCGTCCAAGACGCCGAGTAGCGCTTAATTCTGCGCAGAATGCGGCTCCGAGGGGGAGGGTCGCGCCGCCCGCGCTCTTAGACTGGATCCCTAACAACGATTCAGAGGAGTTGAGAGCTGTGGCAGCGTCAAACGTGAACGTGGTGGTCATCACCGGAAACCTGACCCGCGATCCGGAGCTGCGCAGCACGCCGGGCGGAACCTCGGTCTGCAAGCTGCGCGTGGCGGTCAACAGCCGCCGCAAGGAGGGCGACAACTGGGTCGACAAGCCCAATTTCTTCGACGTCACCGTCTGGGGAGCCCAGGGCGAGAACTGCGCCAACTACCTGTCCAAGGGCCGACCGGTGGCGATCGAAGGACGGCTCGACTGGCGCGAGTGGGAGAAAGACGGGGTCAAGCGCCAGACCGTCGAAATCATCGCCAACTCGGTCCAGTTCCTCGGCTCCCGCGATGGCTCGGGCAACGGGGGCGGTGGCGAAGGCGGTGGGTTTACCCCCAGCAGCGACGTTCCCGCCGATGCATCCGACTTCGCCGGCGCAACCGCAGGCGGCAACGACGACGACATCCCCTTCTAAAGCCCCTGCAGTCGGGCTTCTGTAGGATCACCCGTTCCCATGGCCCGAACCAAGGATGCAGGATCATCGACACCGCGGCGCGGCCGGCGAGCACCCGACCGCGCTCGTCCGCGTAAATACACGCGGATCAACTCGGCCGCGGTCGACTACAAGGACCTCAACTTGCTGCGCCGCTTCCTCTCAGACAAGGGGAAGACGCGCGGCCGTCGCGTCACCGGCCTTTCGCGCAAGCACCAGCGCCAGCTCTCGGTCGCGGTCAAGCGCGCCCGGGAGATCGCTCTGCTGCCCTACGTCGGGGAGCGCTGACGCTGATGACGCAGGCGATCCTGCTCAAGGACGTCGAGCAGCTCGGCGAACGCGGCGATCCGGTCGACGTCTCGCCCGGGTACCTGCGCAACTACCTGATCCCGCGCAAGCTGGCGACGCCGGCCACACCCGGCGCGCTGGAGGAGGCACAGCGCCGCCGAGCCGAGGCGGAGAAAGCCGAAAAAGCGCGTGCGGAGCGAGAAGAGCAGGCGGCTTCGCTCCTCTCCAAGACGGTCCTGACGATCTACCAGCGAGCCGGTGAGGACGGCAAGCTCTTCGGCTCGGTCGGCGCCAAGGAGATTGCCGACGCGATCCGCGACGCCCGCGACCTGCGCATCGACCGGCGCAAGGTCCGCCTCGAGCAGCCGATCCGCGAGATCGGCACCCACATGGTCGAGATCGAGCTCGCCGACGGCACCGTCGCCTCGGTGAAGACGATCATCACCGAGGAACGCTGAGAATCCAGGGGGCGGCTAGTCTGCCTCCATGCGGCTCCCGACACGCCTGACGCGGCGCGCCAGGGCACGGACCCACTTTGGCTGGGCACGTTCGGAGCGAGCCACGGTCGGCCTCGCGGCGGTTGCCCTGGGCGGCGCGGGGGTCGTCCTCGCCGGCCAGTTCGGCCGCATGCTGCAGCGCCGTGCCCACGAGGAGACGGACGGCGAGGGGCTGGTCGAAGCGGCGCCCGCCGCCGCCCTCGACACGGTCAGCGTCGCCGTCGGCGGCTACGAGGAGGCCCCGCGCAGCGAGACCGTCCTCTTCAACCTGCTCGCCGGCTTCCTCGCCTCCTTTGCCCTGGTGCGCATCTCGACTTGGGGCATCCGCGACAACTGGGGGCCGTTCCGCAACGTCAGCGTCGGCGGCCGCCACATCCACCACTTCGTTCCCGGCATCGTGCTCGCCTTCGCCTCCGGCACCACGGCGCTGCTGACCGACGACGAGGAGCTCGAAGAGTGGCTCGCCCTCACCACCGGCGTCGGCATGGGGCTGACCTTTGACGAGGCGGCGCTGCTGCTCGACCTGCGCGACGTCTACTGGACCCGCGAGGGCCTGCTCAGCGTGCAGCTCAGCCTCGGCGCAACTGCGATCCTCAGCATCGCGATCCTCACCCAGCGAATGCTGCGCCGCGGCGAGCGCCGGCGCGAAGCCGAGGGCACGATCCCGGCGGCGCCCTCCCACCCGATCGATCCGATCGATTGAAGAGGCAAAAGAAAGGGCGGCCGCTGGCCGCCCTTTCTTCCCCTTTTCGTCCTGAGTCGAAGCTGACTTAGCCCTTCGGGGTGCAGGAGCGGACGAAGCTGCCGGTCAGGCGAGTGCCGTCGGCGAAGACGGAGGTCGCTTTCGCGTTCAGGTGCCCGTCCGGGCAGTTGGCAAACAGGAACGGCGTGTTTTTGTAGCCGCGGGCGAAGGTCAGCGCGAATTCCCTCACCGAGCCGTAGCCGCCGGCGATCTTCGGTACCGAGGCGATCGACTTGGTGCCGAAGCGGCCGTTGTGGATTTTGGAGATTTTGACCGTGGTGACGACCGCCGCCGATACCGGCGAGCTGAGGTAGGCGTGGATGTAGATCGTCGTCTTGCCACCGCTGACGCCGCCGTTGAAGGCGAGCAGCTTGCTCTTGGCGATGAACGGAGCCGATTCGGGGAATTCGACCTCGACGTTGGTGATTCCGCTGCCGATGATCGCCTTCTTGCAGATAGCTTCCGCGTGCGCCGTGTCCTGCGCCTGCAGTTTGCCCGAGGTGCAGGTGGGCAGGCCCTTGACGTCGATCGAGCCGTTCTTGTCGGTTTCGACGACCACTTCTTTCAGCGCCGGCGCGTGTTTGCCGTCGACCGTCTCGATCTTGCCGCTGACGTTGAGCGTGATCGGTGCTGGCTTGCCGCTCTTTGGCAGTGCCTTCGGCGAGAAGCCACCGTTGAGAGTCAGCTTGAGGTTGCCCGCCTGGACGACGGTGGGCTTCTCCGCCGTAGCGATCCCTGCGACCGCAACGGCGAGCATTGCCGCCAGGGCCAGTGTCGTAATCAAACGCTTGCGCATGTGTTCTATCTCTCTCCTTTTACGGCCTGGCCATAGAGCCCCGGCCCAGTTCGGAAGCCTTGGTCAATCCCTCCAATGCCCAAATTATCAGTATCCCAATCTAGGTAAACCCGGGCATTCATGGAAAAGATCGCCTTAACGGGGGCGGCGCTAGGACTCGAGCATCGAGAGGCGCGTGCGCTCGCGCTCCTCGCCGGCGCCCTCCGGCCCCAGGAACGGCAGCGTGATCCAGAACATCAGGTCCGGCAGCCGGCTGGGCAAGCGGGATGCGGCGCCGTGGAGGATCTCGCTGTAGAGCAGCTCGTTGATGCCGCCCGCCAGCGAGAGCGAGGTGATGCCCGGCAGCTCGACCGAGGTTTCGGCGCGACCGGCATCGAGGAAGCCGGTGAACTGCCGCAGCGCGGCATCACGCCGGGCCAGCGCCTTGGGACCGGCGGCGAGGACCTCGACGATCGCGAAGCGCGCCTCGTCGGGATGCTCGGCGAGGTGTTTGAGCAGCTCGCCGAGCCCGGCGGCGACCCGCTCGGCCCAGGGCGCGCCCGGCCTCGACTCGAAGCCGTGGGCCGTATCACCCAGCAGGTTGCCGAGCAGGACGTCGTAGGTCGCCAGGAAGCAGTCCTCCTTGCTCGAGAAGAGTTCGTAGAACGTCTTTCTCGAGACTCCGGCAACCCCGATCACGTCGACCACCCGCGTCTCCGGGTAGCCGCGCTCGGAGACGACCTCCACCATCGCCTGGAGGATGCGGTTGCGCTGGGATTCGGTCACGGCCTCCCGCGGCAACCCGTGCCGGCCCCTTGGCAGCCGCTCGCTCAGCCTAGCCGTGCGTCTACCTGAAGCCACGCTTCAACTCTAGAACAGAAGCGGTCCCTTCGCTAATTCTGTACCCGTGCGTCTCCGGGCGACGGAGCGGGGGTTCAACTGCAAACCAATACAATCCCGCCGGTGATCCGGGGAGGGACACGGCCGGTTTTCATTCTTGCCGCCGCGGCTCTGGCGGCGCTGCTGCTCACCGCCTGCGGCGGCTCGGACTCCGACTCGAGCACGAGCGGCGGCGGCTCGCAGGGGCAGAGCGGCGGCACCGAAGAAGGCTCGCAAGAACAGCGGCAAGCGGCCAGGAAAAATCCGAAGGCGTACAGCGTCGAGGAAGTCTCGGTGCCGCTCGAGGTCTCCGGCGGCGGCGCGGAGCAGTTCGTCGTCAAGGGCGGCGACAACAGCATCCAGGAATTCGGCGAGGAGGGCGACGAATCCGAACTGGAAGCGGCGGCGCGGACGGTTCACGACTTCTACCTGGCGCGCGCCACCGGCGACTGGTCGGGGGCCTGCGCGCTGATGTCGGTGTCGCTGCACGAACAGCTCGAACAGCTGGCGACGAAATCGACCGAAGTAAAAGGCTGCCCAACCTTCCTCGAAGCCTTCACCAGCCCGCTCCCGGCGTCGAGCTGGCGCAAAGCCCTCACGATCGACGCCGGCAGCCTGCGTCGCGAAGGCGAACAGGCCTTCCTGCTCTACACCGGCGCCGAGAAGGCCGCCTACGGGATACCGCTGAGCGAAGAAGGCGGCGGGTGGAAGGTCGCCGCGCTCTCGGCGACGCCGCTCAACTGAGCCAGACGACCTGATCGCGGCCGGGCCCGACGCCGACGAGGCGGATCGGGACGCCGACGAACTCGGCGACGTAGTCGAGGTAGGCGCGCGCCTCGGTGGGCAGATCGGCGGGGTCGCGGCAGGCGCCGAGGTCGGCGTCGAAGCCGGGCAGCTGCTCGTACTCCGGCGTGGCGCCGTGCAGGATCGACTGGTGGTAGGGGAAGGTGTCGAGCAGGGCGCCCTCGCGCGAGCGGTAGCGCACCGCGACCTCGAGTCTGTCGAGGCCGCTGAGCACGTCGAGCTTGGTGATCGCCAGCGCCGTCATCCGGTTGAGCCGCACCGCGTAGCGCAGCGCCACCAGGTCCATCCAGCCGCAACGCCGCTCGCGGCCGGTCGTCGTCCCGTACTCGTGACCCCGTTCGAGCATGTGGCGACCGGTCGCGTCCTCGAGCTCGGTGGGGAAGGGGCCAGCACCGACGCGGGTCGCGTAGGCCTTGGCGACGCCCCAGACCTCGTCGATGTCGGTCGGGCCGATGCCGGCGCCCACCGTGGCGGCGCCGGCGATCGGGTTGGAGGAGGTGACGAAGGGATAGGTGCCGTGGTCGAGGTCGAGCAGGGTCGCCTGGGCGCCCTCGAAGATCACCGTGCGACCGGCGTCGAGCTCCTCCCAGCAGAGCCGCGAGGTGTCGGCGATGTGCGGCTCCAGCCGGTGGCCGTAGCTGACGTGCTCCTCGGTCATCGCGTGCAGGTCGAGGCGCGGATCGGGGGCGTCCTCGATCGCTCCCTCGGGAACGCTGCCACCCTCGCCCGCCTCCTTGCGCAGCTTGCGCCGCTGCACGCCGAGTTCGCGCAGCGCCTGCTGCTTGGGCTCCAGGGCGGCGCGGATCTTCGTGCGCAGGATCTTCTCGTCGAGCAGGTCCTGGACGCGGATACCGAGGCGCAGCGCCTTGTCGGCGTAGCAGGGGCCGATGCCCCGGCGCGTGGTGCCGATCGAGAGCTTGCCCAGCTTCACCTCACCCGCCGTGTCCAGCAGCACGTGGTAGGGCATGATCAGGTGCGCGTTGGCGGAGAGCTTCAGGTTGCCGACGTCGATTCCGCGGCGGCGCAACCCGTCGATCTCGCCGAGCAGGATGCGCGGGTCGACGACGACGCCGTTGCCGATCACGCAGGCCTTGTCGGGATAGAGGATCCCGGAGGGGATCAGGTGGAACTTGAACTCCTCACCGTCGCGGACGATCGTATGGCCGGCGTTGTTGCCGCCCTGGAAGCGCACGATCGCGCTGGCGCGCTCGGCGAGCAGGTCGGTGACCTTGCCCTTGCCCTCATCGCCCCACTGGGCGCCGACTATGACTAGCCCTGGCATGACCGGGGCATTGTGCCGGGTCCGTCGGCTAGGCGACCTTGCCGTAGCGGCGATCGGAGCCGAACAGCGGTACCTCGTCGCAGATCTGGCTGAGGCGCGAGACCGTGCGGCTGCCGATCTGCTCCTCGAGGTCCTCGTGGGGGAGGTTGGTGGTGACGAGCACGGAGCGCTGGGCCTCGTAGCGCTCGTTGATCAGCGCGTAGAGCTGCTCCAGCACCCAGTCGCTGCGTTTCTCAGCGCCGAGGTCGTCGATGTGAAGCAGGTCGACCGAGGTGAGGCGCTCGAAGAAGGCGAGGTAGGAGTCCCCGCCGGGCTCGGAGTCGTAGGTGCGGCGGATGCGGGCGAGCAGCTTCGGCAGCGAGTAGATCGCAACCGAGTTCCCCGCCTCCAGCGCCGCCTTGGAGACCAGCATCGCCAGGGTGGTCTTGCCGGTGCCGGTGTCGCCGAAGAGCCAGAGGCCGCGCCCGCTCGCGAGCCGCTCCTCGAGCTCCTCGATGTAGCGGCCGATCTCACCGACCGCGGCCTTCGTCTCCAGGTCGCGGGCCATGTCGGAGACGGGCGGGCGGTCGAAGGAGACGCCGCGGTAGCGGGGCGGGATCACCGAGGCGACCCCGCGCACGCGGCCGCGCTTGAGGCGCTGGGCGCGGCACTCGCATTCCCGCGCGACGTCCTCGGGGCCGAGGATCCAGCCCGAGCCGTCGCAGACGCCGAGCGGGCAGGCCTGTTCGCGGAAGGGTTCGCTGCGCGCGATCGCCATCAGAACTCAGGCCCCGCCGCGGCAACGTCGTCCAGCGGCGGCCCTTCGCCGGCGGGCTGCTCGATCGGCTGCTCCTGGCCGGCGAAGTCGGCGAACTTGGGGAAGCGATCGAGGAAGACCAGCTTCGGCGAGGCGATCGGGCCGTTCCTATGCTTGGCGACGATCAGGTCGGCGAGGCCGTCCGGCTCATCTTCGGGATCGCGGTAGTAGTCCTCCCGGAAAAGGAAGGCGACGACGTCGGCGTCCTGCTCGAGGTTGCCGCTTTCCCTCAGGTCGGAGAGCATCGGCTTCGGTGGGTGGCGCTGCTCGGGCGCACGCGATAGCTGTGAGATCGCCAGCACCGGCACCTCCAGCTCGCGCGCGAGGATCTTCAGCCCGCGGCTCATCTGGCCAACCTGCTCGACCCGGTTGGCGCGCGGGTCGTCGGTTCTCATCAGCTGCAGGTAGTCGACGATGATCAAGCCGAGGCCGCCCCTGGCCTGTTCCTGCGCGTGCAGGCGGCGCGCCTTGGCGCGCAGGTCGAGGACGCCGAGGTCGGAGGAGTCGTCGAACCAGAGCGGCGCTTCCTCCAGCTCGTTGCAGGCCCGCACTACCTTCGGCCAATCTTTCTGGGAGACCTGTCCCTTGCGCAGCTTGTCACCGGAAATCCGCGCCCGGCAGGCGATGAAGCGCTGCGCCAGCTCGACCTCCGACATCTCGAGCGAGAAGAAGGCAACCGGCAGCTGCCGCTTCACCGCCACGTTTTCGGCGATGTTGGCGACGAGGGCGGACTTGCCCATCGCCGGCCGTGCAGCGACGATGATCAGGTTCCCCGGCTGGAAGCCGCCGGTGATCGAGTCGATGTCGCGGAAGCCCGACGGCGTCCCGGTCAGCTCGAGCTCGCCGGTGGAGAGCTTCTCGAGGCGGTCGACCTCGTCGTGGAGGATCTCCGAGAGCAGTTTGAAGTCGCTCGCCTGCTCTTTGTGGGCGACGTCGAAGAGCAGCTTCTCGGCCCGCTCGGAGAGCTCGCGCGGTTCGCCGTCGCGCTCGTGCACCCAGCCCTGGATCTGCTGGCCGGCGCCGAGCAGGCGGCGCAGCAGCGAGTTCTGCTGGACGATCTCGGCGTAGTGCTTGGCGTTGCCGGCCGCCGGCACCTTGGCCGCCAACTCGGAGACGTAGTGCTTGCCGCCGGCCTCCTCGATCTGGTTGCGCTGGGTCAGCGCCTCGCTGACGCTGAGCTCGTCGACCGGCTTCGAAGCAGCGTAGAGGTCGTGGACCGCGGTGAAGATCGTCGCGTGCTTCTCCAGGTAGAAGTCGCCGGCGCCGAGCTTGACCTCGTCGATCACCCGGGTCAGTGCCGGCTCGGCGACCAGCATCGCCCCCAGCACCGATTCCTCCGCCTCGATGTTCTGCGGCGGGACGTGGGCTGTGGGAGCGGATGCCATCGACTTAGTTAAGGGGCCCGAGCGGCGTCAACCGCGGGGCCTCCAAGAAAACCAGACGAATGAATCGCGCTCCGGAGGCGTCCGTGCAAATACCGAGCTAAAGCAGACGCTCCCCGCGTCGAGCGCTATTCGCTCTGTTCGTAGGCGTGCTGGTAGGTCGTCGGCGCGCCGGGGCGGCCGATCGGGTTGAAGGGCGCCTGCTGGTAGCAACTCGGCGCCGGGACCAGGGAGGAATCGCTCTGTTCGGCGAAGGCGTAGCGCTTCAGGTTTTCGAAGAAGGTCTTGGCGGCTTTTTCGTTTTCTTCTGCGTTCCGTTTGGACAGGTTGGTGCGTTCGGCGAAGACCGGGTTTTTGTAGGTTTCGGCTTCGAGCAGCGCCGTCACGCCCGCCGTGCAGGCACGCGTGTCGAAGCTCGGCAGCCCGGTGGCGAGGGCTTTCGAAGCGAGCGGCTGCGGGTAGGCGTTCGTGCGGTTGGTCGTCGTGCGACTCGGATAGGTCGCCAGCGATTCCGGGTTGAACGGGCCGATCGCGCGCAGGTAGTGGACCTGGACGTCGTCCGCGTTAGTCGGCAGCCGGGCGTTGGACACCGCGGCGACGTTGGCCATTGTCGCGGCCAGCTCGTGCTTGTAGAGGCCGACGCCGGTGAGCACCGGATTGAGGTTGCGCAGGAACGGATCGACCGCGCGCAACAGCGGCGGGAACTGGTCGCGGAAGAACTTGCGCAGCGCCGGGAAGCCGGTCGGCGCGCGCTCGATCACCGGCTCGAGGCCTTCGAAGAAGCCCTTCGCTTCGGGTGCCAGCTTGGCGAAGGCGATCAAGGTCGGCGAGAGCTGTTCGGCCACCGGCACCAGCTGCTTCATCACCGGGTCGGCGTCGATCGCGAAGCCCTTCAGCCGGTCGAGCGTCAGCCGCGACTCGTCCTCGAAGGTGGGGAAGGCGCGGAAGAGCGCTTCGATGTCGCGGTCGCGGTCGCCGGTGGTGCGGAAGACGGCGTTGGAGTTGCGGATCAGCTCGGCGAGCTCGCCCTGGCGACCCCGCAGGGCCCGCAGCGAGGTGGCGCCGTTGCGGAAGATCGTTTTCACCGCCAGGCGCTGGCTGTCGAGGACGCGGAAGAGGCGATCGAACTCGGTGAAGGCCGGCGCGAACTCGCCGAAGGCGTAGGAGAGGCTGGCGCCCTGGCCCTCGATCGAGAGGGACGCTTCCTGCTGCCAGGTCTGGAAGGCGGCGCGCGTTTTGGCGTCGAAGGTGCGGAAGATCTCGTCGAGCTGCACCGATTCGGCGATCTGCGCCTCGGGCAGGATGCCGCCGTCGGCGAGCTTCGGCCCGTTGCGTTTGCCCGGCGTCAGTTCGATGTAGGTCTCGCCGAGCAGCGTCTTGGTGCGCAGCACGGCGCGGGTGTCGGCCGGCAGCGGACCGTACTTGTCGTCGATGTCGACTTTGGCCATCGCCTGTTCCCCGTTGGGAGCGAGGACGATGTCCTGAACCTTGCCGACCGAGACGCCGGAGATGCGCACGTCCGACTGCTGGGCGAGCTGGGTCGCCTCCTTGAAGGGGACGTTGATCTCGTACGGCTTCGCCTTGAACGGCGTCGGCCCGCCGAAGGTGATCCAGAGGAAGAGCAGGATGCCGAAGCAGGACAGCGCGAAGCCGGCGATGACGAGCAGCTGGGTTGTGCTTGGGGCGCGCTTGCTCATTCGGTTCCGGGGCCGCAGCCGGTCGCGCCCGGGGCACCGGGCGGTATTGCCGGCAGTTCGCCCTTACGTGGCACGTTGGCGGCGCGCAGCGTGGTCTGGATGAAGGGATCGGCCGCGGCGGCGCCGGCGGCGAGTTCGGTGCCGTTGCAGGAGATCAGGATCAGGCCGCGCCCGACCGGGCCGGCCGGGTCGTCGAGGTTGAAGGAGGCGTTGGTGTTGTGGTTGAGCCAGGGCAGGTAGAAGAGGTAGCTCTGCCTGGAGCCCTTCGGCTTGTAGGCGAGCTCGTTGAGGAAGCTGTTGAAGGCGGCGAGCGAGTTGCCGAAGCCGCGAACCGCCGTCTTGAAGTCGGCGGAGCCCTGCTTGAGGTGGGTGAGCACCGGCCTCGTTTCGCGGGTGAAGGGACGGACCTGGGTGCGGATCGGTTCGGTCGTCTGGGCGAAGAACTTGGCGGTAGCCCTCAGCGCCGGCCGCAGTGCCTGCGCCTGCGGGATCAGGCCGAGCAGGGCCGGGCGGGCGGCGGTCGAGAATTCATCGGCGCTGGCGAAGGCGGCTTCGGCGGCGCTCAGGGTCGAGGGGAATTCGACCAGGGTGTCCTGGATCGCCTGCTGCTGGTTGGCGAAGTTGCCGAGCGCCGCCCGCGAGGAGGTGACCCAGCGTTCGATCTCGGCGTCGTGGCGGCCCAGTTCAGTGGTCAGCAGTCCGAAGTCGTGGATCGAGCGGGCCAGCGCGACGCGACGCTGGGCGACGGCGCGGTTGAGGTCGGCGACGTAATGGGAGAAGGGCTGCAGGCGGCGGAAAGCGTTGCCGAGCTGGCGACCGCGTTGGCCGATGCCCTGGGCGCCGCCGGCGACGAGCAGTTGGATGTACTGGCGGGTGTCGGCGTCGAGCGTGGCGAGGAAGGCATCGAGGTTGACGTTGGGTTCGGTCTGGGAGAGCGGGAAGTTGTAGCCATCCTCGATATGACCCTTGCCGCTGCCGGGGTCGACCTCGACGACCATGTCGTTGAGGTTGGTTTTCGGCCGCAGCAGCAGGGTGGCGTTGCGGTGGATCAGCTCCATGTACTTGGGTTCGATGTCCATGCCGACGACGGCGTGGCCGTCTTCGAGGTCGACCGAGGTGACCTTGCCGATCTGGATGCCGGCTACGTCTACGGCCTGGCCCTGACCCGGCGTTACCGCTTGCGCGGTCGTGAACTCACCGGTGACGTGGGCAAATTCTTCGCCCACGAGAGGCACCCAGGAGGGCAGCGAGGCCTTCTGCTGGGTGAAGATCCAGAGCGTCATCACGACCCCGACCGCGGCCAGCACGACGATCGCGATCGTGTCCTTGCTGCGCCCGCGCGACTGGCGCGAGAGCGAGTTGCGGAAATGCCGCCAGCGGCTCACTTGCGGTTCCTCGCTCATGGGCTCACCGCCGCCGGGCTGGGGGCGCCGACCTGGCCGAGGCCGGCGTTGACGTCGGGTGCCGGGTTGCGATCGCAGCGGACTTCGGGCTTCTTCGGCGGGCGGCCGCCCAACTGCGGCTGGGTCCCGAGCGGCGACGCGATCGTGTTGGCGAAATCCTGCTTGTCGGAGCTGAGGTTGCCGTGTTCGTTTTTCTGTTCGACCAGCACGTCGCCGCCGCCGGGCTGCAAGCGCACGAAGGGGCCGTTGCCGTCGAAGTTCTGGCCCCAGCCGGCGAAGTCGGTGAAGGCGTAGAGGAACTCGCGGTAGTTTGGACCGCCGGTGCTGAACTGGTCGTTGATCGTTTGGTTGCCGGTGGGGACCAGAACCTTGGTCGTGCAGAGGCTGATCCGGTTGAGCTGGGGCAGCGCGATCGCCTTGCCGGCCTGGGTGGCGCCGGCGAGGCCGGGAGTCGATTCGCGCAGAAGCTTGGCGGTGCCGCCCCCCTCCTTGCCGGAGAGCAGCGGCATGGCCTGCTGCACCCAGGGACGGCCGGCACTGACGAAGCCCGGCAGTTCGGCGACCGCCGGCGTCAGCTCGATCGCCCAGGCGCGCAGCGGCGGCAGCGTCCGGTTGAGGCTGACCAGCGAGCCGTGGAAGGTCTTCAGCGTCGGCGCCAGGCGGTGGACCGTGGTCGCGAGGTTGGCCGACTGGGCGGCGAGGGCGCCGGTAAAGACGTTGAAGTTGACGATCAGGCCCTTGAGGTCCTCCTCGTGGCGCGAGAGGGCATCGAAGGTGCGCCCGGTGCCGGCGATCAGGCGCGAGAGGTCGTGCGGCCGGGTGCCGAGCAGCGCGTTGGTCACCTGGGCGCTGTAGCGGCCGGCGTCGCCGCCGTAGCGGTAGGCGCCGTTGAGCGCCTGGGCGCCGGTCTTGCCCTGGACCTCGGGCAGCTGAGTCGCGTCTTCGGCGGCGGTCGGCTTGTGCGTGAAGGCGGTGCCGATGCCGTGCAGCAGGTGGGCGAGGTCGGCGCGAACGGGTGCCTGCAGGGCGGTGAGCACCTCGTCGATCTGGACCCAGGTCGAGGTGTGGCTGACCGGGATCGTGTCGCCGCTGCCCAGCTCCGCCGCGCTCGGGCTGCCCGGCGAGAGGTCGACGAAGAAGTTGCCCTCGAGGAAGATGCGCGGCCGGATCGCGGCGAAGGCATCGTCGTGGATCGGCCGACCCTTGCCTTCGACGGTGAAGGTGACGGTGGTCGCGTCGCCGTCGCGTTCGGTCGAGATCACGCGGCCGACGTCGACGCCGGCGATCCGCACCGGTGAGTTGGTGGCGATGTTGACGCCGTTGCTGAAGGTCGCCTTCAGCTCGTAGCCGTAGCTGGTGAAGGGGACGTGGCCGGTGAAAGCGAGGTAGGGCCCGATCGTGAAGATGAGGATGAAGATGACGGCGATCAGCGCGTTGCTGGGACGCCATTTGAAGCGACTGTTGGTCGCCCCCGCCCGCGTGTCTCTCTCCGGCAGCCGGCCCATTACTTCTTCTTCCCGAGCTGCTTTTCGGACTGTTCGGCGGTTTTGATCCCGTCGTTGCCGGGCGTGTTGCCGATCCGGGTCACGCCCAGTTCGTAGTGCTCGTTGCCCGCCTCGCACTCCTTGGGCTGGCCGGGCGCGGCGGTGTTCGGATAGGGGTTCGAGTGGAGGTGGTTGAATTTCGAATTGAAGAATTTGCCCTTAGCCGCATCGGAGCCGCCGTTTGCCGGCGCGGAAGCCGGGCCGGACTCCGAGTTCGGGCCTTCGGGCGGCTGGAAGGTCGTCGCGTTGAACCAGCCGCCGAGGCCGTTGTCTTCGCCGGAGGCGCTGGCGAGGTTGCGGAAGGCGAGGCTGAGGTAGTTGCAGGTCGTCTGGGCCGGACCGATGAACCTGATCGCCGGCGCGAGGAGGTCGTTGGTGTCGATCAGCAGGTCGAGGCCGTTGAAGACGCCGGTCGATTCCTGGAAGGCGAGCAGCGCGTCGGCAGTCGGCGGCAGCTGGGCGTTGAGCGTCGGCGAGGCGTTGAGCGCGGGGATACCGGCCCGCAGCGCCGCGGCGATCGTCGGTGAGGTTTCGCGCAACGCCTCGGCGCCGGGTTCAAGCGCGGCGAAGAAGCGGGCCGAGTCCTCGAAGAAGGGGCGCAGCGCGGGAAGGTCGACGATGGCCGCGTCGAGCGTACGCGGGCCCTTAGAGATCGTTTCCTGGATGAAGGGCCGCGAAACGCGGGCGAAGGCGGCGAAGGTGCGATCGAGGCCGACGAACATGCTCGCCTGCTCCTCGGCGACGGGCGCCACGGTCGCCGAGAGCGCCTCCAGCGCCCGCCAGAATTCGCCGAAGCCGGTCCGCGGCGCGACCAGGGTCGCCAGGGTCGGCTCGCTGTCTTCGACGAGCAGCCGCAGCGCCGCGAAGGCGTTGTTGATCTGTGGGCCGCGACCGGCGAAGGCATTGCCGAAGCCGGCCAGGTTGCGCTGGATCGCCTTGCGCGTCTTCTCGTCGAACATGTCGAAGAACTGGTCGATGTCGACCGGTTCCGGCCGCGCCGCCGCGACCGGGATCGTTTCGCCGGCGGCGAAGCCCAGCTTCGAGTCGCCGGGGACGACCTGCAGGTACTTGAGGCCGAGCGGCGATTTCGGCCGGATGATCATCGTCGAGTTGACCGGCAGCGGCTCCACGTTCTTGTCGAGGCTGAGGCTGAGTTCGGCCGCGACCTGGCCGTTGCCGGTCTGGACGGGCACGACCGACTTGACCACGCCGACGCGGGCGCCGCCGATCCGCACCTCGTTGCCCTTGACCAGGGCGTTGGCGTTGGGCACCCGCGCCTTGAGGTTGTAGGTGGAAACGAAGGGGAGCCCGTTGTTGGCGTTGTAGGCGAGGAAGACGGCGACCATCACGACCAGCACCGTCACCGCCCCGACGATCACCGGGCTGCTTGCCACTCCCTGTATGCCGCTGCGGTTTCTCATGGTCCGAGGAGGTAGTCGAGGACGGCACGCTGGCGCGGCGCCGGGGCGGCGCTGGCGCCGAGGCTGCGGCCCTGGGCGAGTTCGGGGGTTTCCGGGGCGGTCGGGGTGGAGGGCGCAAGCGAGGTCGTCGGGCCGCCGGGGCGCGCCAGGGTTCCCCCCACTTCCGCGGCTTCCTGCGCTTCCCGTTCTTCGAAGAAGCGGCGCAGGCTGACGCCCGCAAGGGACGAGGTGGAGGCGAACTGGCCGGTGAAGTTGGCCGAGCAGCCGCTCGCTTCGAGTTCGTATTCGAGGCAGTTGGTGAGGGTGACGAGGAGACGGGTGAAGTGGCCGTACTGATCGAAGCCGTTCGAAGCCGCCGTGGTGTTGTAGATCAGGTCGACGAGGCCGTCGAAACCTTTGGTTTCCCTGGTGCTGGAGAGGAACTTGGCCAGGTCCGTGGTCGGTTCGGCGCCGCTGCGCGCCAAATCGCGCGCCTTGCGCACGACCGGATCGGCCGCCCGCAGCGTCGGGCCGGCTTCTTCGCCGGCCGACCCGAGCGACTTCAGCGCCACCGTCGAGGCGGCGGAGAACGGCGTCAGCAGGCGCGTGGTTTCGGTGAACGAGGGCGCGGCCTTGCCGAGATCGGCGAAGACCGGCGTGGCGGCGTCGGAGAAGGTCTGCAGGCTGCCCATCGTCAAGCGGAACTCGCGCAGGAAGGCGGGGAACTTGCGCAGCGAAGCTTCCAGATCGGCGCCGCGTTCGGCGCTCGCCTGAGCGGCGGCGCCGGAGTTGGAGATGAACCCGGCGAAGTGGGCGCGCTCGCGCGAGAGCGGCTCGAGGATCTGTTCGGAGTCGGCCGCGAGCTGGGTCAGCTGGTCGCGCTGGTCGTTGAGGATGCCGATCAGGCGGTCGACGTCGCGCAGAGCCGGGTTGGCGCGTTTGACCGCGGCCTCGATGTCCGCCCCGCGCGCCGCCAGGCCGGCGCCAAGTTCGTTGAAGATGAGGCGGAAGCGCTGCGCGTAGGGCAGTTTGTTGATGTCGTTGATCAGGTCGGGGTCGACGCTGGTGCTGTTGTTCTCCAGCGGCAGCAGGTACTGGCCGGCGCCGGGCTCCCCTTCCGAAATCTGTTTCAGCGGCGGCGCCGGGGGCGAGCCGGGGGCGCGCGGCACGGTCGGGCGGCAGTCGACGAACTTCTCGCCGATCAGCGACTGCGGGCGGATCAGGCAGCTGGCATCGCTGCGGAAGTCCTGGAATCCGGGGTCGGTGATCTTCATCACGATCACCGCCTTGCCGCTCTGCGCCCTCGGCTTGCCGTTTTCGTAGCTGTCGATTTCGCCCGGCAGGGTCACCCCGACGGACTCGATTTCGCCGACGTTGGCCCCGGCGACGCGGACCTGCTCGCCTTTGACCATGAAGCCGCCGTTGTCGAAGATCGCCCGCACGACGTAGTCGTTGCCACCACCGCTGCCGCCGGAGACGACCAGCACCACGACGACGACTGCCGCCGCGACCAGCGCGCCTATGACCAGCGTCCGCCTCATGGGCCGGACGGCGCATCGGCCGGGTTGCAGTCGGACGTGGTCACGCCGGAGCCGCTGAAGGGCGGTTCGACGAAGGGGCTGGAGCCGTCGGCCGCTGGCTGGCTGGCGCCCCCCGGACAGGGGCGCTTGACCCCGGCGGAGGGACCGAACGCGTCGTACTGTTCGGAGGATTTGATCGGTTCCAGGACGCGGCTTCCGCCGTTGTATTTGAAGATGTTGAGATTGCTGAGGCTGCCGCGGGCGTAGTGGCCGTTGCCGTCATAAGGCGCGGTCACCTGGCCGAGCCGGGCGAAGCCGTTGAAGAGATCCGGCGTGTAGGCGCGGATGAAGTTGAGGTTGGGCTGGAAAGCCACGATCGCGTCTTCGGCGTGGGGGAACGCCTTCGAGGCGCGCTGCTGGACGGTCGGCAGCGAGGCCAGCGTTTCCGCGGTGTCGTTGGCGAAGCCCTTGCGCCGCACGGTGAGCCGCAGGTTCTTGAAGACCGGCGTCGCCCGGTAGAGGACCGGGCTCAGTTCGCCGAGGAAGGAGGCGAGGCCCTTGGTCGCGGTGCGCGAGGTGTCGATCAGCGGTTCGAGGTCGTCGAGCGCGGCGCGGAGGTTGACGAAGGTCGTGTTGGCCTGGCGGAAGGTCGGCGGCAGCAGGCGCAGGCTGGCGCCGAGCGCGGCGTTCTGGCTGGCGATCGCGCCGAGCGCGTCGCTGGCGTTGCCGACCGCGCTGGAGAGGTCCTCGCTGCGTTCGGAGACCGCCGTTCCAAGTCGGTTGGAGGCGACGAGGAAGCGGGCAAAGAGCCGTTCGTCGGCGTTGATCTCGTGGGCGAAGGCGCCAGCGCGGTTGAAGCCGGGGCCGAGGTATTTGAAGGTGTCGTTGGCCTCCTTGGCGCGGCCGGCGTAGATGGTGGCGTTACCTTCGATGAACTGCGCCAGGCTGCGCCGCACCGGGGCCGGGAAGGTGTTGAAGAACTGGTCGATGTCGACCGGGGTCGTGGTCGAAGCGAGGCCGAGTGTGGCGCCTTCGTCGAGCGACGGGTTGCTGTTCGGGCCGGGGCTGATCGAGACGTAGTGGTTGGCGACGCCGGAGAGCGAGGTGGCTCGGATGATCGCCGTGGTTCCCTCGTGCAGCTCCTGGCTGACGCTGACCACGACCTTGGCCAGGTTGTCGTCGGTTAGCTCGATGCTTTCGACCGAGCCGACCGGCTGACCGCCGATCAGCACCTGGTTGTCAGGGACGAGCTGGCTGGCGTTCTGGAAGAGCAGGTTGTACTTGTGTTCGCCGTTGCCGTTGAAGATCACGTAGCCGAGCACGACCACGGCGATCCCGAGCGCTGCGATGACCGCGATTCGGGCGGGGGTAACCCCTCGGCTTTGCGCCGAGCTCTTGTCCTCGCCTGAGGGATTGGCAGCCACGGATCGTCGCTTGCGGTTCCCCGGCCTCCGATCCGGTGGAACGGCTGCAGAATCGTATCCGAGCGACCCGCTGCCACGCCCGCGCTGAGCAGGGACTTAACTGGAATTCAACGCGCTACTCTGGGCACGGGGCCGGTTTGGGTAATCGGAGGCGCAGGGCCAAATTTCTACCGAGGAGCTGAAGCCAATGCGCAAACGTCTGACCCTTGCCGTCGCCATGGCGGTGGCCGTAGCCATCGTCCTTGCCACCGTGGCCGGTGCGGCGCAATCGCCGACACTGCAGGGCCCGAACGGCAACACACAGAGCATCGGCATGACGATCACCCCACAGAAGCTGTCGAAGAAAGTCGCCGAACCGGTCACGCTCAACGTCAACACCGCGACGACGAGCACGAACCCGAGTGCCAACAACGGCGCCCCGATCCCGGCGACCGAGGCGATCCTCGACTTCTCCAAAGGCGTTCAGATCTTCAGCAAGGGCTACCCCACCTGCGATGCGGGGGTGTTGCAAAACACCTCGACCGAAAAGGCGCTGGAAGAATGCAAAAAAGCCAAGATCGGCGGCGGCGTGGGGACCGCGGACCTGGTCGTCGGCACCAAAATCTTCCCGGTGGCGACGACGATAACCGCCTTCAACGGCATCCCCGTCGGCGGCAAGCCGGTGATCCTGCTCCACACCTACAGCCAGGTGCCGATCCAGACGACCCTGGTGCTCGTCGGCGTGGTCAGCAACTACAACAAGGAAGGCTTCGGCCCGCGGCTCGACGTGACGATCCCGCTGATCGCCGGAGGCCAGGGCGCCGTCACCGGCTTCCAGGTGAAGATCTTCAAGAAGTTCCGCTACAAAGGCCAGCTGCGCAGCTACGTCAGCTCGAGCTGCTTGTCGAAGAAGCTGAAAATACGCGGCAAATTCGTCTTCAAGGACGGCGAATCGCTGACGCCGACCGTGACCCAGAAGTGCACGCAGAAGCCGGAAGCCAAAAAATAGGAGCGCCGCTCAGACGTTGAACCGAGGCAGCGCCCGCGCAAGCGGGCGCGGCAGCCACCAGACGCGGTCGCCGATCAGCAGCATCAGCGCCGGCAGGAGCACGATGCGAACGACGGTGGCGTCGAGCAGCACCGCGACGGTCAGCCCGACCCCGAGCTGGCTGACCGTCGCGATCGGCGCGCCGGCGAAGGCGATGAAGACGGCCATCATGATCGCCGCGGCGCCGGTGATCACCCGGGCCGTCTTTTCCAGGCCGAACTCGATCGCGGCGGCGTTGTCGCCCTCGCGGTCATAGTGCTCGCGCATGCGCACGAGGAGGAAGACCGCGTAGTCGATCGAGAGCCCGAAGACGACGCCGAAGATCATCGTCGCGCCGACCGCGTCGACGTAAGTGCGACCACCCAGCGGCCAGCCCTCGGGAACGTTGGTGAGCAGGGTGAGGATGCCGAAGGCGACGCCGACCGTCGCCAGGTTGAGCCCGACCGCGATCGCGGCCAGCGGCAGCGCCCGCAGGACGAGGACGAGGACGAGGAAGGTCGCGAGCGTGATCGACGCGATGATGATCGGCATCCGCTTCTTGGTTTCCTCGCTGTAGGTGTTGAGCGTCGCCGGGGCGCCGGCGACGCCGGTGACCGCGTCCGCTTCTTTGCCCAGCGCGGCCGCGTCCCTATCGAGCCTTCTGTTGAGATCTATCGAGCCCTTCGAGTTGAAGCCGTAGCGGGAGAAGATCGTCAGCGTCGCCGCCTGGCCGCCGCCGCCCAGGTTGACCGCTTCGGAAGCGCGTTCATGCAGCTCCCCGCGCGTTCCGTCGAGGGCGGAGAGGACGAAGTAACCCGAGTCGAATATCCCCGGCGAGGTGCGTCGCAGCCGGTCGACGCGGCGGTTGGCCGCGTCGCTCTGGGAAATCACCCTCACCGTCGCCCGGTGCAGGCCGCTCTGCAGGGGATAGGAGCGGCTGTACGCTTCGCCGATGCGCTGTTCGAACTCCGTCGTGCCATCGGTGAGCCGGGCGAGGCCGCTGACCAGTTCCTCGGCGCCCGCCTGAGCCGGCGCGAGTTCCCCCGCCTGCTTTGTCACTTCCCGGTCGAGCGTCGCGGTGCCGCGTGCGAGTTTCTTGCTCCCCGCCGTGATTTTGTTGAGGCCGTCGGAAAGCCGTTTTGAAGCGTGGGCCAGTTCCCGCAGCTGTCCGAGCGTGCTTTCCAGCCAGAACTTGATGTATTTGGCCTGCGCTTCGTCTTCGTCAAGCCGTTCGCCGAGGGCGAGGAGTTCGGCCGATAGCGGGGTGGCGGCGGCGAGGGCCTTGCGCACCGCCTCCAGGGCCGGCGCGTAGTTGGGGTCGGCCTTGCCCGTGGTCATCCCTTCCAGCTGCGCCAGGGCGGCCTTGAGCTGTTCTTCGGTGGTCTTGGCGCCAGCCTGCAGCGCCGGCATCGTGGTCTGCGAGTCACGCTTCAGGGACCTGCTCAGTTTCTTCGAACGGGGCAGGACGTTCGCGTTCAGGTTGGGGATCAGGTCATGGCTGCCGAACTTGAGCTGCAGGGCACCGACCGAGGCAGTTTCGAGCGCCTTGGCGAGTTCCTTGTTGCCCTTTGCGATCGCGTCGATCGCGTCCAGGCCTTCCTGGCTGCCGGAGATCGCCTGGCCGATCCCGGCGGCGAGTTCGATCGCCCCCTCTTCCGCCCGGCCCGATCCCTGCGCCAGCAGGCTGGCTCCGTAGGTCAGGCGCGAGAGCCCGCCGCGCAGCACGGCGACGCCATCGGATGCGCGTTCGAGGTTGCGGCCGAGCCTGCTCAGGTTCGAGAGCACGCCGACTTTCTCGTTGGACGCGAGGAGCGCCTGGCCGCTTTCCTGCAGCGGCTCGACCGCGCTCGAGACCTGGCCCGGACCGACCACGCTTTCGACGCCCGGAATCTTCGCGATACGGCGCTGCCAGCGGGTCAGGGCGTTGAGCCGCTGCGCTTCGGTGATCGTGCCCTCCTTGGCCGCGGCGACGATCACGTACGGCGCTTCCAGGCCGGCGCCGGCCTGGGTCTGGATGTGTTCGGCATCGGTGCGGGCTTTGTTGTCCTTGGGCAGCTCGCCGACGCTGAAGGGCCCGGTTTTGAGCGCCAGCGCCGGCGCCGCCAGGATCAGCACGACCGCGCCGATCGCCGCCGCCACCGGCAGCGGGCGGCTCAGCGCCGCCGAGACGATCGTCATCAGGCGCGAGCGTTCCCCGTTCGGCGCCGGCCCGATTCGCCAGCGGTCGACGTTGGGCCCGACCAAGACGAGGACCGAGGGGCCAACGAAAGTGGCGACGAGAACCGTCAGCAGGACCACCAGCGCCAGAGTCCCGGCGAGCGACGCAAGCAGGGCTCCCGGCACGACGAACAGCGCGACGACCATCGAGAGGACCAGGGTGCTGCCGGCGAAGATCACCGTCCTGCCGGCCGTTCGCCGGGTCGTCCAAGCGGCCTCAACCGGGTCTGCGCCGGTCGCCAGCTCTTCGCGGAAGCGCGAGACGAGCAGCAGCGCGTAGTCAACCCCGAGCGCCAGGCCCATCATCGAGCAGACGGTCAGGGCAAGGGCGTCGACGTCGAAGAAGTGGGTGAGGATCGAGAGCAGCCCGCGCGAGGTGAGGACCGCGATCGCGCCGAAGCCGAGCGGGATCGCCGCCGCCACCGGCGAGCGGAAGACCAGTAGCAGCACGATCAGCAGGATCGGCAGGGCGATCAGCTCGGCGCGCTCGCTGCTCGAGATCGATTCGTCGAGGATCGACTTTGCCAGCGTCGCGAAGCCGCTCTGCGTCGCCCGCACGGGCGGGCTGATTTTCTCTTCGAGCAGTTCCTCCAGCAGCGGTACCTTGTCCTTGACCGCGATGTCGCTGGGGACGTGGAAGTCGGTGACGATCAGCGCCTTGCGCGGGCTCGGCCGCAGGCGGTTGACGAGGCCGCGGTCCCAGGGTGAGAGCGTCGTCACTTTCGGGTCTTCGCGCAGGGCCCGGATCAGCGCGGGGCCCTGCCTATCGAGTTCGGCGGCCGGGCCCTGCAGCAGGATCGCGAAGATCGCCGAGTCGCCGAAGTAACGACGCAGCATGCCGTTCGCCAGGTGGACCGGCGTGCCGCGAATCTCCAGCGTGGCGGGCTTGAGGCGTTCGTTGAGGCTGAAGCCGAAAGCCGAGAGGGCGACGATGATCAGCAGGGCGCCAACCAGCATCCGGCGCGGATGTCGGAAGGCGAGCGGCGGCCGCTTCTCACCCTCGCGAGCGGTGCTCGCATCGTCGCTCTGCCCCCTGCTCCTCCTCACAGGCACACCCTGTAGTTTGGCGATCCTGGCGACGGCACGCACGAACAGACGCAAAAGAATCTGTTAAGAGCGCCCGGTGGCGAGCCGGCTTGCCCCACTCGCTAGCCTGATTCCGGAGGAGATTTTGAAGCGGGTTCTGGCAGCCGGGGCTTTGATCTGCTGCGCGCTACTTGCCAGCGCGGCCAACGGCGCCCTGGTCAAGGTGGGGAACCTCGTCCTCACCGCCGACGGCGGCTTCACGCCGCAGGTCCTGCCCCGCCGCGCCTACGCGCCGATCGACTTCAAGGGCCACGCGAACCTCAGGTCCGTGGACGGCAGCGTGCCGGCACCGCTGCTGCAGCTCGTGCTCGACTTCGACCACGACGGCCGCCTGGCGACGGCGGGGCTGCCGGCTTGCCACCCCGCCTCGCTGGAGGAAGTCACGCCGGCGGAAGCCCGCAGCCGCTGTCGCGGCGCGATCGTCGGCACGGGGCACGTCAGCGCCCTGGTCGCGATCGGCGAGGAGCCGCCCCTGCTGGCCAGCTCACTGCTGACGATCTTCAACGGCCCCCGCCTGGAAGGCAAGCCGACCGCGGTCCTGCACGCCCGCACGACCACTCCCGCCGTGCAGAACTTCGTGATCACGGTTCCGATCCAGAGGCGCGGCGGCCTCTACCGCTACCGCGCCAGCGTCGACGTGCCGCCGATCCTCGGCGGCCACGGCTCGATCGTTCACCTCGACGCGACGATCGGCAAGCGCTACCGCTTCGGCGGGCAGGACCGCAGCTACGTCTCCGCCCGCTGCGGCGACGGCATCTTCCGCACCCACGGCCGCTTCACCTTCGCCGACGGCACGATCATCGACGGCAGCGTCGAAAAGGCCTGCACTCCTCGTTAGAGCTCGCGCCTTCCTATACTTGCCAGCCCCGGGCCGTTAGCTCAGTTGGTAGAGCAGGAGACTCTTAATCTCAAGGTCGCTGGTTCGAGCCCAGCACGGCCCACTAGGCCCCCTCACCGCCCTTGCCTGTGGATTCCAGCAAGCCGATCAGGATCTCGCGCTGCTCCGGGGGCAGGGCGAGGATGTGCGCCCTGTCTTCGTCCTGCTTCCATTGCCGCGCGGCGCGGAGGATGCTGAGGGGGATCTCGATGTCGCCGCGCGAGGAGGCAGCCGTCCAGTTCTCGACCCAAGCGGTTGCTTCCTCGGGGCTGACGGCATCGTCGACGAATAGCGGGATCGAGCTGACGATCCCGCGGCCAAGCGCCTCGGGGGCCCCGATCGCGTCGTAGGCCTGGACGATGGCGGCGATCAGCTCGCCCGCCGTGGGGTCGTTCCGGTAGCTCTGCCAGAGGATCCGGCAGAGCAGGTCCGGTTCGCCCGGCGGCGCCGCCGGTTTCTCCGTTCGCCAAAGCTCCAAAGCGTTGCGCAGGCGCGCCAGCCCGGCCTCGCGGTCGCCACGCGCGAGGAGCATCTCGGCAAAGGTGAAGAGAGGAATCGGGTCGGCGGGATCGAGCTCGATCGCGAGCCGCGCCGCTATCTCGGCCTCCTCCCATGAGCCGAGCTCGCGAAGCTCATCCGCCCGCAGGTTGTGCGCCGCCGAGCTCTCCGGTTCGAGCTCGCTCGCCCGGGTGAAGGCATCCAGGGCCTCCTCGTGGCGGCCCAGACTTGCCAGCATCCTGCCCAGGCGTTCGTGGGCCCCGGCGTCGGCGGCGTTCAGCTCGGCGTCCTCGCGAAACGTTTCCAGGGCCTCCTCGCCGCGGCCGAGCGCGAGGAGCATCGAGGCGGCGCCAAGGCGGGCATCACGATCCTCGGGGTCGAGCTCGCTCGCCTTCGTGAAGGCCTCCAGTGCCTCCTTGTCACGACCGAGGTTCCGCAGCGCCGCGCCGCGCTTCTCGTGGATGCCAGCGCTCGGAGCGAGCTCGATCGCGCGGTCATAGGCGCCGACCGCCTCCTCGAATCGGCCGACGTTGTTGAGACCGACGCCGTAGTTGCTTTGAATGACGGCATTGTCGGGGTCGAGCTCGGCCGCCTCCCTGACCATCGGCAAGGCCTCGTCGTAGCGGCCCGCAATGCCCAGCGACACCCCGTAATTGCTCAGAACGGCGGGGTCGTGAGGGTCGAGCTCGATAGCGCGGGCAAAGGCGGAAAGAGAGGCCTCGGCGCGGCCGAGTCTCCCGAGCACGACGCCGCGTTCGTTGTAGACACCGGCGTTTTCAGGGTCGAGATCGGCCGCGATCGCAAGGGCTTCCAGGGCCTCCTCATGGCGGCCGAGGTGGCGCAGCGCCGTACCCAGGTTTCTCCGGACGCTGGCGTTTTCGGGATCGAGCTCAGCGGCGAGCCTGAATGCTTCCAGGGCCTCCTCATGGCGATCCGACCGGCCCAGGAGAGCGCCGCGGTTGTTATGAATATCGACGTTTTCGGGGTCGAGCTCCGAGGCTGCCAAGTATTCGCTCAAGGCCTCCTCGACACGGCCGAGACCGCCGAGCGCGGCGGCGCGGCGGCGGCGGCTGATAGCGCTGGCGGGATCGAGCTCGATGGCCCTCGAGAAGGCGCTCGCCGCCTCCTCGAGGCGGCCGAGGTTCCTGAGGGCGAGGCCGCGTTTGTCGTGAAGATCCGCGTCGTCGGGATCGAGTTCCAGGGCACGGTCATAGGCCCTCAGTGCCTCGGCGAACCGATCGAAGCCGTCATATGCGAATGCCGAGAGCACCATCACCTCGAGGACGTCGGGATTCGCGTCCTGGAGCCTGCCGAGATAGGCGAAGAGCGTTTCGACCTCGACCTTCTCTCCCAGCGCCCTCAGGACGAACGCCAGTTGGACTCGCAATTCCGCGTTGGCCAGATCGACGGCGCCTGGATCGATCAGCTCTTCGAGAAGCTCACGCGCCTCGGCGTTACGCCCCTCGATCGCCAATCCGGTCGCCTTCGCGATCTTCAGGCCCTCGCTCTCCGGCAACAGGGAGAGCCCCCGCTCGGCGCGGGCCAGGATGTCCTCGGGACGGCCCTGGAAGAGATCGTCGGGAGTGAGCTCATCGCCGAGCATCCGGAACGCCTCGCTGGCGTAGGTCGTGGCCAGTTGGGCTGAGGGAGGCAAGCGGATGAGCTCATCGAGGAGGCTCGGCCCGTACCAGGCCCGCAAGAACTCGACGACCATCCGCAGCGGCTTGCCACGCGCCTGCTTGACATCGAGGCAGAGCCGCATCAGCGGCTCGCGGAGCTCCCAGAAACTCAGTCTGCTGTCGCCGCCGGAGAATTCCGCCGGGACCTTCGCGCGGCGCACGTAACCGCCTTCGGCGAGGTCACCCAACATGCTAGCCACCTGGTTTTGCCGTATGCCGCTGCGCTCGGCGAGCACGCGGTTACTGAGCGCCCCTCCGTCTTCGCTGAGCAGGACGATCAGCTCTTGCTGCTGATCCCCCAGTTCGCGCAGTCGGTCCTGGTAGTAGGGGGTCAGCTCGTCAAGCGCCTCGAGGAACATCGGCACGAGCTCCTCGATCGCGGCGATCGAGACACAGCCCGAGAGAAGCAGCCAGATTCGCGGATGCCCCCCCGCCAGCGCTTCGATCGCGGCGAGGCGCTGGGCGGCGGTTTTGGTGGCGAGAAATCTGAGCACCTCGGAGTCGCCGCGAAGGGTGGCGACCCTTTTCATCAACTCCGCGGCGCTGGCGAGGCTGAGCTCCTGGAGATGGGTGATCGCGAAAAAACCGTAGAAGGGCGACTCGTGCAGCTGGATGCCCTCGAAGATCTGCGGCGCAGTCGCCAGGATCAGCATCTGCCGCCAGTCTTCGGCGAAGGCGCGGAACTTGGCCTGCCCGTCGGCCCCGATGCGTCGGAAGACCTGGTCGAGATTCTCCGCCAGCAGCAACAGGCGCCTCTCGCCCAGGGCGGCGCGGAGGAGTTCCTGGCCGACAAGTCCGCCGCTGTCATCGGCGGCCCTCATCTCCGCCGCCCTCGCCGCCATCTCCTCGTCGCCAAGCTCCTCCGCCGCGGCGGCGACGATCGCGGCGATGAACTTCTCATAGGTCCGGACTGCCCACGGATCCTCATCGAGCCAGGCGATCACGATCGAGCCGTCGTCCCGCTCGGTGCTCACACGGCTGGCGACGAGCGAGAGGATGTGGGTCTTGCCCATCCCGCGCGGGCCGATCAGCAACTGGTGGCGCAACCCGCCGCCGGTATCGAGGGCGCTCTCGACGAGTTTGACGATCAGCGGCTCCCGCTGGACGGTGATCGTCTCCAGGATCTTCGGGTCTTGCGCGGAGGGCGTGAACTTGAGCAGCGGGATGACGTCGTTCACGGCTACCCTCGACGTTTCGCCATCCAGGCGCGGCGAACCAGGCTGCGCATGAAGGTGTATCCCTCGCCGGGCGCGAGGTAGTAGTCCTTGCAGAGAAGTTCCGTCAGCGAGCGCAGCTCCTCCGGCGAGACCGACTCTACGAAGGCACCGATTCCCTCGCCCAACTGCGTCAGCGACAGCGGCGCCGGAGCGGCGGCGGCGCAGTCCAAAATTGCCCTGACCAGTTCCGCCTTCTCGCCGTAGTAGACCGGAATCCGGTCGACGTAGTGGCGCAGCTGCCAGCCGTCCAGGGGGTCCGCGACGGCCGCCGCGACGACTCCCTGAACCGCCTCGGCGTCGACAGGCTGGCGCGGGTCGCGCTGGGGCGGCCGGAGGCGGAAGACCGTGTGGTGGATGTAGTAAGGGATGCAGTCGACTTCCGCCGCGATCGTCGTCGCAACCGCCGCTCGTTCGACGCACTCGATCGATTCATTGCGGAGCAGCTCCGCCGCCAGATACACGGCGTCACTCTCGTGCAGGGAGGGAAGATCGATCGCGAGCATGTCGTGCGTGGGGGCCCACATGCCACCCTTGGTTCGAAGATCGTCGACGACGTGGTGGATGCCGAGCGAGCCGCTGAGGACCATCCGTACGGTCGGGTGGCTTTCGCGACAGGCCCGCAGCACGTCGAGCACTTCGCGGGCGGCGAGCGCGCCGTCGCGATCGCGGATGTCGGCGATCATGTGCGGCAGCTCATCCCAAAAGAAGACGATTGTTTCGTCAACTTCGCTGTCAAGGACCGCGAACGTGGCGACGACGACGTCCTTCCAACTTTCGTCGCTGGTCGGCCGGAACTCGACCGAGACGGGGCTGGTGGCGACTTTCGTCACGCCGGCGCGACGAAGTCGCTCGCCGATGGATGTCTTGAGCAGGCCGGGAATCGCCTGCTCGACGTCGGCGACGAGGGCCTTCGTGAACTCCTCGGGCGAGGTGATGCCCTGCAGGCTGCGCTTGATCGGGCAGGCCCCCACCGGGGGCTCGGCGAGCATCTTCACCATCACCGAGGTCTTTCCCAGGCGGCGCTCGGACGTGAGCAGCACGCTCTGGCGCGCAAGCACCTGCCAGATCGAGGCGATGAAATCGTCGCGGCCGACCACCTCAACGGGGGTCAGAGCGCCGCCTGGATTAACCCGAAGACTGGGATTTGGCTCTCGCACTAGGCGAAAGAATACAGGTTCTAATATGTACAGGTCTATAGATGTACATATCTAGACCTGTGTAGTGGCCGCGCCGATTACCCGCCGCCGACTCCGCCAAGGCCGCCAAATGGGTTCTGGAGGCGTTCTTTGCCGAGTTTCTTTTCTTCTTTTTCGAATTCCTTCTTGCGGGTTTCGAAGACTTTGCCGTTCTGGCGGAATTCGGCCGTCTGCTTCTTGATTTTCTTGGCTTCCGCCTTGGAAGGGGCCTTTGCAGCGGCTTCGGCGCTGGCCTTGTCGCCGGCGGCGAAATCGCCGGCGTAGTACTCGTAGTAGGCGAGGGTGGTCAGCGAGTTGATCGTCGGCTGCGCTTCCGCCGCGATGCGCTGCGTTTTCGCCGCGTTTTCGATATATCCCGTGACTTCTTCGAGGCCCCCCGTCTGTTCGGCCAGGCTGAAGTAGCTGCCGGCCACGAGCAGCGCTGCCGAGGCTTTTGGTTCCTTCGCCTGTTTGAGGTAGCTGTTCCAGGCTTCCGTCGCCAGTTCGATGCTGCGGCGGCCTTCGGGCGTGTAGAAGACCGCTCCGGTTTCGGGATCGGTTTCGGTCTGGCTCTTCGCCGCCGAGATCCGGGTCCTGGTCAGCGCCAGCAGCAGCGCTTCGTCATTTGGATTCCGGACCAGTTTCGTTTCGATCCGTTCGGCCTGTTCGTTGAGGACCTTGCTGGCTTCGGAACTTGAGCCGCTGTTGACCAGATTGCCGATGTTGAACGGCCCGACCACGAGGAAGAGGCTGGCGCCCATCAGCAGGGCGAGGATCGCGTAGACGACCCGGACGACGTGTTTCCGCCGTCCGCGGATATCGAAGAGCATCCGCCGTTCGCCGCCTTCCGCCAACTCGAATCACCGCTCCTGGGTTGAGGGCCTTGCCAATCCTCCCGCCGCCTCCGGAACTCCGAAGGCACGAGCAATCAAGATACTCAACTCGAACAGAACGAGCAGAGGAACCATCTCGATCAGCATCGAGACAGGGTCCACGCCCGGCAGCGCGGCGGCGACGATCGCGATCGCGAGATAGGCGTAGCGGCGGTTCTTGGCGATCTGATCGACGCTGGCGATGCCGAGCCGGGTCACCGCCAGGATCGCCAGCGGCAGCTGGAAGACCACGCCGCCGGCCAGCATCGCGGTCGAGAAGAAGCTGTAGTAGTCACGGGCGCGGACCTGAACGTTGAACTGGCTGTCGTTGAAGTTGAGCAGGAACTTGACAGCGGCCGGCATGACGACGAAATAGGCGAAGGCGACGCCGGCGAGGAAGAGGACGGGCGCGAGCAGCAGGACCGGCAGGATCACCCGCCGCTCGCGATCGCTGAAAGCCGGCAGCACGTAGGCGTAGATCTGGTAGATCAGCACCGGCATCGAAAGGATCAGCGCGCCGTAGACGGCGACGGTGAGCGTGATCGTGAAGGGCTCGGTGACGCCGAAGGTGAGCAGCTTCTTGTGATCGCTCGGCAGCGGTCCGGAGGCGATTTCGAGCAACAGGTGGTTCTGCCAGAAGCAGAGCCCGAGGGCGACGGCGAGAACCAGCAGGCAGATGACGATGCGGGTGCGCAGCTCGTCGAGATGCTCAACCAGTGTGAGCTGATCCTCGTGGGAGACCGGCCTCATACGGGCCATCGGGAAACCTCAGGGGCGGTCGTGAGCGACCGTCTCGCCCTCCTCGGCACCCTCGCCGGCGGGGGACTTCGGGGGCTCGATCGCCTCGGTGGGCTCGGTGGGCTCAGGCTCGTGGTGATCGCCGCTGACCGAGCCGCGGAACTCGCGGATGCCCCGACCGAGGGAACGGCCGAGCTCCGGCAGCCGTTTCGGCCCGAATACGACGAGGGCGATGATCAGAACGATCGCGAGCTCCAGGGGTCCAATGTTTGGCATTGCCCCATGGTAACGGCAGCCCAGATCGATCGGATCACATTTGGCCTCACATCTAATTGGGGGAGCGGCCTACCCGGTAATCGGGTTTTCTGAGCTCTTTACGCGAAAGTGCGGATGGAGTGATCGCTTCGCGGGTTCGATATTGCAGACATGCGCGAGGCAAGCACCAGCCAGACCCAGACTGCCGCCGGTCTTCACGTCTGCCCCCGCTGCGGCTCGGGATTGGTGCAGCCGACCTGCTGGGAGCAGGCCGGCGACCGCGGCCACTGGCGCCTCTGGCGACGCTGCCCCGAGTGCGAGTGGCATCGCGACGAGGTGCACGCCGAGGCCGAGATCGACGCCTTCGACGAGGAGCTCGACCTCGGCACGCGGGCACTCAGCGAGGTGCTCAAGGCGCTCGAGCAGGAGAACATGCGCTATGTCCTCGACACCTTCAGCGCCGCCCTCGCCGCCGACCTGATCTGCGCCGACGACTTCCGCTAGGCGTAGCGCTGCACGACGCCGTCGGCGACCAGTCCCAGCAGCTGCCGTTGCTCGGGGTCGAACGCAGTCGAGTCGAGCCCTGCCTTCGCCGCCGCGACGATCTCCAGCGCGCGGGAGCGCACCCGCTCCAACGCTCCAGTGCTAGCAATGCGGTCACAGAGCTGCTCGGCGCGGGGGGGGTCGAGACCACGCAGGTCGGCCTCGCCAAGCGAGGGATCGATCTGCGTGGCGACGATCAGCGGCAGCGTGACCGTGCCGTCGAGCAGGTCGGTGCCGCGCGCCTTGCCCGTCCGCTCCGGCGGTCCGGAGACGTCCAGAACGTCGTCGAGGAGCTGAAAGGCAAGGCCGATCTGGCCGCCGAAGACAGCGAGGGCATCGTCATCGCGCCCCATCCGGCAGGCGCACTCGAACAGCTTCGCGGTCTTCAACTGGCAGCGATCGAAGTAGCGCCGCTCGGAGATGCCGGTGTCATAGGCGTCCTGGCGCTGGGCCAGCTCACCCTCGGCCAGGGCGACCGAGGACTGGGCCAGCAGAGAGACCGCGCGCGAGTCTCCGTGCTCGGCCAGCAGGGCGAAGGCGCGCGAGAAAAGCAGGTCGCCAACCGCGACGGCGCGCTCGCGACCGGAGGAAGCGAGAACCGTGGGGCTGCCGCGACGCAGCGGCGCAGCGTCGAGGATGTCGTCGTGGACCAGCGTCGCCATGTGGACCAGCTCGATCGCGGTTGCGGCCCGCACCGCCTCATCGCCGCCCTCGGCGCCGGCGCAGAGCAAGACGAGCAGCGGGCGCAGCCGCTTGCCGCCGGCCGACAGCGTCGCCTCCGCGGCGGTGGCGAGCAGCTCACCGTGGCCCTGGCTCTGTTCGCGCAGGCTCGCCTCCACCTCCCCCATCCGGGACGGCAGCCAGCTGCTGGAGGCGTCGAGGACCGCCGTCACCGGCGGCGGTACGGCCGAGCGCCGGGTCACCCGACGGTGCCGCTGTGGATCGCGATGATCCCGCCGGCCAGCACCGTCCAGCGGATCCGCGCAAAGCCGGCGGCGTCCATCAGCTGCGCCAGCCGCTGCGGAGCGGGGAAGTTGCGCACCGATTCGGGCAGGTAGCTGTAGGCCTCCGTGTCGCCCGAAAAGTTGCCCAGCATCGGCACGATCCGGTCGAACCAGAGCGAGTAGAAGGTCGAGAGCGGTGGCCGGGTGGGCTGCGTTATCTCGAGGATCACCAGCCGGCCACCGGGGCGCAGCACGCGGCCCATCTCGGCCAGACCGCGCTCCAGGTCGGCGAGGTTGCGGACGCCGAAGCCGACTGTAACGGCGTCGAAGCGGCCGGCGTCGTAGGGAAGGCTGAGCGCATCCGCCCACTCGAAGCGGACGCCCTCGGCGCCGCGAGCGCGGGCCTTCTCGCGGGCGAGGTCGAGCATCGGCTCGGAGAAGTCGCAGCCGATCACGTGCCCGCCCGGCGTTACCCGGCCAACCAGCTCCAGCGCCAGATCGCCGGTGCCGCAGCAGATGTCGAGGGCCGAATCCCCAGGCCCGAGCTCTGCGCAATCCGCCGCGCGCTCGCGCCAGCGGTGGTGCAGCCCCGCCGTCATCACCGAGTTGAGCGCGTCGTAGCGACCCGCGACCCGGTCAAACATGCGGTTGACCTGCCCCGCAAACTGGGCGGAGTCCCGGGAGGGCTTAGTCGAGCGAGGAGAGGAAATCGGCGAGCTCGTTGAGCTGCTTCGGCGACAGGTCGCGGAAAGAGGGCATGATACCCGGGCCGATCTCGATCGAGCGGATGATCGCGGCGCGGGGGATGCGCTGGGCGATATGGGTCAGTTCGGGACCGGGACCGTTGTTGCCGTTCTCGCCCAGCTTGTGGCAGGCCAGGCAGCCGGAGCCGGCGACGACCTCCTTACCGGCCTCGTACTGCGGCGCGACCTTCATGTCGATCTCGGTCGGCGAGCCGCCGGTTGCGCCGAGGAAGGTGAGGTAGGCCATCGCGACGATCGTGAGCAGGCCGGCGGTGGTCGCGATCGGGCGTCGCACCGGGTTGCGCTCGGGCCCGCGATCGTAGAAGGGCAGGAGGAGGAGCAGGACCATGCAGACCGTGGGGATGCCGATGGTCGCGATCGGCACCAGCTCCGGTGGCTTGATCACGCGCAGAACCTCGAAGAGGAAGAAGAAGTACCACTCCGGGCGCGGCACGTAGGTGGTCGACGTCGGATCGGCCTTCGGCCCCTGCTCGGCGCCGAGCACGACCGCCATCAGGATGATCACCCCGACGACGGCGACCATCATCGCCGAGTCCTTCAACACCGCGTAGGGGAAGAAGGGCTTGCCCTTCTTCTTCAGCAGCTCGTATTCCTCGAGATATGCCTGCTTGTCAGAGGGTTTCATGCGCTCGCGGAAGCTCCGTTGCCCGGCGCCGCTCCGTTGCCCTCAACGCCCGCGTCGAGCTGGGAGACCGGCGCGGCGACCTTCGGCTTCTCCGCTTTCAGCCAGGGCGGCGCAGTGGTGCCGAGCTTGACGACGAGGTACAGGTGGGCGCCGATCAAGGCGATGATCGCACCGGGGATGAGCAGCATGTGGATCGCGTAGAAGCGCGAGAGCGTCGTCGCCCCCAGCTCGGGACCGGCGCGCAGGAAGTCGCTCAGGTAAGGACCTATCACCGGGCCGGTGCCGTTGATGTTGATGCCGACGACCGAGGCCCAGAAGGAGCGCTGGTCGAAGGGCAGCAGGTAGCCGGTGAAGGCCATCGTCATCGTCAGGATCAGCAGCACGACGCCGATCACCCAGTTGAGCTCGCG
>JASLIG010000063.1 GCA_030152805.1 Solirubrobacterales bacterium
TCTCCGTGAAAGGTACTTCTTACAGAGAGCTGTCATGCCTGGCAAATTGCAAATCGCCGGGTACACATACTCGGCGACCGGCATGACGGGTAAATCAGACCACCCGGCGCGCTGGCGCACCGAGTGGATCGGGCTCAAACAACCCACGGACACGAGTGTCCGCGGGGTGCACGCTGCTCAGTTTTCAAAGACCGCTGCGCCTTCGAGCGACGGGACTCGCCGCTCTTCACGCATGGGCCAGGCACCGGGCCTTGCCCAGAGGGACGAAGGAGTATAGCGCCGCAGCGAGGCTTTGCCTAGTGCCCAGCCCGCAGGCGGCGGAAGCGGCGCTTGCCGACCTGCAGCACCCGGCCGTCCAGCGCCCCAGGCGCCAGATCGAGGGTATCTGGGGAGATCGGCTCGCCGTCCAGCTTCGCGCCTCCTTGCTTGATCAGCCGGCGGGCCTCGCTGGAGCTGATCTCGAAGGCCTCGGCCATCAGCAACGGCAGGTGCACAGCGTCGCCGTTGTCGCCGAGGAAGGGTGCCAGGGCCAGCTCCTCGACCTCCTCCGGCGCTCCCCGTTCGACGAAAAGGCGGTTGAAGTGCTCCTCGGCCGCCGCGGCGGCCGAGGCGTCATGGAAGCGCTCGACGATGCCACGGGCCAACCCCCGCTTCGCCTCGTTGGGCGGCATGGCGGCCGGCGGTTCGATCCCCAGCACGAGCCGGTAATAGTCCGGCATCGCCTCGTCGGGCACCCGCATCGTCTTGCCGAACATCTCCTCCGGCGACTCGGTGACGCCGACGTAGTTGCCCAACGACTTGCTCATCTTCCGCGCGCCGTCGGTGCCGACGAGGATCGGCAGGGTCATGATCGACTGCGGCACCTGCCCGTAGGCGGTCTGAACGTCGCGACCGAAGAGCAGGTTGAACTTCTGGTCCGTGCCACCGATCTCTACGTCAGCCTCGACGGCGACCGAGTCATAGCCCTGAAGCAGCGGGTAGAGCAGCTCGAGCGCCGCTATCGGCGCCCCGGCGGCGAGCCGCTTCTGGAAGTCGTCGCGCTCGATCAGGCGGGCGACCGTGGTCTGGGCAAGCAGGCCGAGTAGCTCCTCCGGCGCCATCCGCAGCCACTCGCTGTTGAAGCGCACCTCGGTGCGCTCGCGATCGAGCACCTTGAAGGCCTGCTCCTGGTAGGTGGCGGCATTGGCCCCAATCTCCTCCGGCGAGGGCAGCGGCCGCTGAGCCGAGCGTCCGCTCGGATCGCCGACCCGGGCGGTGAAGTCGCCGACGATCAGCACCACCTGGTGCCCCTCCAGCTGGAACTCGCGCAGCTTCTCGAGGACGACCGTGTGGCCGAGGTGGATGTCGGGCGTCGTCGGGTCGATGCCGAGCTTGACGCGCAGCGGCCGTCCCACGGCCAGCTGCTCCTCCAGCCTGCCGGCGGGCAGCACGTCGACCGCGTTGCGCATCAGGTCCGCCATGGCGGCAATGCTAGACTGCCGCACTCTCTTGGCGGGCGAACGCAGCAAGCCGCGCCTCAAGAAGCTACGCATCCTCTTCGTCCTGATGGGGCTCGGCGTGCTGGGGCTTGTCTCGATGGTCTTCGGGATGATGGCCGCTGTCTCCCGCGATCTGCCGGCGATCTACAACTTCGCCCAGTACAAGGCCTCGAAGAACAGTGAGGTCTTTGACGCCTCGGGCGAGCCGATCGGCACGCTGACCAGCGATCAGAACAAGATCCTGCTCACGTCGGGCCAGATCTCGCCCAACATCAAGAACGCCGTGGTCTCGATCGAGGACAGCCGTTTCTACGAACACAGCGGGGTCGACTTCCAGGGCATCGCCCGCGCCCTGATCAAGGACATCCTCAGCCAGAGCGCCGCCCAGGGCGCCTCGACGATCACCGAGCAGTTCGTCAAGAACGCGCTCGAAGCCGAAGGCAACCGGACGATCCTGGAGAAGTTTCGCGAGGCGGCGCTCGCCTATCGGCTCGAGCGGCACTGGACCAAGGACGAAATCCTCACCCAATACCTCAACACGATCTACTTCGGCGAGGGGGCCTACGGGATTGAGGCGGCGGCGCGCACCTATTTCGGCTCGGCCCACCCCACCTGCGGCACGCCGGTGGAGCCCTGCGCCTCGGTGCTGGAGCCGTGGGAGGCGGCAATGCTCGCGGGAATCATCGCCTCGCCCTCCGCCTACGACCCCAAGGTCTTCCCCGAAAACGCCCTGGCCCGGCGCAACCTGGTGCTGGAAAAGATGTACGAACAGGGCTACATAACACGCGAACAGTTCGACGAAGGGCGGCAGCAGGCGCTTCCCTCCCCCGATGACATCGAGCCGCCCAAGCTCGACTCGAAGGCTCCCTACTTCACCGCCTGGCTGCGCCAGCAGCTGGTCGAACGCTACGGTGCCGCCAAGGCCTTCTTCGGTGGCCTTGAGGTCAAGGCAACGCTCGACCTGCGCCTGCAGGCGGCGGCCGAAGAAGCCGTCAACTCCTACCTCGGCTACTCCCCCGCGACCGCATCGGTGGTCGTGCTCGACAACCACAACGCCGGCGTCAAGGCGATGGTGGGAGGCCCCAACTTCGAAACCAAGCCCTTCAACCTCGCCACCCAGGGACACCGCCAACCCGGCTCCTCGGTCAAGCCCTTCACCCTGATCACGGCGCTGGAGGAGGGCATCTCCCCCTACACGACCTTCGAATCGGCGGTGCAGGAATTCCACTTCGGCAAGCACGGGCAGGAAACGTTCGTCGTCCACAACGACGAGGACTCCTACCTCGGTTCCTGCGACATCGTCTGCGCGACGACCTATTCGGACAACTCGATCTACGCCCAGCTCGGGCTCGAAGGCCTGAAGGGCAAGACGATCCAGGACCGCACCCACTCGATCGCAACGACGATCCACAAGATGGGCTACGCCGATCCGATCTCGACCAACCCGGCGATGGTGCTCGGCGGTCTCGAACTGGGTGTAACGCCGCTGGGCTGGACCTACGCCTACTCGACGATCGCCAACGACGGCGATCGGGTCAGCGGCACGCTGGCGGCGCGCCCCGGCGACAGTCCCGTCGCCTACACCGAAGTCACCGATCAGGACGGCCACACGATCAAGGACGGCGACAACGACTCGATCCACACCCAGGTGATCCCGGAAGACGTGGCCGGAGAAGCAAAGAGCATCCTCGAAACGGTGGTGAGCAGCGGCACGGGCACCAACGCCCAGATCGGCGCCTCCGGGCAGTGGGGCAAGACGGGCACGACCGAGAACAACGGCGATGCCTGGTTCTGCGGCGGAATCGAAGAAGTGACGGCCTGTGTCTGGGTCGGCTACGCGGACACGACGACGCCGATGACCACGCTCTACAACGGCGGGCCGGTGATGGGCGGCACCTTCCCGGCGCTGATCTGGGCCGGCGTGGTCTCGGCCTGGGAAGAGATCAAGGCCGAACGCGCGGCGGAAGCAAAGGAGGACAAGGGCAAGACGGACGAGGGCGACTCCGACTCGTCGTCATCCCCCCCGTCCTACACAGCACCGGAATCGTCCACCGAAACGGAATCAGAAGCGGCGCCCGAAGAAAGGGAACCGAGCGAACCGGTGACGCCCGAAGAAGCGCCGGAAGCGGCCGAACCCGCCGAACCGGCGGAACCCGCACCGAGCGAACCCACCGCGCCCTCGAGCGGCGGCGGCGTCACCGCCGGATAGCCGGCCGCGAGACGTTCGCGTTGTCGGCGGCGCAGAAGCGCCAGGGCCGCTCGACCGCTTTGGTGAT
>JASLIG010000070.1 GCA_030152805.1 Solirubrobacterales bacterium
GAAATGCTCGAGGGGGTGCTGGCGGCCGGCGGTACGGCGTCCGAGGTCAGCGTCCCCGGCTACACGCTGGCCGGCAAGACCGGTACGGCGCAGGTGGCCGAAAACGGGACCTACTCGGAGACCAAGTACGTGGCCTCGTTCATCGGCTTCGCGCCCGCGCAGGACCCGCAGCTGCTGGTCGGGGTGGTGGTGGACCAGCCGCAGGGGGAAATCTACGGCGGGTCGGTCGCGGCGCCCGCGTTTGGGAGAATCGCCGAATTCGCGTTGCCTTACTTGGGGGTTCCTCAGGAATAGGCCACCGGGCACCCCTGCCGGCTCAACTTTTTCGGTGGAGAGTCGGCTGCTGACGCCGCGAGCTGGAGCCGAAAAAGTACAAGCCGCCGGCAGGGGTGCCCGGTGGCCTTCCTAGAATCGACCGGGTGAGACTGCGCGAGTTGATCGGCAGCCCTGCTGGAGCGGCGACGCGCCCGGGTGCTGAAGCTGTGGAGGCTCGGATCGTGGGGGATGGGGCCGTCGAGGTGGCGTCCTTGGCTTACGACAGTCGAAAAGCTGGGCCGGGGGCGCTGTTTTTTTGCGTGCCCGGTGAGAAGAGTGATGGGCATGACTTTGCCGCGGCTGCCGTGGAGGTTGGGGCGGCTGGGCTGGTAGTGGAGCGGGAGTTGGAGCTGGACGTGGCGCAGGTCGTGGTTGCGGACGCGCGGGCGGCGATGGCGCCGTTGGCGGCTCGGTTCTGGGGGGATCCGACGGCGGAGCTGCGGGTCGTCGGGGTGACCGGGACGAACGGGAAGACGACGACGGCGTTCCTGCTCCGGGAGGTGCTGGAGGGGGCTGGGGTGCAGTGCGGGTTGTTGGGGACGGTGCGGCAAGTGGTCGGCGGGGTGGAGGAGGAAGTCGAGCGGACGACGCCGGAGGCGATCGACCTGCAGGGGACCTTCCGGCGCATGCTCGACGCCGGCGACCGGGCCTGCGTGATGGAGGTCTCCTCGCACGCGCTGGCGTTGCACCGGGCCGATTCGATCCACTTCGAGCTGGCGATCTTCACCAACCTCACCCAGGATCACCTCGACTTCCACGCCGACATGGAGGACTACTTCCGCTCGAAGCGGCTGCTCTTCGAGATGGACCCGAAAACCGCGGTCGTGAACGTGGACGACGAGTACGGTCGCCGCCTGGCCAGTGAATTCGATTGCGTGACGTTCTCGGCTGAGGGCGCCGCCGCCGACGTCTCGGCCGGCGACGTCTCCTTCGATGCCGCCGGCGCCGAGTTCAGCGTCGGCGAGACGACGGTGCGCACCCGGCTGCCCGGCCACTTCAACGTCGCCAACGCCCTCGGCGCCTTCGCCGCGGCCGCCGAGCTCGGCGTCGACGCAGGGGTCGCGGCAGAGGCGCTCGCCTCCGCCGAGCGCGTGCCCGGGCGCTTCGAGCCGATCGACGAGGGGCAGGACTTCGCTGTCCTCGTCGACTACGCCCACACGCCCGACTCGCTGGAGAACGTACTGCGGGCCGCGCGGCGGTTGAGCAAGGGGCGGGTGCTCTCCGTCTTCGGCGCCGGCGGCGACCGCGATCGCGACAAGCGGCCGAAGATGGGCCGAGTGGGGGTGGTGGGGTCCGACCTGGCGATCGTCACCTCCGACAACCCCCGCTCGGAGGCGCCCGGCGCGATCATCGAGGAGATCCTCGGCGGGATCGAGAACGGCTCAAACGTGGCCGTCGAGCCGGACCGGCGAGCCGCGATCGCGCTCGCCTTCGCCCGTGCGAAGCCCGGCGACACCGTGGTGATCGCCGGCAAGGGGCACGAGCAGGGACAGGAATTCGAGGACGGCCGCAAGATCCCGTTCGACGACCGCGAGGTCGCGCGCGAGGAGTTGCGCCGGCTTTGAACCTGAGTTCGGAGCAGATCGCCGACGCCTGCGGGGCGGAGATCGCCGTTCGGGGGAACGGCGGCTCACCCATCCGGGCCACGATCGACTCCGGCGAGGCCGGTGCGGGGGACCTCTTCTTCGGCCTGCGCGGCGAGCACGTCGACGGCGGGGAGTACGCCGCGGCGGCGATCGAGGCGGGCGCTTGGGGGGTGGTCGTCGGTCCCGAACATGCCGAGGGCCTGGGCGACGCCTGGGTTCTCGCTGCGCCCGATCCGCTTGTCGCGCTGCAGGGCCTGGCCCGAGCCTGGCGGCGGGAGCTCGGCGCCCGCGTCGTCGGCGTCACCGGCTCGGTCGGCAAGACTTCGGTCAAGGACATCGCCAGGGCCCTGCTGCCCGGCCGCGTCCACGCCAATCGCGAGAACCTCAACACCGAGATCGGCCTGCCGCTGACCGTGCTCGAAGCGCCCGAGGGTACCGACGTCCTGGTGCTGGAGATGGCGATGCGCGGCGCAGGCCAGATCGCCGAACTGGCGGCGATCGCCGAGCCCGAAGTGGCGGTGATCACCAACGTCGGCCCGGTCCACGTCGAGCTGCTTGGCTCGGTCGAGGCGATCGCCGCCGCCAAGGCCGAGGTGCTGGCGGGCCTGCCGGCCGATGGGACGGCGATCGTGCCCGCCGCTGCCGCTGAGCTGGGGCCGCACCTGAGCCAGGCGCCGCGCCTGCTGCGCTTCGGGCCAGGCGGCGACGTCTTCGCGGTCGAGAGCCGGGTCGCCGACGGCGTCACCGAGGCGCGCCTGGTGACGCCAGAGGGCAGTCAGCTCTTTCACTTTCCCTTCGCCGAGGCGCACAACCTCGAGAACGCACTCGCCGCCGTCGCGGTCGGGGTGGCACTGGGCGCGACGCTGGCGGAGATGGCCGATCGCGCTGCGAACATAGGCTTCTCACGCTTTCGGGGCGAGCGCCTCGAGATGGGCGACGGGATCGTCCTGGTGAACGACTGTTACAACGCCAACCCAATCTCGATGCGCGCCGCACTCAGCCACCTCGCTTCGTTGCGGGGAGAGCGGCGGATCGCCGTGCTCGGTGAGATGGCGGAGCTCGGGCCCGGCGCCGCCGCTTACCACCGCGAGGTCGGCCTCAGCGCCCGCGCCGAGGGCGTCGACCTCCTCGTCGGCGTCGGCGAGCCCGCTCGCGAGTACGACCCCGACGAGCTGGTCGGCAGCCCGGGCGAGGCGGCCGAACTGCTCGCCGCCCAGATCGAGCCGGGCGACACGATCCTGGTCAAGGGCTCGCGCTCGGCTGGCCTCGAGGCCGTGGCTGAGACGCTGGAGGAACTGATCGATGGGTGAAGTCCTCATCGCCGGCATGGCGGCGATGCTGATCTGCATCTTCCTCGGCCCGAAGTTCATCGAGTACCTGCGGGTCAAGGAGTTCGGCCAGCACATCCGCGAGGACGGGCCGCAGGAGCACCACGCCAAGGCGGGCACGCCGACGATGGGCGGCCTGATCGTCTTCGCCTCGATCTGCGTGCCCTACCTCGTGCTGTCCGACCGCGACGCGCAGAGCATGGCCGTCTTCGGCGTCGCGATCGGCTGCGCGGCGATCGGCTTCGCCGACGATTTCATCAAGATCGTCAAGCGCCGCTCGCTTGGGCTCTCGGCGCGCTGGAAGCTCCTCTTCCAGGTGTTCCTCGCCTTCGGCCTCTGGTGGGTCGCCCGCCACGAGGTCGGTCTCGAGCCGATCCTCAACTTCCGCATCGGCGACGCCACGCTCGACCTCGGTCCGGTCCTCTACTTCGTCCTCGTCTTCCTCGTCATCGCCGGCACTTCCAACGGCGTCAACCTCACCGACGGCCTCGACGGCCTCGCCGCCGGCTCCTGCGCGATCGTCCTGCTTGCCTACACGGCGATCGCCTTCGTCACCAACGAGCAGCAGAACCTGGCGCTGCTCTCGGCCTGCCTGGTCGGCGCCTGCATCGGCTTCCTCTGGTTCAACGCCTTCCCGGCCTCGATCTTCATGGGCGATACCGGCTCGCTAGGACTCGGCGGCGCGATCGGCGCCCTCGCCGTGATGACCCAAACCGAGGTGCTGCTGATCATCATCGGCGGCATCTTCGTGATCGAGGCCCTCTCGGTCGCGATCCAGGTCTTCTCCTTCAAGACCTTCCGTCGCCGTGTGCTGCTAATGGCGCCACTGCACCATCACTTCGAGATGATGGCCTGGTCGGAGACGAAGATCATGCTGCGCTTCTGGATCGTCGCCGCGGTGTGCTCGGGGATCGGGTTCACGCTGTACCAGCAGTCGATCGGGCGTTAGCGTTCAGGCGCCGATGGCGCTCTGCATCTCCCGCACGGCAGCGGCCCCGGCCACCTCGAGCGGCTCCGTGCTGCGCAGAGCGCGGCAGAGGACGAAGGCACCCTCCAGTGAAGCGATGACCTGGATCGCGATTTCGCGCGCCCGCTCCTCGCCGATCCCGCCCTGGACGAAGCGGGCTGTCGCCCCCGCGATCCAGGCGTCGAAGACGTCCGCGCAGGCACGGCGCAGCTCCTCGTTGGTGCTGGAGACCTCGAGGGCGACGGTGGCGATCGGGCAGGCATCGGCGTAGTCAGTCTCGACCAAGGTCTCCGCCGCGCCGGCGAAGAACTCGCCGATCCCGGTCACCAGGTCGACGTCGGGGCCGAGGTACTCGCCCAGCAGCAGGCCGTAGACGAGGCCCGAGCGGCGGATCGTCTCCGCGCCCAGCTCCTCCTTGCCGCCGGGGAAGAAGTGGTAGAGCGATGCGAACGGCGCACCCGCCTCCTCGACGATCTGCTTCACCCCGGTCCCGATGTACCCCTGGCGGCGGAATAGCTCGCCGCTGCTCTCGAGGATCCGATCTCTGGTCTCGCTGGGCACGGGTTCTGATATTTATAGAGCGATCTATCTAGTAAGTCAACGTCCGGGAGGATGGAGATGCCTGAGGTCGAGCTGGAAGCAGGGGTCATCGAGTACGAAGACAGCGGCGGCGACGGCCCGGTCCTGGTCCTGATCGGCGGCCTGGCGATGGATTGGCGGCTCTGGCGGGAGGTGATCGAGGGACTGGGCGCGGACTACCGCTGCATCGCGCCGACGATGCCGTTCGGCTCCCATCGCCGGCCGATGAACTCCGACGCCGACCTTTCCCTGCGCGGCCTCGGCCGCATCGTCGCCGAGTTCATGGAGCGCCTGGCGCTGCGCGACGTCACGCTCGTCTTCAACGACTGGGGCGGGGCGCAGACGATGGTCGCCGATGGCCTGCTGAGCCGCGTCGGCCGCCTCGTCCTCGTCTCCTGCGAGGCCTTCGACAACTACCCGCCCGGCCTGGCCGGTCAGGCGGCCCTGTTCGCCGCGAAGGCGCCGGGTGGCCTATCGCTGATGCGGCAGACGATCCTGCGCCGACCCCTGCGGCGGATGCCCTTCGTCTACGGGCAGATGAGCAAGCGTGGTGTGCCCGACGACCTGATTCGCAGCTGGCTCGAGCCGCTGCGCCGCCGGGAGATCCAGCGCGACCTGCGCAAGTACGTCGGCGACGTGCGCCAGGGAAAGCGCGACATTGCCGCCGCCACCGAGGCGCTCTCTTCCTTCGACCGGCCCGTCCTCGTGGTTTGGGACAGCGAGGGGAGGATGATGCCGACCGAGCACGGGACCCGTCTTGCCGAGGCCTTTCCGAACGCCAGGTTGGTCGAAGCCGATGACAGCTACACGCTGGTCCCGATCGACCGCCCCGATCTCCTCGTCGCCGAGCTGCGGCAGTTCGTGCCCTCCTAGCTGCAGACAGGTCCCCCGCCGCCTGGATCGAAGATAGATCGGATGAGCGCGCCACCGCCTAGAAAGCTACGCCCGGAGCTTCCGGGAGGGGCGTTTCTGGTTGTCGGGATGGCGCGGTCGGGGCAGGCTGTGGCGCGGTTGCTTGCCGGGATGGGCGAGGAGGTGACCGGGGTCGATTCTGGGCGTCCCGATGAGGTGGCAGGGCTTCGGGAGGTGGGCGTCGAAGTCGTCTTGGATGCAGATGGAATTGCGCTCCTGGAGGGGGTGCGGACGGTGGTCAAGAGCCCTGGGGTGCCGCGGGAGGCGCCCGTGATCGCGGCGGCGCTGGAGCGGGGGATCGAGGTCGTCGGGGAGCTCGAGGTGGCCTGGCGGGCGATGCCGAACCGGTTCGTCGCGGTGACCGGGACGAACGGGAAGACGACCACGGTCGAGCTGCTCGGGCACCTCTACAGGACGGCCGGGGAGCCGGTGGCGGTCGCCGGGAACGTGGGGACGCCGCTTTCCTCGCTCGTCAGTGAGGTCGATCCCGACGCGACCGTGGTCTGCGAGGCCTCCAGCTTCCAGCTCGAGGACAGCGTCGCCTTCGCGCCCGAGTGCGCGGTCTTCCTCAACCTCGCGCCGGACCACCTCGACCGGCACCGGGATCTCGCTGCTTACTTGGATGCCAAGCTGCACATCTTCGCCAACCAGGGCAACGACGACGTCGCCGTCTACAACGCCGACGACCCGGCGCTCGCCGGCGTCGACCTCGGTGGCTGCGCGCGGCGGGTCGCCTTCTGCCACGGCGCCGGGCCCGACTGCGAGGTGGTGCTGGCCGAGGGGACGATCTTCTACGACGGCGAGCCGCTGATCGGGGTCGAGGACCTGGGCCTGTTCGGCGAGCACAACGTCAGCAACGCGATGGCCGCCGCCGCCGCCGCGCTCTCGATGGGTCTCGCTCGAGACGCGGTGCGCGAGGGGCTACGCGGCTTCGCCGGCGTGCCGCACCGGCTCGAGCAGCTGACCTCGATTGACGGCGTGCGCTTCGTCAACGACTCCAAGGCGACCAACGTCGCCGCGGCGATCGTCGGCCTGCGTTCCTTCGAGAGCGGCGTGCACGCGATCCTCGGCGGCAGCGAGAAGGGCGAGTCCTACGCGCCGCTGCTCGATCCGGTCCGCGAGCGCTGCGTCGCCTGCTACCTGACCGGTGCCTCGGCAGGGCGCCTCGCCGAGGCGCTCGCGCCGGCAATTGCGGGTGGGGTCGAACTGCATCTCTGCGAGGACCTGGAAGAAGCCGTGCGCCTTGCCGCTGCCGCGGCGCAACCGGGTGAGGCCGTATTGCTCTCGCCCGCTTGCGCCAGCTTCGACGCCTTCGAGAACTTCGAAGAGCGCGGCGAGCGCTTTCGCCAGATCGTCGGGGGGCTCGCGTGAGCGCCGGCGCGATGACGCTGGGCCGGGCCCGCCGCAAGGGGAAGGCGAAGAAGCGCTCGCGCGTCGCCGCGCCGTCGACCGAGTACAGCCTCCTGCTCACCGCGACCCTCTGCCTACTCGCTTTCGGCGCGGTGATGGTCTTCTCGGCCAGCTCGACCACCCAGGTGCTGAGCGACGGCAGCCTCGCCAACAGCGCCTTCTACCTGAAGCGGACGCTGATCTTCGGCGCCGTTGGCCTGCTGATCATGCACCTGACCGCGCGCCACGGCCTAATCGCGGTCCGCCGCCTGACGCCGGTGCTGCTGGTCGGCTCGTTCCTCCTCCTATTCGCCGTCCTCGTCGCCGGCTCCAGCGCCAACGGCGCCAGCCGCTGGATCGGCCCCGGCTCGCTGCAGTTCCAACCCTCCGAGCTGGCCAAGGTGGCGCTGATCCTCTACGGGGCCGACCTGCTGGCGCGCGAACCGAAGCGGGTCCGCTCGATCCAGGGCCTGATGCCGTTCCTGCTGGTCGTCGGCACCGCCTGCCTCCTCGTTGTCGCCGAGCCCGACTTGGGGACGACGATGGTGATCGCCTTCTCGGTGGCGGCGACGCTGATGGCTGCGGGCGCCCGTCCCGTCGACCTCGGCAAGATCGCGCTCTGCCTCGGCGCCCTGGCGCTCCTGATGACCGTGGTCGAGCCCTACCGGATGGATCGCCTCACCGGCTTCCTGCACCCGGGCACCGATGCGGTCGGGACGGGCTTCCAGGCGGCGCAGGCGAAAATCGCGCTCGGCTCCGGCGGCTTCCTCGGCGTCGGCATCGGCAACGGCGTGCAGAAGGCTTTCTATTTGCCCGAGGCCCACACCGACATGATCTCGGCGGTGATCGGCGAGGAGCTGGGGATGGTCGGCATCCTCGGCGTCGTCGGCCTCTTCGCCCTCTTCGGCTACGCGGGACTGCGGGTGGCGCAGAAAGCCAAGGACCGCTACGGCAAGCTGCTCGTCGCCGGACTCACCTCGCTGGTCCTCGTGCAGGCGACGATCAACCTCTTTGCGGTGATGGGCCTGGCGCCGCTGACCGGGGTGCCGCTGCCGTTCGTCTCCTACGGCAACAGCAGCCTGATCGCCGCGCTCTTCGCGGTCGGTCTGATCCTCAACGTGGCACGCGGCGGCCGGGCCAGCGCCGCGCGTGCGGGTCGCGCCTCCGGCGCTGGCAAACTGCGCATCGTCGAGGGCGGGCGTACTAATGGGGCTCGCAAAAGGAGCCAAAGGAGCGGATCTAGCCGTGGTGGAAAGAGCGCCCAGAGTGGTGGTGGCGGCAGGGGGAACAGCCGGCCACGTCGTGCCGGCAGTGGCCGTCGCCGCCGAGCTTCGGGATAGCGGCGCCGAGGTCTCCTTCCTCGGCACGCGCGAGCGGATCGAGGCGGAGCTGGTGCCGGCGGCCGGCTACGAGATCGACTTCGTCAAGGTGCGGGGGATCGACCGACGCAATCCGCTGCGTGCCGCCGCCGCGGTCGCCGAGGCCGCCGGCGCGGTCGGCGCGGCGCGCCGCGTGCTGCGCCGCCGCGGCGCCGACGTCGTCCTCGGCGGCGGCGGCTTCGTCGCTGGGCCGGCGGGGCTGGCAGCGGTCCTGACCCGCACGCCGCTGGTCCTGACCGAGGCCGATAGCCACCTCGGTCTCGCCAACCGCCTGCTGGCCGGACGGGCGCGCCGCGTCTGCCTCTCCTTCCAGATCGAGGGACGCGAGGGCGGGCCCTACCTGGTGACGGGCAGGCCTGTGCCGAGTGCGGTTCTCGAGGCCGACCGCGACGCGGCCCGCCGGCGCTTTGGCGTGTCGGCCGAGTCCCGCTGCCTGCTGGTGATGGGCGGCAGCCAGGGGGCGCGCTCGATCAACGAGGCGGCGATCGTGGCGTTCGCCGAAGGGGGACCCGGACCGGACGCCGAGCTCGCACGAGACTTCCACGTCATCCACCTCGCCGGCAGGCGCGACTACTCGGAGCTGGCGCAGCGGCTGGCAGCGTCGTCGAACGAGGAGCGCTACACGCTGCTCGAGTACGAGCCTGATCTCGGTGCCGTGCTCGCCGCCTGCGACCTGGTGCTGGCGCGCTCCGGTGGCTCGATCTTCGAGGTCGTCGCGGCCGGTCGCCCGGCGATCCTCGTCCCCTATCCATATGCCACGGCGGATCACCAGACGGCAAACGCGACATGGATGGCCGAGGCTGGCGCGGCGGAAACGATCGAGGACTCCGCCCTGTCGGCTGCGCTGCTCGCCGAGCGGGTCTCCTCTCTGCTCGCGGACCAACGGCGGCTCGACGCGATGGCGGAGGCATCGGCCTCGCTGGCGCGGCCGCACGCCGCTCGCGCCATCGCCGACGAGGTACTGGCGGCGACACGATGAGCGACTGGCCCTCGCGGCGGCTGCACTTCATCGGCATCGGCGGAGCCGGGATGAGCGGACTGGCGCTGGTGTGCTTGCGGCTCGATGCGATCGTCACCGGCAGTGACCGGGCCGACTCCTCATATATAGAGCGGCTGCGCGAGGCCGGGCTCGAACCGGTCGTCGGCCACGACGCCGCCAACCTGCCCGAGGGGGCGGAGGTCATCGTTTCCACCGCAATCGCTGACGACAACCCGGAGCTGGCCCTCGCTCGCGAGCGAGGCATAGAGCCGATCCACCGCGGCGCCCTGCTCGCCGAGCTCTGTGCCGAGAAGCGCCTGATCGCCGTCGCCGGCACCCACGGCAAGACGACGACCACCGCGATGCTCGTTTGGGCCCTCCGCGGACTCGATGCCGATCCCGCCTTCTTCGTCGGCGGCGAGGTGCCGGGGCTGGGACCGGACGGCGCCGCGGCCAACGCTGGCTGGGGGGAAGGGGAGTGGGTCGTCGCCGAGGCCGACGAGAGCGACGCCAGCTTCCTCGAGTTGAGGCCGGAGATAGCCGTCGTCACCAACATTGAGATGGACCACCACAGCCGCTGGGGGTCGGAGGCCGAGCTGCGCGAGGCGTTTGCCGAGTTCGCCGGAAAGGCGAGCGCGGTGGTGCGGCCAGAGGACTCGGAGATGGAGATCGAGCTGGCGGTGCCAGGGCATCACAATCTGCTCAACGCTCGCGCCGCGGTCGCCGCGGCCAGCGCAGCTGGCTTTGACGCCGCCGCGGTCGCCGCGGCCCTGGTCGACTTTCCGGGGGTTCACCGCCGGCTGGAGCTGAAGGGCGAACGCAACGGCTCGCGCATATACGACGACTACGCCCACCACCCGACCGAGGTGCGGGCGGCGCTATCGGCGCTGCGCGAGCTCGAACCGGGCCGCCTGATTGCCGTATTCCAGCCGCACCTCTACTCACGCACGAAGGTCTTCGCCGGGGAGTTCGGCGCTGCCCTGGCCCTCGCCGACGAAGCGGTCGTGCTCGACGTCTACCCGGCGCGCGAGGAGCCCGTGGGCGAGCTGGCCGGGGTCAGCGGCCTGGGGGTTGCGCAGGCGGCCGCGGAGCGGATGGGAGGTCGGCGGGTGCGCTGGCTGCCGAAAGCGACCGCCGCCGCGCTGGCCGGCCTCCTGGACCACAACCAGGCGGTCGGCATCGACGGTCAGGTGCTGGTCACGATCGGCGCCGGCGACGTCTTCAGACTGGGCGAGGCGCTGGTCGAAGGCGACGAGGGGGGTTCGCGGTGAGCGCCCCCCCGCCCGAGGTGCAGAGCGACTATCCCCTCGCCCGGTTGACCACCGTGCGCACCGGCGGCAGCGCCGACTTCTTTGCGCGGCCCGGGAGCGAGGGGGCGCTGCTCTCGCTGCTTGCTTGGGCTGGCGAGGAGGGCCTCCCACTCGGCGTGATTGGCTCAGGTTCGAACTTGCTCGTCGCCGACGCCGGCTTCCGCGGCCTCGCGCTCAAGCTCGACGGCGAGCTGACCGCGATCGAGCGCGAGGGGGAGGGGATCGTCTGCGGCGGCGGTGCGCGTTTCCCTTCGGCCTCGGCAAAGGCCGCCGGCTGGGGTCTCGCCGGAATCGAATTCGGCGTCAACATCCCCGGCACCGCGGGTGGCGCGGTGAGGATGAACGCCAACGCCTACGGCGGCCAGCTCGCCGCGGTGCTGGCTTGGGTCGACGTCTGCACGGGCGCGGGCAGCGAGCGCCGCGAGCCCGGCTCGCTCGGCTTCGCCTACCGCAGTTCCAACCTGACTGCCGGCGAGGTCGTCTCCCGCGTCTCCTTCCACCTGCGGCCGGACGAGCCGGCGGCGATCCGCGCGCGCCTTGAGGAGATGCGCGGCAAACGGCGGGAAGCGCAGCCCTCCGGAATCAAGACCTTCGGCTCGACTTTCAAGAACCCAGAGGATGCACAGGCCGAGGGCCGCAGCGCGGGGCAGTTGCTCGAGGCGGCTGGCTGCCAGGGCCTTCAGCATGGCGGTGCGCGCTTCTCGCCGAAGCACGCCAACTTCGTCGAGAACACCGACGGGGCGACGACCGCGGACGTCCTGGCCCTAATGGCCGAGGGTCGCCGCCGCGTGCACGAGCACACCGGCGTCGTGCTCGAGCCGGAGGTGCAGGTGCTGGGCGATGTCGAATGGCCGGAGGGCTGGGAGCTGTGAGGCGGCTGTACCGAGGGGTGATCGTGATCCTCGTGGTGATCGTCGTCGCTTTCGTCTTTCAGCGCATCTTCGGCAGCAAGACGGTGATCCCACATCTCGTCTCCAGCCGCCCGGTCGCGGCGATCGGCAGTGGCGAAGGTGCTGTCGCGGTCGCCGAAGACGGTACGGTCCTCACCTGGTTCCCGCTCGGTGAAGACGTTCAGCTGCCGAGGCTGCCGCTCGAATCGCCGCCCAAAGGGCCACGGGTCGAGGGGCCCGTGCTCGAACAGGTCCGCGTCCTCGCCACCTCTCCCGCTGCCCTGCGTCCCTACGTCGAAGGCAGCTACTTCGGCGAAAGCGGGGTGGACGTCGAACTCACCTCGGGAATCGAACTGCGCTTCGGCAGCGCCGGTCAGGCGGCGCGAAAGTGGAAGGCCGCGGCAGCGGTGCTTGCCGACCCCTCAATCACCACGCTCGATTATGTAGACCTGCACGTGCCGGGACGCCCAGCGACAGGTGGCTCTGGGCATACGCTTCCGCCCATTCCCTAAACCCTCGACCACAGGGTTAGGTCAGTGAAACCCTCAAGTAAGACTTGAGGAATTTGCCTGCAGGATGGCGCCCGGCCGTTTGACAGACCCCGCCCGATACCCTACGTTGAGCGCAATTTCCGCTGTTACAGCGTACCCTTGAACCCTTAAGCATTGCTGTAGCGTCGGACGGAACAAAGGCTCAACTCAACACCCAGTCCTGCGGACCGGGACATATCCAGCCCCCACCGGGGACTGGGCTTGGAGAAATCGGGAGATGGAATCCACATACCTCGCGGTGATCAAGGTGGTCGGCGCAGGCGGCGGCGGTACCAACGCCGTCAGTCGCATGGTCGATGCCGGCATTCGCGGCGTCGAGTTCGTCGCCGTCAACACCGACGCGCAGGCGCTGCAGGCCTGCGATGCCGACATCAAGCTCTCGATCGGCCAGGAGCTGACTCGAGGCCTCGGCGCCGGCGGCAACCCCGAGGTGGGAGCTGGCGCGGCGGCGGAGAGCCGCGATGAGATCAAGGAGGCGCTGAAGGGCGCCGACATGGTCTTCGTCACCGCCGGCGAGGGTGGCGGCACGGGCACCGGCTCGGCGCCGGTTATAGCCGAGATCGCCAAGGAAGAGATCGGCGCGCTGACGGTGGGCGCCGTGACCAAGCCCTTCGAGTTCGAGGGCAAACGGCGCATGCAGCAGGCGCTCGAGGGCATCGAGAAACTGCGCAACAACGTCGACACCCTGATCATCGTCCCCAACGAGAAGCTGCTGCAGGCGGTCGAGCGGCGCACCAGCGTGCTCGAGGCCTTCCGCCAGGCCGACGACATCCTGCGCCAGGGCGTGCAGGGCATCACCGATCTGATCACGATCCCCGGCCTGATCAACCTCGACTTCGCCGACGTGCGCACGATCATGCGCGACGCCGGCTCGGCCCTGATGGGCGTCGGCTCGGCCTCCGGCGAGGCCCGCGCGCTCGACGCCGCCAAGGCGGCGATCACCTCGCCCTTGATCGAGGAGTCGATCAAGGGCGCCACCGGGATGCTGCTCAACATCACCGGCCCCGAGGACCTCGGCCTCTTCGAGGTCAACGAGGCGGCCCAGCTGGTCCAGGCGGAGGCCGACGACAACGCCAACATCATCTTCGGCTCGGTCGTCGACCAGTCGATGCGCGACGAGGTGCGGGTGACGGTCATCGCCACCGGGTTCGAGGGCTTCGAGTTGCTCGCCCGCTCGCCGCAGCGCGTGCGGCGGCGTTACGAGAGCCGGCCGCGGATCTCGGCTGAGGACACGGATATCCGCAAACTGCGGGTGAGCGACGACGACATCGACGTGCCGGGGTTCCTCAAAGAATGAGCTTTGGCGTGGGTGGGCCGATTGTCAGGCCCTCCCGCCGCCGCTTCGCGGGAGTTCGTCGGGAGGGCCTGACAATCGGCCCTCACAGGTCGAGCTCGTAGTAGAGCATCCGGGGGCCGTCGGGGGCGCCTTCGCGATTCGTAAAGCTTCGGCTCTCGTAGAGGGCCCGGGCCTCCGTATCGGTTTCGCCGGTGGTCAGCTCGAAGTGGTCGGCGCCGGCTTCGCGGGCTGCTTCGATCGCTGTGTCGAGCAGGGCGCCGCCGATGCCTTGGCCGCGCCGCTCGGGGATGACGTAGAGCTCTTCCAGGTAGACGTCGTTCGCCTTTGACCAGAGCGAGGGGCGGGTTCGGAAGAGCGCGAAGCCATGCGGCGGATCTCCGGCGAGCAGGACGGTGATCTCCTCCTCGGCCAGCAGTTCGCCGAGGCGCTCCGTAAGCGCCGGGACTCCCGGCGTGGGGTCGTCGTATTCGGTGTTGAAGTCGTGCAGGAGCTGCGCGACATCGGCGGCGTCGTCCTCGCCGGCCCGGCGGATTTCGTTGTGCGGCCGCTCGGTCATTTCCGCGAACGAGCTTGCCACAGCTCTCCAATACGCTGCCGCCCGTGGCCGACGCCCCCCTCATGCGCACCCCTCTCCACGAGCGACACGTCGAGCTCGGCGCCAAGCTCGTTCCTTTCGCGGGCTGGGAGATGCCCGTGCAGTACGAGGGGATTCGTGAGGAGCATGCGGCGGTGCGGACGCATGCGGGGATGTTCGACGTCTCCCACATGGGCGAGGTCGAGGTGGAGGGACCGGGGGCACTTGCCTTCCTGCAGCGGGTTCTCAGCAATGACGTCGGGGGGATCGAGATCGGCGGCGCTCAGTACTCGTGTCTCTGCAGTGAGGAAGGCGGCGTCCTCGACGATCTCTTCAGCTACCGGCTCGGCGGCGACCGTTACCTGATCGTCACCAACTCGGCCAACCACCCCACCGACCTCGAGTGGCTGGGTCGCTGGAGCCGCGGCTTCGACGTCGCCGTGCGCGACGTCGCCGACCGCTACGCGATGCTGGCCGTGCAGGGCCCGCACGCCCGGGCGATCGTCGCGCGCACGCTCGGCATCGAGCTGCCGGCGCGGATGCACGTCGGGCACGCCCGGATCGGGGGCCGCCCCGCGCTCGTCTGCGGCACCGGCTACACCGGCGAGGACGGCGTCGAGCTGCTGATCGACCCCGAGATCGCGCCGGCGATCTGGGTTGAGCTGCTCGACGCGGGCGTGGTCCCCTGCGGCCTCGGCGCCCGCGACACGCTGCGGCTCGAGGTCTGCTTCCACTTGCACGGCAACGACCTCACCCCCGACCGCAACCCGATCGAGGCCGGCCTCGGCTGGTGCTGCGCGGAGGCGACGGGCTTTGTCGGCAGCGAGGCGGTTGCGCGCGCCCGTCGCGAGGGCACCGCCGAGAAGCTGGCGCCGTTCGAGATCGAGGGTGCCGGCATTCCGCGCCAGGGCAACCCCGTGCTCCTCGACGACGAGCGGGTAGGGGTCGTCACCTCCGGAACCTTCTCGCCCTCGCTCGAGCTCGGCATCGGCATGGCCTACCTGCGGGCCGACCTCGCCGAGCCCGGCACCGTGGTCGAGATCGACGTGCGCGGCAAGCACCGTCCCGCCCGGATAGCTTCCAAGCCCTTCTACCAGCACCAGCGGAAAGGATGATCTTGGCCGACGCCAGTTACCCAGACGACCTGCGCTACCACGACCAGCACGACTGGGCCCGGATCGAGGGCGAGGTGGCCATCTTCGGGATCACCTGGTACGCCCAGGACAGCCTCGGCGAGGTCGTCTTCTACGACCCGCCGGAGGTCGGCGGCAGCACCGACAAGGATTCCAGCTACGCCGAGGTCGAGTCGGTCAAGGCGGTCTCCGACGTGATCGCGCCGCTCTCCGGCGAGATCGTCGAGGTCAACGAGGCGCTCGCCGACGCCCCCGAGCGGATCAACGAGGATCCCTACGGCGAGGGCTGGCTGGTCAAGGTGAAGCTGAGCGCGCCGGGCGAGAGCGACCAGCTGCTCAGCGCCGCCGAATACCGCAAACTGCTTGAAAAGGACTGAGGCACGCCGCCCTGGCGCTTGCGTAGCCTTCAGCGGGTGACCCGCTACACCTCCGCAACCGACGCCGACCGGGCCGAGATGCTGACCACGATCGGCGCCGCCTCGGTCGACGAGCTCTTCGAGCAGATCCCCGAGCCGCTGCGGCTGGGCCGGCCGCTGGCTTTGCCGGCCGGGATGAGCGAGGCCGAGGTCTTCGAGCGCCTCGCCGCGCTCGCCGCCCGCAACGAGGACGCCGAGCGCCAGGTCTGCTTCGTCGGCGCGGGGATGTACGACCACTACGTGCCGGCGATCGTCGACGCGATTACCCAGCGTTCGGAGTTCCTCACCCCCTACACCCCCTACCAGCCGGAGATATCCCAGGGCGGCCTGCAGGCGATGTTCGAGTTCCAGACGGCGATGTCGGAGCTGACCGGCCTACCGGTCTCCAACGCCGGCCTCTACGAGGGGCCCTCGTCGGTGGCCTCGGCCGGCTACCTGGCGATGGCGGCGACGAAACGCAGCCGCTTCGTCGTCTCGCGCGGCCTGCACCCGCACAGCCGCGAGACGCTGGCGACCTACGCGGTCGGCTACGGCGCCGAGCTGGTCGAGATCGGCCTGCGCGACGGCCAGACCGATGCCGATGCCCTGGCCGAGGCGGTCGACGGCGAGACCGCCGCGGTCTTCCTACAGAGCCCCAATTTCCTCGGCGCGGTCGAGCGGGTCGAGGCGCTCGGTGCGGCGGCAAAGGAGCGCGGCGCGCTGCTCGTCGTCGCCTGCGACCCGATGACGCTCGGTGTGCTGAAGCCGCCGGGCGAGTGCGGCGCCGACATCGCTCTCGGCGAGGGCCAGCCGCTCGGCAACCGGCTCGACTTCGGCGGTCCCTCCTTCGGCTTCTTCTGCGCCACCGAGGAGCAGATCCGCCGCATGCCGGGACGGATCGCCGGCGAAACTGACGACGTCGACGGCCGCCGCGGCTTCGTCCTCGCCCTGCAGACGCGCGAGCAGCACATCCGCCGCGAGAAGGCGACCCACAACATCTGCACGGCGCAGGCGCTGAACGCGCTCGGCGCGATGGTCCACCTCGCCTGGCTCGGCCGCGAGGGCTTCCGCGAGCTGGGCGAGCTGCTGGTCCGCCGCACCGCCTACGCGCGCGAGCGGCTTGCCGCCGTCGAGGGCGTCGAGCTGCTGCACGGGGCGCCGGTGGCGCGCGAGTTCGCCCTGCGCCTCGACGCTCCCGTCGAGGCTGTGCTTGAGCGCTGCGCCGAGCGCGGCATCGCGGCCGGCTACCCGCTCGGCCGCGAGTACCCCGAGTTCGCCGACGGCCTCCTGGTCGCGATCACCGAGCGCCGCACCAAGGCCCAGATCGACGAGCTCGCCGAGGCGCTCGGCGCCGCGGTGGCGGCAGAGGCGGTGACGGTATGAACCAGCAGGACGAACAGGTCCTGACGATCTACGAGCGCTCGAAGGCCGGCCGCCGCGCCGCCGTCCTCCCTGACGCCGAAGTGCCCGAGCGGGCGCTCGCGGAGCTGATCCCGCGCGAGCTGCTGCGCTCCGATCCGCCACGCCTGCCCGAGGTCGCCGAGCCGGAGATCGTCCGCCACTACAACAAGCTCTCGCGCCGCAACTTCGACCTCGATAGCGGCTTCTACCCGCTCGGCTCTTGCACGATGAAGCACAACCCGCGGCTCAACGAGCGGGTTGCGGCTCTGCCCGGCCACGCCCGCCTGCACCCGGCGCAGGACCCCAAGCGGGCCCAGGGCGCCCTGGAGCTGATGTGGCTGCTGCAGGAGTCCCTCGGAGAGATCTGCGGCCTGCCCCACGTCAGCCTGCAGCCCTCGGCCGGTTCGCACGGCGAGCTCGCCGGCCTGCTGCTGACCCGGGCCTACCACGCCGACCGCGGCGAAGAGCGGACCAAGGTGCTGGCGCCGGATACCTCGCACGGCACCAACCCCGCCTCGGTGACGATGGCCGGTTACGAGGTGGTCAAGGTCGCCACCAACGAGTGCGGCGGGGTCGAGATGGACGACCTGCGGGCGAAGATCGACGAGGACCCCGGCCAGGTCGCCTGCCTGATGCTGACCAACCCCAACACGCTCGGTCTCTTCGACGAGAACATCGCCGAGATCGCCGGGCTGATCCACGCAGCGGGGGGGACGCTCTACTACGACGGCGCCAACCTCAACGCGGTGATGGGCCACTCGCGCCCCGGCGACATGGGCTTCGACATCGTCCACGTCAACCTGCACAAGTCCTTCAGCCAGCCGCACGGCGGCGGCGGCCCCGGCGCCGGCCCGATCGCCGTCTCCGAGCGGGTCGAGCCCTTCCTGCCGCGCCCCCAGGTCGTGCGTCGCGAGGGTGAGAACGGCAACGGGCCCAGCTTCGACCTCGACCACGACAGGCCAAAGTCGATCGGCCGCCTGCGCGGCTTCCAGGGCAACTTCGGCGTCTTCGTCCGCTCCTACGCCTACATCCTCAGCCTCGGCGGCGACGGCCTCGCCGAGGCCTCGGAGACGGCGGTGCTGAATGCCAACTACCTCAAGGCCCGCCTTGCCGAGGGGCGCGCCGGGGAGCGCCTCCCGGTCGCCTTCGACCGCCACTGCATGCATGAGTTCGTCCTCTCCGGCAAGCCGATGAAGAGGGAGCTGGGCTTGACAACCCTCGACCTCGCCAAGCGCCTGCTCGATTTCGGCTTTCACCCGCCGACGGTCTACTTCCCCCTCCTCGTTGAGGAGGCGCTGATGGTCGAGCCGACAGAGACCGAGGCCAAGGAGAGCCTCGACGCCTTCGCCGACGCCGTCGAGAAGATCCTCGCCGAGGCCGAGAAGGATCCCGAGATCGCCAAGCAGGCTCCCTACACGACCCCGGTCCGCCGCCTCGACGAGGTCAAGGCGACGCGCAAGCCCGTCGTGCGCCAACCGCTCTAGCCATGACGGAACCGCCCGGCCGCCACGCCCCCGTGGAAGCGAGGGTGGCGACCCGTGCCGAGATCCCCGCCGCGGTCGAGACCCTGGCGCGAGCGTTTTACGCTGACCCCGTTTGGGGCTGGGCGTTCCCGGACCCCGAACGGCGGCTCGCGCAGCACCGGGCCGTCTGGGGGCTGGTGGCCAAAGCGGCCGTCGGCTACGAAACTGCCTGGCTCACCGGGGACTGTGCCGCGGTTGCCCTCTGGATCCCGCCGGGAAAGCCCGAGCTGCGGCCTGAGGACGAGGCGCGCTTGAATGGCCTGCTGGCGGAGTTGCTCGGAGACGGCGCAGGCAGGGCGTTGGAGACGTTCGAGCGCTTCGAAGCCGCCCATCCCGCAGGGGAGCCCCACTACTACCTGAGCCTCCTCGGGACCGATCCCGACCGCCGCGGCCGCGGGCTGGGGATGGGGCTGCTGGCAGCCACGCTGGAGCAGATCGACGCCGAGGGTGCCCCGGCCTTCCTCGAGTCGTCCAATCCGGTCAACACCCCACGCTACGAACGCCTGGGCTTCGCCGTCTGCGGCGAGTTCGAGCTGCCCGAAGACGGCCCGAGCGTTACCCAGATGTGGCGCGAGCCGACTGCCCCGACCGGCGAACGCTAGAGCTGCGGCAGATCCTGCTTCAGCTTCAGCACCGGCGCGAAGAGGTCGCCGTGCTGCTCGATCCGCTTCAGCACGTCGCCAGCCTCGAAGACGAGCGAGTCGGGGTCGTCCTTCTTGATGGCTCGCTCGATCTCGTCCCAGGTGACCGGCGTCGAGACGGTGGGCCGTTCGCGGGCGCGCAGCGAGTAGACGGCGATCGTCGTCTTGCGGCGGTGGTTCTGCGACCAGTCGACGAAGACCTTGCCTTTGCGCTCGACCTTTTTCATTTTCGAGACGACCAGGTCGGGGGTCTGCTTCTCGAGCAGCTGGGCGATCGCGCGCGCCAGCGGTTTGGTTCCGCCGCCGTTGTCGTCTCCCTCGTAGGTGACCTCGTCGTCGTTGAGCGGGGCGTAGACCTGCAGGCCCTTGGAGCCCGAGGTCTTGGGGAAGCACTCGAGGCCGAAGTGGGCGAAGAGCTCGCGCAGGCGCAGTGCCACCCGGCAGCAGGAGAGGATTTCGGCCGGCGGGCCGGGGTCGAGGTCGAAGGCGAGCACCGTCGGGCGGTCGTGCTCGGGCGCCAGCGAGAGCGACGGGTGCAACTCGATCGCCGCCAGCTGCGCCATCCAGACCAGCGTCGCGCGGTCTTCGCAGACGCAGAAGTCGATCCGGCCGGTGCTCGCCCCGACGGGTGTGGTCTTCACCCACTCGGGACGGTGCTTGGGGCAGCGCTTCTCGAAGAAGGCAGCATCGGTGTCATCGACCCCTTCCGGGAAGCGGCGCAAGGTCACCGCCCGCCCGCGCAGGTGGGGAACCATCGCCGGCGCCACCTTGGCGTAGTAGTCGACGACCTCACCCTTGCTGAAGTCGGCCTTGGGGTAGAGGACCTTGTCGAGGTTGGTGAGCTTCAGCTCACGCCCATCAACCTCGACCAGGGTGTCGCCGGCCACTCAGAGCCGATCCCGGTAGGGGTTCCGCTTAACTTTTTCGAGCTGCGTCCGAGGCTGCCGACAATGGCTGGCGGCGAAAAAGTACAAGACGCTCCACCCCTACCGGGATCGGCTCTTGGGGGACGACTTGGCGGTCGAGGCCGAACGTTTTTTCGCTACTGCTTTTTTGGCTTTAGCCGCCCGTTTTTTCGCCGGCTTCTTCGCCGGCTTGCCGTCGCCCTTGCCCTGCACCGCGGCGATGCTCTGCTCCAGCGCCGCCATCAGGTCCGGCGCCCTGGTCGGCTCGGGCTCCTCGCCCGTTGGCGCGCTGAGCACGTCCTTTCCTTCCGCCTTGCGTTCGATCAGCGCCAGCAGCTGTTCGCGGTACTCGTCGCGGTAGGCGCCGGGGTCGAAGCGGCGAGTCAGCGAGTCGATCAGCTGCTCGGCCATCTCGACCTCGCGTTTGGGGACTTTCGGCGCTTCGGAGGGCAGCACGTCGTCGAGCTCGGAGGGCGGCACGACCTCGTCGGCGAAGCGCATCGTGGTCAGGGTCAGCACGCCGTCGCTGGGCCGGATCGCCGCCAGGTGCTCCTTGTTGCGGAAGACGAAGCGGGCGACAGCCACCTTGCCCGACTGCCCCATCGCCCGGGCCAGCAGCGAGTAGGCGCGCTCGGCGCCGTCGGCCGGGCCCAGGTAGTAGGGGCTGTCGAAGTAGATCGGGTCGATCTCCTCGAGATCGACGAAGTCCCGCACCTCGATCGCGCGACTGCGCTCCGGGGCAAGCGCTTCCATCTCCCCCTTGGTCAGCGGCACGTAGCGGTCTTTGGTGATCTCGAACGCCTTGATGATGTTCTCGTAGGGGACCTCTTCGTCGGTGCCTTCGGCGACGCGGCGGTGGCGGATGCGGACGCCGTCGGAATCGCGGATCTCGCGCAGCGAGATGCCGCGGCGGGCAACCGCGCTGTACAGCTTCACGGGCACGTTGAGCAGCCCGAAGCTGATCGAGCCGCTCCAGATCGCTCTAGCCATCGCGGTTCACCTACCCGGATTCTTCCAGTCGATCGCCGTGGCCGCCAATCCTCGCCTCCGGGCGAGAGCCATCTTGCGCCCGGGGCGGTGGGATCATCTGCCCGTGCTGTTCGAGCTGAGCGAGGTCGGCCTGACCCGCGGCGATCGCCGCGTACTCGACTCGGTCAGCGCCGCGATCCCGCCGGGGGTGACGGCGATCGTCGGCCCGTCGGGTGCCGGCAAGTCGACGCTGCTGCGCCTGCTCAACCGCCTCGCCGATCCCGACGCCGGGACGATCTCTTACCGGGACCGGCCGCTCGCCGAGTACGAACCACTGGCCCTGCGCCGCGAGGTCTCGCTGGTGCCGCAGCTGCCGGCGTTGCTGGAGGGAACGGTCGGGTCGAACCTGCTCTACGCGGCCGGGCTCGCCGGTAAGGAGCTCGACGCAGAGGGCTGCCTGCGCCTTGCCGGGCTCGACCCAGGCTTCGCCGATCGCGACGTCGCCAAGCTCTCGGTTGGCGAGCAGCAGCGGGCCATGCTGGCGCGCGCTCTCGCCCAGCAGCCCGCCGTCCTACTGCTCGACGAGCCCACCTCGGCCCTCGACCACGCCGCCCGCGACGCGATCGAGGCGACCCTCGTCGAGCTGCGCCGGGCGCTCGAGATCTCGATCGTCCTCGTCAGCCACGATCCCGAGCAGGCGCGCCGGCTCGGCGACTGGGTGGTTCTGCTCGAGGACGGCAGGGCGGTCGAGGCCGGGCCGATCGAGGAGCTGATGGCTTGAGCACCTCGATCCACCTCGGTCCCGGCCAGGTCGCCGCCTCGCTTGCCCTGGTCGCGCTCGCCGCGGCGATCTCCTACTGGCGCAAGGCCGACCTCGAGCGCGACATCGGCGTCGCCACGCTGCGTTCCTTCATCCAGCTGACCGCGATCGGCTACGCGATCAAGCTGATCTTCGAAGCCGACACGCTCTGGCTCGTCTTCGCCCTGCTGGCGGTGATGGTGGTCTTCGGCGCGCTCACCGCCCGCGGCAGGGCGAAGCGAGTTCCCGACGCGTTCTGGCCGCTGCTGATTGCGCTCGCGGTGGCGGGTGCGACGACGCTCGGACTCGTCGTCGCCCTCGGCGTCTTCGAACCAACCGCTCGCTACCTGGTGCCGGTTGGCGGCATGGTGATCGGCAACGCGATGACCGCCTCGGCCGTGGCGCTCAACCGCCTCGGCGACGAGATGGCCGACTCGCGCAACAAGATCGAGGCGACGCTGGCACTCGGCGCCACCGCCCAGGAGGCGGCCGCGCCCTTCGTGCGCCGTGCCCTGCGCTCGGGGATGATCACCCTGGTCGACTCGACCAAGACCACCGGCCTGATCTTCTTCCCGGGCACGATGGTCGGCATGCTGCTCGCCGGCGCCAACCCCACCGACGCCGTCCGCCTGCAGCTGATCCTCCTCTACGCCCTGCTCGGCAGCGTCGCCATCGCCGCCCTCGTCGCCACCGCGCTCGCCTATCGCAATTTCTTCACCCCCGCCGAGCAACTGCGCGAGCTCGACGTCGGGACCGGCTGAGGCGGACGCCTACACTCGTTCGCGTGTCCCGCCAGCAACGGCTGACCCTGGTCGCGACGATCCTCGGCTCGACGGTCGTCTTCCTCGACTCGACCGTGGTCAACGTGGCGCTGCCGGCGATCGCCGACGGGCTCGATGCCGGGCTGGCCGGGCAGCAGTGGGTGGTCGAGGCCTACATGCTCACCCTGGTCTCACTGCTCCTGGTTGGCGGCTCGCTGGGCGACCAGTTCGGCCGGCGGCGGATGTTCGTCATGGGCCTGGTCGCCTTCGGCGTCACCTCTGCCCTCTGCGCGATCTCTCCCACGGTCGAGGTCCTGATCGCGGCGCGGGCGCTGCAGGGGATCGCCGGGGCGCTGTTGGTGCCCGGCTCGCTGGCGATCGTCGCCGCGACCTTCGAGGGGGCCGAGCGCGGCAAGGCGGTCGGGACCTGGACGGCCTGGACCGGGATCGCGACCGTGATCGGGCCGGCCGGGGGAGGGGCGCTGGTCGGCCTCACCTCGTGGCGGGCGATCTTCTGGGTCAATTTGCCGCTGATCGCGGCGACGATCGCGCTCACCCTCCACTCGGTCCGCGAGAGCCGCGACCCCGAAGCCTTCCGGGGCATCGACTGGTCAGGCATCGCGCTCTCGGCGGCCGGCCTCGGGGGGCCGGTCTACGCCCTGATCGAGCAGCCGACGCGCGGCTGGGGAGATCCGATGGTCTGGATCCCGCTCGTCGCCGGGATCGTCTGCTTCGTCCTCTTCGTCCTCCACGAGGCGCGCGCTCGCCACCCGATGCTCGACCTCGGCCTGTTCAGGATCCGCAACTTCGCCGTCGCCAACCTGACCACGCTCTCCACCTACGCCGGGCTGATCGGCGGACTCTTCTTCGTCGGCCTCTTCCTCCAGCAGGTGGCGGGCTACTCGCCGCTGGAGGCGGGCCTAGCGACCACGCCGATCTCGCTGATCCTCTTCTTCCTCTCGCCGCGCTGGGGGAAAATGGCCTCGGGGACGGGCCCGCGATTGCCGATGACGATCGGCCCGATCGTCGGCGGAGTCGGCCTGCTGCTGATGCTGCGGATCGGCTCCAACGCCGACTACGTCACCGACGTCCTGCCCGCGATCCTCGTTTTCGGCCTCGGCCTCTCGGCCACCGTGGCGCCGCTGACCGCGACCGTGCTCGACTCGGTTGAGGAACGCCACGTCGGTATCGCCTCCGGCGTCAACAACGGCATCGCCCGCGTCGCCGGCCTGCTGGCGATCGCCGTGCTCGGCGCCGTGATCTCCGCCTACTTCGGCTCGACCCTCGACGACAACCTCGGCGCGGCGCCGCTCGGCCCCCGCGCCGAGCGGACGATCTCCGACGCCAAGGCGCAGCCGCTGGCGGTCCCGGATACGGGCTCCCTGCCGCCGTCCCAAGCAACGCGCGTCGACTCCGCCTCGGCCGACGCCTCCACCTCTGCCTTCCACCTCGGCATCGGTATCGCCGGCATCCTGATGATCGTCGGCGGCGCCGTCTCCGGCGTCGGTATAGAGAACCCACGCCGCAAAATTGAAGCTGTCCCAAGCAGGGGCTCTGCCCAAGCCGGCGAGTGCGGCCATCCCTCTGAAGCTGACAGTGCGCCCACGGAGCCGGCCGTGACGGCGTCCTCGACGCTGGCCGCCTCGGCGGGCGGCAGGCCCGAGGTATCGGCGCTGCCGAGCGGCTTCAGCTTCGCCTCCGCGACCGCGTGCTTGGCCGCGGGGCTGAGCGGAGTGCCGGCC
>JASLIG010000083.1 GCA_030152805.1 Solirubrobacterales bacterium
CCTGCGAGCCGTGGCGAAGGACACCGAGAAGCTGATCCGCCAGCTCTCGCTGATCTCGTTCCTGATGGCTCAGGGGAGGCCGGTTTCGGCGCTCGAGATCAAGCGCGAGGTCGAGGGCTACAGCGACATGAACGACGACGCGTTCGCGCGGCGCTTCTACGCGGACCGGGCCGAGCTGGAGAGCCTAGGCATCGAGCTCGGGGTCGAGAAGCCGGGCGAGGGCTTCTTCGAGGCGGAGCTCTACTCGCTGCCGCCGGAGAACTTCTACCTCGACGCGATCGAGTTCACCGACGACGAGCTGGCGGCGATGAGCACGGCGCTGATGCTGCTCTCCGAAGGGGAATTCGCCTACGCCGAGCCGCTGCGCCTCGCCCTGCAGCAGGTCGCCTGGGGCCATCCCAACCCGCTCAAGGAGGGCGAGCGGGCGCCGGTCGAGATGGCGATGACGGCCTCGGCCGGGGGGCGCGAGCTGTCCCAGCGCCTCTCCAAGATCGAGACGGCGATCTCGCGGCGCAAGACGGTCGAATTCACCTATTACACGATGGAGCGCGACCAGACCGCGAAGCGCAAGGTCGACCCCTTCCACCTGGTCTTCCGCGGCGGGCAGTTCTATTTGATCGGTCACGCCCACGAGCGCGATGCCGTGCGCGTCTTTCGCCTCTCGCGTATCCAGGGCAAGGTCGGCTACGCCTCCAAGGCCGAGCACGACTTCTCCCCGCCCGAGGACTTCGATCGCCGCGACTACGGCCAGCGCGCCGACTGGCAGCTGGGTGAGATCCGCAACCGGGCCAAGATCTTCGTCCGCGATCGCATCGCCTGGCTGATCGAGCGCGACTTCGGGGCCTACGGCGAGCTGCGGCCGGCGAAGAAGGCCGACGGCGCCCCCGGCAAAGGCTCGGTTTTCGAGACCGACTACGCCTCGCCGCGCGAGCTGATCGCCTGGGTGCTGCGCTGGCGCCAGAACGCCCAGGTGCTCGGCCCCGACGAGCTGCGCGAGGAGGCCGATAGCCGCCTCGGCCTGCTCCACGACCGTCACCAAAACGGCTTCAAGCCGGCCGAGATCGTCGATCGTCCACTGCGCGAGCAGCCGCGCCGCACGCGCTCCAACGGCCGCGGCGAAGCGGCGATCCGGCCCGAGCGCTTCGCCCGGCTCGTCACCCTCGCCGGCATGCTGATCGAATCGGCGAAGGGGGACGAGCGGCTGCGGGTCAGCGAATTGCGCCAGCGCCTCGAACTGACCGACGAGGAGCTGCAGGAGGACATCGACCTGCTCAACGTCGTCAACTTCGGCGGCGGCACCTACGTCCTCTACGCCGAAATCCAGGGCGACGAGATCGAGGTCGACTCCGAGCCCTACGGCGACAACTTTGCCCGCCCGGCCCGCCTGCTGCCGCTCGAGGCCAAGGCCCTGGTGGCGGCGATCGACCTCTTCGGCGACCACCTGCCGCAGGGGGGACTGCAGAGCGCCCGCGCCAAGATCGTCGCCGCGCTCGGCCACGATCCCTCCGAGGAGGGGCTCGAGATCGCCTCCGCCGGCGGAGGCGACGCCGAGGTGGCCCGGGTCGTCAACGAGGCGATCGGCGCCAGCCGCGTGCTCGAGCTCCAGTACTACAAGGAGAACGAGGACCAGTTCACCAAACGTTCGGTCGAGCCCTATCGGCTCGAGAACGGCAAAGAGGGCTGGTACGTCGAGTGCTACGACCTGACCAAAGACGGGATCCGGCACTTCAAGCTCGACCGGGTCAAGGAGGCCGTCGTCTCCGAGGACACCTTCGAGCCGCGCCCCGAGGTCGAGGAGCTGGCAGGGGTCGAGGGCTGGATGACCCATGGCGAGGTGCCGACCGCCCACGTCGCCCGCGTCTGGGTCTCACCCGAGCGGGCTCGCTGGCTGCGTGAGGAGCGCACCGTGGTCGAGGAGCTGGCCGACGGCGCCGTCGTCGTCGAGCTCCCGTACGCCGGCACCTCCTGGCTCGTTCGCGAGATCCTCCGCGGCGCCGGCGACCTCGTCGTGCTCGAGCCCGAGGACGCCCGCGAAGCGATTGTCAACGAGGTCGGCGACTGACCGAGCAGGCGCCCGGCCACGCTGAGATCCTCCGGCTCGTCGCGCCCAACCCGGGTCCGATGACTTTGGAGGGGACGAACACCTACCTCTACGGCTCCGATCCCTGCACGGTGATCGATCCTGGGCCCGATATCGAGAGTCACCTCGACGCGGTTCGCGCCGGCGCGGAGGAGCGCGGCGGGATCGGGCTCGTCCTGCTCACCCACGGGCACGGCGACCACGCCGACGGCGCCGGGCGGCTCGACGCCGAGGTGACCCTGCCTGTAGATGGCGAGGGGCACGGCGGCCTGCGGGCGATCGCAACCCCCGGCCACGCCCCCGACCACGTCTGCTTGATGACGGGCGACGGCGTCTGCTTCAGCGGCGACCTCGTGCTCGGCGCCGGCTCGACCTTCGTCCCCCCCGACGGCGGCTCCCTGGCCGCTTACATGGACTCGCTGCGCCGCATGCAGGCCGAGCCGATCGAGCTGATCTGCCCCGGCCACGGCCCCTGGATCACGGAGCCGGCGGCGAAGCTGGCCGAGTACGTCGAGCACCGCGAGATGCGCGAGCGCCGCCTGCTCGCCGCCCTCGATCACGGCGAGCGCTCCCGCAAAGCCCTGCTTGCCGAGGCCTGGAGCGACGTGCCCGCTGAGCTCCGCCCCGCGGCGGCGATGGTGATGCAGGCGCACCTCGACAAGCTGGACGCCGAAGATCGCCTTCCGGTCGTACTGGCTGACTAGCCAGTACGCTTGCACGATGAGTGGCGGGCGTGCCGTACGGACTGGATTGCTGGCTGGCGCAGCCGGGACTGGGCTCGCCGCGGCCGCCGCGGCCGCCGCCTGGCACTGGCTCGCTCGCCGGCCGCTGCCCAAGCAAAAGGGCACGATCGTGCTCGGCGGGCTCGACGGGCCGGTCAAGATCCGCCGCGATCGCTGGGGGGTGCCACACATCGAGGCGGAGAACGCGCGCGACCTCTGGTTTGCCGAGGGCTTCTGCCATGGCCAGGATCGGCTCTGGCAGCTCGACTTCTACCGCCGCGTCGTCGCTGGCCGGGTCGCCGAAATGGCCGGCGAGGAGGGTTTGCCGATCGACAAGCTGATGCGCGCCCTCGGCATCCGCCGCACCGCGGAGCGCGAGGCGGCCACGCTCGACCCCGAGCTGCTCGCCCTGCTGGGGCGCTTCTGCGAGGGCGTCAACGCAGCGGCTGCCGAGGTCACGGCCCTGCCCTTCGAGATGCAGCTGCTGCGGCTGGATTGGAAGCCCTGGCGCCCGGTCGACATCCTCAGCCTCGGCAAGCTGCTCGCCTTCGGTCTCTCGACCAACTGGGAGAGCGAGCTGCTGCGCGCCGACATGACGCGGGCGCTCGGGCCTGAGCTGGCGGCGCGCCTCGACCCCGGCTATCCCGCCGACAACCCGATCGTCACCCAGGAAACCTGGTCGGGCGACGGCCTCGCCGTCGTCGAGCAGATCGACGCCGTGCGGCGCTCGATCGGCCTCGCTGCGGAGGCCAGTGGCTCCAACAACTGGGCGGTCTCGGGCGAGCTCAGCGCCAGCGGCTCGCCGCTGATCGCTGGCGACCCCCACCTGCCGCCGAGCATGCCGGGCATCTGGTACCAGGTCGGCCTCACGCTCGGCGACCGCACCGTCCGCGGCGCCTCGCTGCCCGGCATGCCCGGCGTCTATATGGGCCAGAACAACGACGTCTGCTGGACCTTCACGAACGTGATGGCCGATGTCGAGGACCTCTTCGTCGAGCGCCTCGACGGTGACCGCTACCTCTTCGAAGACGAGTGGCGGCCGCTCGAAGTTGTGCGCGAGGAGATCCCGGTCAAGGGCCGGGACGCGCCCGAGGTGTTCGACGTGCGCATCACGCACCACGGCCCGATCGTCAACGAGGCGCTCGCCGCCGACGCCGCCGAGCCGCTCGCCCTGCGCTGGCAGACGCTCGACCAGCCCACGGCCTTCAAGGGCATGTTCGAGCTGCACGGGATCGCCTCCGGGCCCGAGCTCGTCGCCAGCCTCGCCGAGCACAGCTCGCCCGCCTCCAACCTGATCTGGGCCGATCGCCACGGCTCGATCGGCTACAAGCTGATCGGCCGCCTGCCGCTGCGCCGCGGCGGCTGCCCCGACCTGCCCAAGCCGGGCTGGACCGGCGAGTTCGAGTGGGAGGGAACGATTCCCTACGAGGAGTTGCCGGAGACGGTCGACCCCGAGAGTGGCTTCCTGATCACCGCCAACAACCGCATCGTCGGTGACGACTACCCCCACCACATCACCAGCGAGTGGCTCGACGGCTTCCGCGCCAAGCGGATCGAGCAGCTGCTGCGCGCCGGCGACGAGCACGACATCGAGGGCTTCGAGGCGATGCAGTCCGACAATCTCTCGCTGCCGGGATTGGAGGCGGCACGCCGTTTGGGACGGCTGAAGCCGCGGGGGCAGCGCGAGCGCAGCGCGCTGGAGCGGCTGCGCAGCTGGGACGGCCGGCTCGACCCGGACTCGATCGCCGGCACGATCTACCAAGCCTTCCTGCTGCGCCTGGCGCGCGAGGTCGCCCGCGCGGCAATCGGCGACCGCGACCTCTGCGAGCGCTGGCTGGACCGCGCCGACAACGGCTTCACCCCGCACGTAACCTCGCCCTGGCGCTGGCACTCGCACCTGATGAAGCTCTGGGAGGAAGGCGACGACGAGCTGATCGGCCGCCCCTGGGACGAGCTCGTGCTGGAGGCGTTGGGCGGCGCCCTCGACGACCTCGGCGACCGCTTCGGTCCCGAGCCAGAGGGCTGGCGCTGGGGGCACGTGCACGAGATGGAGTTCCCGCATCCGCTCGGCGAGGCGAACCCGCTCCTGCGCCGCCTGCTAAACCGCCGGCTCAAGGCCGGCGGCGCCCAAGAGACCGTGAGCCAGATCGCCTATGACCCCAACAATCCCTACAAAGCGGTTTGGGCGCCGAGCTGGCGCATGGTCGCCGAACCCGCCGCACCAGAGCGCTCGCGCTGGCAGATGTTCACCGGCCAGTCGGGCCATCCGGCCAGTCCCCACTACGACGACCTGCAGGCCGACTGGCTCGAGGGGCGCACCCAGCCGATGGCGGGAGAGGGTCCCTGGCGCAAGCTGGATCTCGTTCCCGCCTGAGCGGCGCCGAATCGATCGCAGGCTGCAATGGTTGGGACGGGTATGCGCCTGCTTCGTCCAGCTCTAGCGGCACTCCTGCTGCTCGCGCTCCTCGCCGCGCCGGCGGCGGCGCGGTCCGTCCATTTCGCCGGCCGCGCGGTCACCGTGCCCTCTGGTTGGCCGGTCTACCGACTCGCCGAGCACCCGCGCATGTGCGTGCGGCTCGATCGGCGGGCGGTCTACCTCGGCACGCCCGGCGCCAACCAGCGCTGCCCGGCGGAGGCGATCGGCCGGCGCCGGGCGATCCTGGTCGAACCGCGCTCGGCTGGGCGCGCCCGCGCAGGGGCCAGCGCCGTCGCCCCGCCAACGCCCGTGTCCTCGCCCGAAGCCTTCACCGGCCTCGGCTTCGATGCCTGCGCCGCTCCCTCCTCGCGGGCGATGACCGCCTGGGCGGCCTCGCCTTATCGCGGCATCGGCGTCTACATCGGTGGCTCCAACCGCGCCTGCTCGCAGCCCAACCTGACCGCGAAGTGGGTCGAAGAACAGGTCGCGGTCGGCTGGCACCTGATCCCGACCTACGTCGGCCTGCAGGCCCCGTCGAGCGCCTGCAGCAGCTGCGCCAAGTTGAGCTCCTCCGGGGCTGCCCGCCAGGGGGTCGAAGCCGCCGACGACGCTGTCGAAGAGGCCGCCGCGATCGGCATGGGCCCCGGCAGCCCGATCTACTTCGACATGGAGGCCTACACGCGCAGCTCGAGCACCAGCGCCGCCGTCCTCACCTTCCTCTCCTCCTGGACCAACCAGCTGCACACGCTTGGCTACGTCTCCGGCGCCTACAGCTCCAGCGCCTCGGGGATCGCCGACCTCGGCCGGGCGATCGGCGGCAGCTACACCCTGCCCGACCACGTCTGGACCGCGAACTGGAACGGCCAGCAGAACACGCTCGATCCCTACCTGCCGTCGACCGCGTGGTCCTTGCACCAGCGCATCCATCAATACCGCGGCGGTCACAACGAGAGCTACGGCCTGACCACGATCAACATCGACAACAACTACATCGACGGGGCCACGGTCGGCGCTACGATCGCGGCGCCGGAACTGCCGCCCCTGACGGTCAAGCACGTCAAGCCGGAAGGGGGGACGGTGCGTGTCTGGGTGCGCTGCGGCTGGCCCGAAGGCGAAAGCTGCCCGGGCCAGATCATCCTCCGCACCCACACCCGGCTGCCCCTTCGAGCCCGGCGCGGCGTGCCGACACAAGTCGTGCGCGTCAACGTCAGCCACCGCACCTTCAGGCTCGCCGGCGGCAAGTCCCACACCTTCCGGGTCGCCCTCAACGAGCGCGGGGCGCCTCTGCTGCGCGCCCGCGGCGATCTCAAAGCTCAGCTGCTCGTCGCCATCCCCGACGCCCGCGCGACGCGCGCGGTGCGGCTCAGGCTCGCTCGCTAGCGGCGCCGAGCCACTCCTCACTGGAGGTGCCGGCGACGGATTGGACCAGCTCGACGATCGGCTCGGGCGCCTTGTCCGGTGAGCCGGCGTCGAAAGGGGGTTGGGGGTCGTACTCGATGCCCAGCTGGACAGCCTGGGCGACCTCCGGCCCGGCCTCCTGGCTGACCAGGTGGAAGGCCATGTCGATGCCGGCCGAGACGCCGGCGGCGGTGATCGTCTTGCCGTCCTCGACGTAGCGGCCGCCGACCGGCTCGGCGCCGTACTCGCGCAGCTGCTCGAGGAAGGGCCAGTAGGTCGTCGCCCGCTTCCCTTCGAGCAGGCCGGCGGCGCCGAGCACGAGCGCGCCGGTGCAGACCGAGGTGGTCCACCTGGAGCGCGCGTCCATCTCGCGCAGCCAGGAGAGCACGGTCTCGTCCGTGAGCAGCGGCCGGTTGCCCTTCCCGCCCGGCACGAGGACGATGTCTGCCTCGCTCACCTCCTCGATCGAATGGTCGGCGCTGAGGCCGAGGGCGCCGCTGTCGGTGCGCACCGGCCCCTTCTCGGGGCCGACGAACTTGACCTCCCAGCCCGGCACCGAGCGCAGCACCTCGTAAGGGCCGACCGCGTCGAGCGCGGTGAGCTTGTCGAAGATGAGGATGGCGATCTGCATGAGCCCAGGATGGACGGTCAGGGTGGCGCGATCCAGTGGCAGGATTGCCAATCTTCGATAGATTTCTGCCATGCATCGAGTGGTGGCCCTATGCCTCGAAGGTGTCGTCGCCTTCGACCTGGCGATCCCGGCACAGGCCTTCAGTGTGGCCGCCAAGCCAGGCGGGGAGCCGCTCTATGCGTTCTCGAGCTGCAGCGCCACGGGCGCGGAGCTGGAGACGACGACCGGATTCGGAATCCGGCCGCAGGGCGATCTCGAGTTGCTGGGCGCGGCCGACACGGTCGTCCTGCCGGCGTACCTCGACGTCTTCTCACCGCCCCCGGCGCCGGTGACGGAGGCGCTGCGCGCGGCGAGCGCGCGGGGTGCCCGGGTGATCTCGGTCTGCACCGGCGCCTTCGCGCTCGCCCACGCCGGTCTGCTCGAGGGCCGGCGCGCGACCACGCACTGGGCTTTCGCCGACGCGCTCGCACGCAGCTTCCCCACCGCCGAGGTCGACGCGGCCGCCCTCTACGTCGACGAAGGGTCGGTGATGACCTCGGCCGGGCTCAGTGCCGGGATCGACCTCTGCCTGCACGTGATCCGCGAGGACTGCGGCGCTGCCGTCGGTGAGCGGGTCGCTCGCCACATGGTTGCCGCACCGCATCGCGACGGCGGCCAGGCGCAGTTCATCGAGCGCTCGCGCGCATCCGTGCCGGGCGTCACGGGCACGCTCGAGCAGACCCGGCGCTGGGCGGTCGAGCGGCTGGCCGAGCCACTCGACGTCGCCGCGATGGCCCGCCACGCCGGGGTCAGCCCCCGCACCTTCGCCCGGCGCTTTCGCGAGGAAACCGGCACGACGCCGCTGCAGTGGCTGCTCGCCCGCCGCGTCGAGGAGGCGCGCCGGCTGCTCGAGGAGACCGACCTGCCGATCGACGCGCTGGCTTGGCGGGCGGGCTTCGGGACGGCCGCCTCCCTGCGCGACCACTTCCGCCGCCTCACGGCTACCACTCCCAGCGCCTACCGCCGCTCGTTTCGCCCCGCGCCGGCAGGCGGGCTGGGCTGAGGCTCGGTCAGCCCCAGATCGCCAAGGGAAGGTGCTCGAGGATGGTTTCGTCGGCCGTGACGAGCGGAGCGTCGGCAAGTAGAGCGTGGGCGGCGATCAAGCGATCGAAGGGGTCCCGGGTCCAGGAGAGGTCCGCGGCAGCCCCTACGAGCCCCGCCAGTGAAACGTCATCGATCCCGAGACCGATCGTCTTTTGCAACGCCGAGAGCGGCGCGGCGGCGGGCTCAGTGACCCGGTGGACTTCGTGGAGATAGGTCAGCTCGAGCTCGACGATCGGAGAGACGAACGGTTGCTCGGACTCGATCAACCGACGCACGGAGGTTGGCAGGCGCCGCTCGACACCCTCGTAAAGCCACCCCACGACATGGGTATCAAGAAGGATCAGGGTTCCACTCCGATGACCAGTCCATGTGGATGAAATCGTCGGGGTCGCCGACGAGGAACCCCTCACGACGCGGCAGGCGATCCCAGATCGACTGCTCCTCCTTGGGCGCTATCACCAGGGTCTTGCCCTTGCGCTCGATCTCGAGCGGCTGGCCGGTCTCGAGCACTTCGTCGAGCATCCGGTAGACGTTGGCGCGCAGCTTCGATGCGGTGATGGCCATGGCGGCCTCCTCAGGCAGCGTACGTACGTTGAAATGATGATTAGTACGTACGATAGCGCCGGTATCGGCGCCACGTCGCTCGAGCTGGGCTTGCGGGCTCACGAGGACGACGCTACAGGCACGGATCCGACGGGTGGCGCGCAATTTCGCGCGAAACTCCGCCGACGCCCTCGTCAGAGTTGCGCCCGGACCGTGAGCCGCCGCGACCAGATCACGCTGAGCGAGGAAGATCGGCTGGCGCTGCTCGGAGAGGGGCGGATCGCCGTCGTCTCCAGTATCGGCCCCCGCGGCTGGCCGCACTCGATGCCGATGTGGTTCGTGCCGCGGGAGGGTGAGGTCTGGATCTGGACCTACGCCAAGTCGCAGAAGGTCCGCAACCTCGAACGCGACCCGCGGGCGACCGTGCTGGTCGAGACCGGCCGCGAGTACGGCGAGCTGCGCGGCATGATGATCGAGGCCGAGGCGGAGATCCACCGCGATCCCGAGGTCGTGCTCGCTTTCGCCGAAGAGCTGACCCTGCGCTACGCGGAGGGGATCTCCTCGGTCGAGGGGGACGCCAGGGCCGCCCTGGAGGCGCAGGCCCCCAAGCGCGTCGCGATTCACTTCGGTCCCCGCCGGGTCGCAACCTGGGATCACCGCAAGCTGGGCGGAACCTATTGACGCGTTAACGTGCTGGCGCTACCGACGCCGGCCGGGCGTGTTAGGAAGTGACCCGCACGCCGCACGCCGCCGACCCGCCACGCCGAGTTGAGATCCGCGAAGACCATCCTCCCCCTGCTGGCGCTCCTCGCCGCCCTGCTCGCTCCCGCCGCGGCCCGGGCGCTGCCGCCCGCCTTCTTCGGCATCGCGCCGCAGACGGCGCTGACGAACGCCGACGCCTCCTACATGAAGGCCGGCGGCATCGGCAGCGTGCGCTGGCCGGTCAACTGGGCGATGGTGCAGCCAAAGGCCAAGGGGGGGTATGACTGGAGCAGCGTCGATCCCGCGGTCGAGGTGGCGACGCGACGCGGCCTCACGATGCTACCCTTCCTCTACGGCACGCCGCGCTGGGTCGCCCGCAAGCCGACCACGCTGCCGATCGACAACGGTCGCGCTCGCCGCGCCTGGCTCGCCTTCGTCGAAGCGGCGGTCAGGCGCTACGGCCCCGAAGGCGAATTCTGGGCCCAGCACGATCCCGCGGTGGCGGGCGTCAACTACGTACCGGCGATCCCGCGGCCACTGCCGATCCGCACCTGGCAGATCTGGAACGAGGCCAACTTCTTCTACTTCGCGTATCCGGCCTCCCCGAGCCGCTACGCCCGCCTGCTGAAGCCGACCTACACGACAATCAAGCGCACCGATCCGACCGCCAAGGTGATCCTCACCGGACTCTTCGGCGATCCCGACCAGGCCGGCCCGCGCGGCATGGACGCGACCAAGTTCCTCGAGGCGCTCTACCGCGTGCCGGGGATCAAGAGCTACTTCGACGCGGTCGCCCTGCACCCGTACGCCTTTCACGTCGACGACCTCGAAGAACTGACCGAAGGCATGCGCGAAGTCGTCCTCGACAACCACGATCCCGGTGCCTCCCTCTACATCACCGAGATGGGCTGGGGCTCGCAGAACGACCCCGACGTCGTCGCCTTCGAGCAGGGCATCCGAGGCCAGGCCCGCGAACTGCGCAAGGCCTACGCCTTCCTGATCGGCAACCGCCACCGCCTCAACCTCGCGGGCACCTACTGGTATTCCTGGAAGGACAACCCCGAATACGTCGCCTGTTCCTTCTGCGACTCCGTCGGTCTCTTTCGCGCCGGCAAGGGCTTCAAGCCAAAGCCGGCCTGGCGCGCCTTTGTGGCGCTAACGGGCGGGCGGGCGCGGCCCTAGCCCGGTCGGGTCAGCTCTTCGTCGGTGCGCGCGCCTTGCGGCCGGCGCGCCAGGTGCCGCGTGGACGCGCGGTGGGCAGGCCGTCACGGCGGTAGTCGCCGCGACTCAGATGGTGCTCGAGGAATACGTAGAGGACGATGAAGAGGTAGCGACTGCCCATCTCGTTGAGCTTGAGCTTGGAGGTGCCGGCCTTGCGGTTCGTCCAGGAGATCGGCACGATGCCGTAGCTGTAGCCACGCACGACGGCCTTGAGTGGCAACTCGACCGTCAGGTTGAAGTGGTGCGAGAGGAAGGGCTGTACGTTTTCGATCACCTCTCGCCTGTAGGCCTTGAAGGCGTTCGTCGTGTCGTTGTAGCCGTGGCGAAAGAAGACCCGGATGGCGAAGTTGACGATCCGGTTCATGATCAGCTTCGAGCGCGGATAGTCGAGCACGGTGGAGCCGTGCACGAAGCGCGAGCCGAAGGCGCACTCATAGCCCTCTTCGAGCAGGCGATGGTAGGAGACCAGGTCGCCCGGACTGTCCGAGCCGTCGGCCATCACGATCGCCACCGCATCGCCCTCGAAGGCCTCCAGACCTGCCCGCACGGCGAAGCCGAAGCCGTTGCGGTAGGGGGACGGAAGGCAGCGCACCTGTGGGTGGTTGGCGCCGATGCGCTCGACGACCGCCGTGGTTCCGTCGGTGCTCGAATCATCGACGACAATCACCTCGTGGTCGATTTCCTCTCGCGAGAGTGTCGCGACGAGACCCTCGACCGTCTCCGCGACCGTCTCCTCCTCGTTGTGCGCCGGGATGACGACCGAGAGCTTCATGCCGGAGCAGAGATCCAGCGCTCGGCGTTCGCCTCATAGATCTCGCGCAGGATCGTCTCGAGGTTTCGTTGCGGACGCCAACCGCCGTACTCGGAGCCGAACTCGTCGAGGTCGCTGATCCACCAGCGGTGGTCGCCGATGCGGGCCTCATCGCTCATCTCCCAGCGAAGCTCGCGCTCGGCGATCCGCTGGCAGATCTCGATCGCCTCCAGCATCGAGCAGGCGTTGCCGCGCCCGCCGCCGATGTTGTAGACCGCCGCGGCACGCGGTTTGCCGTGGAAGAGGAGGAAGGCATCGACCAGGTCGGCGCTGTGCAGGTTGTCTCGCACCTGCTTGCCTTCGTAGCCGAAGACGGTGTAGGGGTCGCCCGTGACCGTGCACTTCATCAGGTAGGCGAGGAAGCCGTGCAGTTGAGCACCGGCGTGGTTGGGACCGGTGAGGCAGCCGGCGCGGAAGCAGACAGTGGGCATGTCGAAGTAGCGGCCGTACTCTTGGACGAGCAGGTCGGCGGCTGCCTTGGAGGCGCCGAAGAGCGAGTGCAGGGTGGAGTCGATCGACATCGTCGTGTCGATGCCCTCGAACCATTCGTGGTCCTCGGGCAGCTCCAGGCGGGTCTCGAGGCTCTCGAGCGGCAGGCGGTTGGGGGTGTCGCCGTAGACCTTGTTGGTCGAGGTGAAGACGAAGGAGGCATTCGGGCAGTGCTTTCGGGTCGCCTCGAGCAGATTGAGCGTGCCGTTGGCATTGATGCCGAAGTCGGCCTGTGGGTCGCTGGCCGCCCAGTCATGGGAAGGCTGCGCCGCGGTGTGGACGACCAGCTCGATCTGCCCGCCCGCCTCGGCGAAGACGCGATCGATGCCGTCGGCGTCGCGAATGTCGAGGTCGGCGGTGCGGAACTCGCTCAGCTCGCGCCTGAGGCGCTCGGTGACGTGCGAGGTCGAGGCCTCCGGACCGAAGAGGACCGCCCGGGTGTCGTTCTCGATCCCGATCACGTCGTAGCCGGTCTCGACCAGCCTGGCCGCCGACTCGGAGCCGATCAGGCCCCCGGAGCCCGTGACTATCGCCTTTGGCATCGCTTTCTGGTGCCCCCTTTGGCTATCGCTCGAAACCAAGTGCTGCGCGCAGCTCGTTCTCGCGCTCGGTCGACCAGGCGAGCAGGTCGGCGAGGACGTCACGCGCCCCACGGCGCGGGCGCCACGAGGTTAGAGAATGGAGGCGCGCGCAGTCGCTCAGGTAGACGGGGACGTCGCCGGGACGCGTCTCCGCATCGGTCCCGATCGGCACCTCGTTGCCGGTCAGCTCACGGCAGAGCTCGGTTGTCTCCAGTAGCGAAAGACTGCGCTCGCGGCCGCCGCCGACGTTGGCGACGACGCCGCTCCAACGTTCCGGGTCGGTGAGCTGCTCCTCGACCAGGTCGGTCAGGTCGTCGACGTGGAGTAGGTCACGCACCTGCTTGCCTGAGCCGCCGTAGCCGATATAGGTCAGCGGCAGTTCGAAGAGATGGCTGAGCAGCCACCAGGAGAAGATCCCCTGGTCGACCTTGCCCATCTGCCAGGGGCCGGCGATCACGCCACAACGGTTGGTCACGGCGCGCAGGCCGAAGGCGTCGGCGTACTCCTCGATCAGGTGCTCGGCCGAGAGCTTGGTGGCTCCGTAGAGGGTCCGCGCGCCCGCCATCGGAAAGTCCTCGGAGATGCCGCTGACGCCGGCGCCGGCGACCGGCTGGGAGGCGGAGAGCTCGAAGCGCGTCTCGGCCTCCTCCAGCACCAGGTCCAGCTGAGGCGCCACCGGATAGACGCGGCTGGTCGAGAGGAAGACGACGAATGCCCCCTCGGCCCGGGCTCGCTCGAGGCAGTTGAAGGCGCCGAGCAGATTGGTCTGGACGGAGTAGGAGGTATCGGCGAAGCCGGCGAGCACCGAGGGCTCGGCCGAGCACTCGATCATCGCGTCGAAGCTGCCCGCGGCGCCCAGGTCGGAGGGCTCGCGCACGTCGCCGTGGACGAACTCGACGCCGGCATCGCGCAGGCGAGGCAGGTTGAGCTCGGAACCTCGTCGCATCAGGTTGTCGAGGGCGACGAGCTCCCACTCGGGATTGCGGGCGGCGAGCGAGACCGCGAGGTTGGCGCCGACGAAACCGGCACCTCCTGTGACCAGGATTCGCACCGTCTAGCGGCGACCGATCACCAGGAACTGCTTGCCGAGCAGCTTCCAGGCGGGAGGCGTTCGCAGGTAGAGGCCCGTGAGGCGCTGTGAGGGCGGCAGGATGCCGCGGAAGGAGTAGGGCAGGTAGCGGGGGATGATTCGCTCTGGCTCGAATCCGGCCGCGTAGAGGTGCTCCGCGATCGCCACGTGGGTGAGCGCCACGTAGTGATCGGCGCAGTCCCAATACTCCTTCGCGCAGTAGCGGTAGTTGGGCCCCATGATCGCGATCCTGCCACCGGGCGCCATCGCGTCCCTCATCTTTTCCAGGAACCGGGCGATCGCCTCCTGGTCGTGCAGGTGCTCGAGGAAGTTGGAGGCGTAGACCCCGTCGAAGTGTTCGCTGGGAAGATCGGCGTCCATGATGCTCGCGGTGACCACCTTGACGCCGGCGGTTTCCTCGGCCTCGGGATAAGCGACCTCGTCGACCGCCCAGCGCTCGGCGGCGTCGATCGAGCCGATGAACTCGCCGCGACCGGCGGCCGGGTCGAGCACGGTCTGGGGCGATTCCATCAGCCCGTGGACGTGCGGCGCGATCGCTTCCCAGACCCGCAGGCGAGCGGCCTGGTCGATGTCGCGAAAGCGGTATGCGTAGAGGCGCTCGAAGTTCATCTTTGCCGCGGCCGACCCCTGTCGGCCGCGCCAGACTACAGGCGGCCACCCCGGTAACGCCCCGTCATCGCTCTCAGCCTCTCCGGCACGATTGGCCAGGCGATCTTCAGCGCGGCGGGCAGCTCCGGACGCATCACCAACGCTCCGAGAGCGGCCCAGATGGCCCCGGTCAGGCCGAGCCGCAGTACGAGGCCGACGACCGACTCCGGCACGGGGACGAGGTACCCGGCCGCGGCCGCCACGGCTCCAATCACGAGCGCCCGCGCCACCGGCGCCGCGGCCGCCCGCATCTCCTCGCCGGCGTGGAAGTCGAGGATGGCCAGGGTCGTCACCGCGCTGGCGCTGAGGGCGATGCCGATTCCCGCCGTATCCAGGCCCGGGATCGTCGCGGCGCTGACGCCGGCCAGCACGACCGCCGAGCCGCAGACTGCGACCAGCGGCCCCCGGGTGCGCCCCTGGGAGAGAGCCAACCCGGTCATCGCCGGGATCGCGCTGGCGCCCAGCAGCATCCCGGGCGCGGCCGCTAGGACGAGGTCGACGGTCGGCAGCCAGCGGTCGCCAAGCAGGACGATCACCAGCGCGTGCGAGGCGCCCGCAAGCAAAGCAAGCGGCAGGCTCACCAGCGTGGCGGAGAGTGCCGCGGCGCGGGCGGCGCGGCGGGGCCTTTCGGCTGCCGACCGCGCCAGGGCCGGAAAGGAGACCCGCTGAACCGCCGAGGCGAGGGCGGTTGGGACGGTGAAGAGGCGTTCGGCCATCGCGTAGAAGCCGGTGATCGAAGTGCCGCCGATCGCACTGATCAGGGTGACGAAGCCAAGTCCCTTGGCGAGGTTGCCAATTCGCAGCCCGCTCGCGCGCATGCCGAAGTGGGCCAGTGGGCGCACCGGCCCGAAGTCGAAGCTGAGACCCGCCGCCGCGCCACCTAGCGATCTGGCGACTCCCGCGCCAGCGAGAGCGGCCAGCGGGATCGCGCCGGCCAGGCTGAAGGCGCCGAGGCCAGCCACGGCCGCCGCCAGCGCGAAGACGTTGAAGCCGAGCGTCTCGGCCGTCTCGACTGCGGCAACCCGGCCGAACCGCAGATGCCGCTCCAGCATCACCATCGGCACGGCGCGGATTGCGTAGATCGGGATCGCCACCGCCGCCACCGCCGTTACCGAGAGCACGTCGCCCCCGACCCCGAGTGCCGGTAGCAGGACGAACGCTAGGGCTGAGGCTGTCAGCGCCAGCGTGAGTCCGGTCACGAAAAGGAAGCCAGTGACCGATCGCTGTTGGGAGGCATCTGGGTCATCGGGAAGTCGGATCAGCGCCGCGCTAAGGCCGACGCCGCTGGCCGCCTGCGCTAGCGCCTGCGCTGCCGCCGCGATTGCGAAGAGCCCGTAGTCGGCCGGCGAAAGCAACCGCGCCAGGACGAGCGTCACACCCGCGGTGAGCAGCTGCAGCGCCAGCGTGCGACCGACGAGGATCCCCACCCCGCGAGCGGCGGTGACGCCGAGGGGCGTCCTCATTGCCATCGGTGCAGACAATATGAATATGGTGCGACGTCGATGAATCTCGGGGAGCTGATCAAGCGCTCGGCGCGCAGGGGGCTAGAGCAGACACCCCCGGGCCGCGCCTATCTCGCGAACCGCCACCAGCGCATGGCCGCCGAACAGCATGAGCGCGGAGTCTCGTTCTATCGCGATCTGATCGAGCCTCGTGGGCTCTGCTTTGACATCGGCGCCAACGTCGGCAACCGGACCGAAATGCTGCGCGAGATAGACGCGCGCGTGGTCTCCATCGAGCCACAGGGCGCATGCGTCAGAGAGCTACAGGACAAGTTCGCCGACGACCCCGAGGTGGTCATAGTCGCGTCAGCGGTTGGAAGCAGTCCGGGAAAGGCGGAGATCTCCGTATGCGACGACGATCCGACCATCTCGACGATGTCAACGCGATGGCAGAACGAGGGCCGGTTTTCAGATCAGACGTGGTCGAGGCGCGAAGAGGTAGAGGTGACGACGATGGATCGCCTAATCGAGGATCACGGTTCCCCCAGTTTCTGCAAGATCGACGTCGAGGGCTTCGAGCGGGAGGTCCTCGAGGGGCTCTCGACACCGGTTCGCTGCGTCTCGTTCGAGTTCACGCGAGAGTTTCTCGACGATGCGCGGGCGTGCGTCGCGCTGCTTGGAGAGTTGAGCCCCATTACCGTCAACGTCTCGTTTGGAGAGACAATGAGCCTCGACCGAGCCTGGGCCGACCCCGACCGAATTTTCGAAACGATCGAAAATCAGGCCGCCGGCCAAGACTGGGGCGACATCTACGTGCGATCCAGCTGAGGCCTACTCGACGCTCGACGGATGGGCGGAGTTCAGCGTGGCTCGGAAGCTTGCGATGGTCTCTCTGAGTCCATCGTCCAAGGGCGTTCGAGCTCGGAATCCGATCTTGTCCATCGCCCGGCTTGTGTCGAGGTAGCGAACTGGTTGGCCGTCTGGGCGTGACGTATCCCAAGTCGTCTTGCCGGTGAAGCCGGTCGCCGTCGCGATCAGCTCGGCCAGGTCGCGGATCTTGGTCTCGACGCCGGTGCCGACGTTGAACGGCTCCGAGAAATGGGCGTGCTCGGCGGCGAGCAGCAGCGCCCGGGCGGCGTCGTCGACGTAGAGGAACTCGCGCGAGGGCTCGCCGGTGCCCCAGAGGACCACCTCTGAGTCGCCCTGTTCGGTGGCGATCACGTACTTGTGAATCATCGCCGCGATCACGTGTGAGTCCTCGAGGTCGAAGTTGTCGTCGGGGCCATAGAGGTTGGCGATCACCGGCACGCAGGAATCGAGGCCATACTGGCGCCGGTAGGCGTCGGAGAGCACGATCAACATCTTCTTGGCGAGGCCGTAGGGGGCGTTCGACTCCTCCGGGAAGCCGCTCCAGAGGTCATCCTCCTTGAATGGCACTGGCGTGTGCTTCGGGTATGCACAGACCGAGCAGGCTGCCACCAACGTGTTGACTCCCAGCATTCGGCAGGCCTCGAAGACGTTGAGGCCCATCGTCATGTTGTCGCGCACGAGTGGCGCCGGGTTGCGCCGGTTGTAACCGATGCCGCCCACGTTGGCCGCCAAGTGCAGGACCACGTCGGCGTCGCTCAGCGCCCGCGTGCAGGCATCCGGATCAGTGAGGTCGTGTTCGGCTGAGCGGGGCACCCGCACCTCGGCGCCGAGCTCGCCCAGCATTCGCACGGTCGGCTTGCCGAGGAAGCCGGCGCCGCCGGTGACGACGACGGAGCGGCCCTGCCAGAAGGCGCTGTCGGGATCTTGCTCGCTCATTCAGGTGACCTTCCCCGAGAGCTTGTCGTCGAGCTCGGCGACGTCGGCGTCGACCATCAGCTCGATCAGCTCGCGAAAGCGGACCTTTGGCTCCCAGCCGAGCTTCTCCTTCGCTTTGCTCGGGTCGCCCAGCAGCGAGTCGACCTCGGAGGGGCGGAAGTATCGGGGGTCGATCTCGACGTGCCTATCAGGATCGAGGTCGGCATGGGCGAAAGCGACATCGAGCGCTTCGCGTACGGAGTGCTTCTCGCCGGTGGCGACCACGTAGTCGTCGGGCTCGTCGGCCTGCAGCATCATCCACATCGCTTCGACGAAGTCGGGTGCGTATCCCCAATCCCGTTCCGCGTCGAGGTTGCCCATGTAGAGCTTGTCTTGAAGGCCCGCCTTGATCCGCGCCACTGCACGGGTGATCTTGCGGGTGACGAAGGTCTCACCCCGCCGCGGCGACTCGTGGTTGAAGAGGATGCCGTTGACGGCGAACATGCCGTAGGCCTCGCGGTAGTTGATCGCGGCCCAGTAAGCAGCCACCTTGGCGACGGCGTAGGGGCTGCGGGGATGGAAGGGCGTGGACTCGTTTTGGGGGGGCGGCGAGGCACCGAACATCTCCGAGGAGGAGGCCTGGTAGAAACGCGTCTGCACCTCCGACTCGCGAATCGCCTCGAGCAGCCGCAGGGTGCCGGCGCCGGTGATGTCGAAGGTGTACTCGGGGATGTCGAAGGAGACACGCACGTGGCTTTGGGCGCCGAGGTGGTAGATCTCGTCGGGCTGCAGCTTGTAGAGCAGGCGGGTCAGCGCGACCGGATCGGCGAGGTCGCCGTAGTGGGCGAAGAGATGGGCCTCCGGGTCATGCGGGTCGCGGTAGAGATGCTCGATCCGCCCCGTGTTGAAGCTCGAGGAGCGGCGGATGATGCCGTGCACCTCATAGCCCTTGTCCAGCAGCAGGTCGGCGAGGTAGGAGCCGTCCTGGCCGGTCAGGCCGGTGATCAGGGCGCGCTTGCTCGTCTCCGCAGCCATCAGCCAGGTTGATCCTTTCAGACCGCCTGGAAGAGGCCGTTGAGCTGCAGCAGCTCACCGCTTGCGGGGTCGACGAACTCCGGCTCCAGGTGGGTTGGCCGGAAGCCGTGACCGCGCATTAGCTCGATCATCTCACCCGCCAGCAACTGGCCGTCGTAGAGCGGCGTCAGCGAAAGCTCGAGCTCTACGGCCAGGCAGCCGGCGAGGACTCCGGCGCCGCCCCGGATCACTTCGTGCTCGAAGCCCTGCGTGTCCACCTTCAGGTAGGCGTGCCGGCGCGAGCGGTCCAAGTCGCCCAACTCCTCGTCGAGGCTCACCACCTGGATCTCCTCGGAGCGCTCGTACCGGGAGTCGCCGACCGCACGCTCGTGAACCTCCTTCATTGCCAGCAGAGAGCTGCTGAAGCCGTCGTTGCCAGAAACGTTGATCGTCGCCGTTTCGGCTCTGCTGCCCGCGGCGCGGTTGCGGCACTCCCACGCTCCGTCGCCTGCCGCCGCGGCGGACAGACGCTCGAACTGGCTGCGCACGGGCTCGAAGGAGACGATTGGCCCACGGTAGCCCTCCTCGCGCAGGCTGCTCCCGTACTCGCCGGCATGGGCCCCCACGTCGATCACCAGGTCGACGCCCGCCCGCGCCAGGATCGACGCCCGCGCCCCGGCGAGGGTGTTCCGGTGCCTGCCGGCGTGGATGTCGAGCCGCCTGAGCAGGCGCTTGAGGCCCGACTTCAGCTTCTCTGAAATCTCACCGGCCATCAGAAGCGGTTGAGCGAGCGCTTGACGGTTCGCATCAGGCGGGGGAAGAGCCGCGTCAACCAGAAGGAGATCCGGTGGCGCTCGAAGACGGAGGGCATGAACCGCAGGCCATTGGCCGCCGCGGCCGAGGCATCGCGGTAGCGACCCTCGCTGAGCGCCCGCTCGATTTCTTCGGAGATCTCGTAGCGGCCGGCGAGCGCCAATGCCGCGCCGGCTTGCTGGAACATGCCGTGCTTGAGGTAGATCCGGTGTCGCTCGACGACTATGTCGCGGAGCTGGGCATTGCCGCTCTTGCTGCCGTCGTATATCTCGAGCAGCGCCAGCGAGCGGTCGATGTAGCTGGAGTCGATGCCGGCCTGGAGCAGCCTGATCGAGTAGTCGAGGTCCATCTCCATCACGAGGTCGTTGTCGAGCTCGCCAACCCGCTCCAGTGCCCAGCGAGCGAACGTCGTGCCGGGGGCGATCAGGCCGACGTTATTGAAGTCGAGTGCCGCCAGGCTGGCCTTTCGAGGGGGCTTCAGCACGTCGCGGTGGCCGCGGCGGTCCCGGTCGAGGTTGCCGTAGACCCAACCGAGCTCGGGGTTGCGCTGGAACTGGGCGACCGCCTGGTCCACGGAGTCCGGGTAGAGGACGTCGTCGGCATTGAGCCAGACGATCAGCTCCCCCTTCGAGCGCTTGAAGAAAGCCTTGTTGAGCGCGTCGCACTGGCCTTCGTCGGGCTCGGAGATCCAGCGGACGTGCTCGTGCTGGGCGAGCACGTCGAGGGTCCCGTTGGTCGAGCCGCCGTCGACGACGACGTGCTCGATCGGCGCGTAGGTCTGCCTCTCGACGCTCTCGATGCAGCGCACCAGCTTGTCTACGGGCGGATTGAGGGCCACGGTGGCGACCGAGACCAGGGGGCGATCGGGCAGCTGCTGACTCACGACGGTCAAATCCTTTCAGGCGCCGTGGCCGCTGTTGCGGAGGGCCAGCGCCCGCCCCAGGCTCAGCTTCCGCGTCGCCCCCGGTGGGAGCGCTCGGGGTGCGAGGCCCTTGCCGGCGCGCCAGCCCTCGATCCGTCCGCGCGCGCCCGCGAGCGTGCGGGATCGCAGCAGCTGTCCGGCGCAGATAGCGGCCTCCCTCGCCAGTGCCTGCGCCGCCAACGAAGGTCGCGCGGTAATTCCGTAGCGCCTCATCAAGTAGCCCCTGCTCCAGCCGGTCATCGCGTGCTTGCGGGCGCTGCCCGCTCCCAGCGTCAGCGAGTACCCGTGGACGGCGCGCGCCTCGGGCGCCAGCACGCAGCGGCCGCCCTCGCCGCGCATCCGCAGCGCGAGATCGACGTCCTCGTAGTAGAGGAAGATGCGCTCGTCGAAACCGCCCGCCGCTTCGAACGCCTCGCGGTCATAGAGCGCGGCTCCTCCCGTTGGGCCCAGTGGCGGGCCCGCCTCCGCGAGCCGGCCGGTCAGCTCGCCACAGAGGTAGTCGAATGCCATCAGCGTCTGGTCGATGACGACCCCGGCAGAATCGATCCTGGTCGGATCGCGTTCGCTGAGCAGGACGGCGGCGACCATCTCGGCCTCCTCGGCGCCGGCGAGCAGTCGCTCGATCAGCCGTGGCTCGGCCGTGGCGTCGTCGTTGAGAAGCACGATTGGTCCTTCCCCCACCTCGCGGATCGCTCGATTGAGCGCGTTGCCGAAACCGAGGTTGCGGCCGAAGCCCACCCGCGTGACCGCCGGGAAGCTCTCGCCGAGCATCGCCTCGCTGCCCTCGCCCTCGCCGTTGTCGGCGACGACGATGTGCGGTTTCAGGGTCTGCCCTTGCAGCGACTCGAGGCAGCGACGAAGGGTCTCGCCGCCGTTCAGCGTGGGGACGTAGACGGTCGGCGTGGCGGCTTTCATCGCGCCGACCCCGGCAGCAAGGAGCGGACCATCCCGAACATCCTGCTCATATCCGCGCGTACGAGGATCGTCGCCAGCGCCAGCCAGGCGATCCCGCTGGCGCAGATCGAGGCCGCCAAGCCCATCACGTCATTGGAGACCGGTAGGAGTTGCCCCGCAAGGCCGGCCAACGCGGTGATCGCCACCACCCTCGCGGTGGCGATCCCTCCCGCTCGTACTTGGGGCGGCACGGCTCTCAACAGGACCGCCGCGCCGCATGCCGCGCCGACCGACATCGCTATCCCTATGCCGGTCTCATCCAGGCCGCCGATTAGCGCCGCGGCTGTCGCGAACCCGATCGTCAACTCCACGGTCACCGCGGCCACGGGTGGGTTGGGCCTTCCCTCGGCCAGGCAGAAGCTGTTGATCGAGGAAGCGACGCTTGCTCCCAGCAGCATCCCGAGCGAGCCGAAGAGGACGATGTCGGAGGTGGGAAGCCATTCGGGGCCGAGCACGACCACGATCAACGGCTGGATCGCGCCTGCCACGACTGCCAGGGGAAGCCCGCAGACGAGCGCGATCTGACCAAGCATTCGGGCGGTGCGCAAGGGGCGCTCCTCGCCCGACTGGCTCAGGGTTGGCAGCATCACCCGCGCCACGGCGGCGGCGAGCGCGGTGGGGAAAGAGAACAGACGCTTGGCCATCGCGTAGAAGCCCGCCATCGGCGCTCCGCCAATGGCTCCGATCACGGTCACGTAGCCGAGATCGCGGCCGAGGTAGAGGATGCCGAGGAGGCTCACGCGGCTGCCGAAGCCGATCAGCGGCTTGACCCGGGCCATGTCGAAGCGAGGAAGGCGCACCGCCGCCGGGGACAGCCAGGCGACCACCCCGCCCAGAATCGCGCCGATCGGGACCGCGCCGGCGAGGCTGAAGACACCAAGGCCGGCGAGCGCGCCGGCGAGGGCGAAGAGGTTGAAGCCGACGGTGTCCGCTGCCTCGACGGCGGCCACCCGGCCAAAGCGCAGCTCGCGGTCGAACATCGCCATCGGCACCGCCCTGGCGGCATAGATCGGCAGCGCGACCAGGGTTATCGCGATGACCTGAAGGACCTTGCTCGAGCCGCCGAGCGCCGGGGCGATCGCGAAAGCGAGCAGAAGGGCGACGAGCGCGAGCGCCGACGTGATCGCGAGGAGAAAGCCGATCGTCGCTCGCTGAAGCTCGTCGGACGGTTTCTCCTCCATGCGCACCAGTGCGGCTGGAAGTCCCAGCTCGGCGAGGTTCTGGCCAACGAGCTGAATGGAGAGCGCAATCGCGAAGAGCCCATAGTCGGCGGGCGAGAGCAACCGCGCCAGCACCACCGTGACACCCGCTGTGAGCAGCTGGAAGCCGAGGGTCCGGCCGACGAGCAGCGAGACGCCGCGCGCGGCGGATTGACCGAGGGCCGCCCCGTCCGGCGGCGCCGCCGCCTCGAAGCCCTCTATCTGTGGATCCGGCTCAGTTATTGGAGCGCTGGTGGATTCGTGAGGCCATACACCTTCAAGTGCGGCCCGTTCGCGCCCTGGCGCTGGACTTCGTAGATCGCCGTGGCGCCTTGGCGCGAGCCGATCAGGAATTCGGTGCTTTCGGGAATCGAGCCCGCGTTATCCAGATCGCGACGGATCGCATCCCATTCGAAGCCCGTCTCGCCGAGCAGGACGTGGACCATGCTGTGCTCCTCGGCCGGATCGTGGTGGATCAACACGAGGTCAAGGCGATTGCCCGGGAAGATGCGCTCCGGGTCTTTCTTCGGCAAGCCCACTATGGGCGCCACCTGGATCGACCACGTCTTCGGCGAGAGACCGCGCCAGGGCAGTCGGGCCGAGTAGGCCTGGCGGTAGAAGCCGGACTCGCCGGAGAGGATCTGCAGCACCGGGCGCGAGTCGGGGTCGCCGCGAGTGATGACGAAGAGGTCCGGTTTCTCGCCTCCCCAGTTGCCGATCATGAATTCCCTCGTCGTGCCTGCCGGTGGGGTCGAGAGCGGAGCGAGAAAGGTTTCAGGCTTGCCGTCGGCGCTCCAGGTCGGGGTGACCGTGACCGAGAGATTCCGCGGCAGCTGCTCGAAGGAGAAAAGCGCCTCGGCCCGCCACGGCGGCCAGGAGTTGACGTCAAAGCTCGAGCGAGGCACGTTCTCGGGGATCGCCACGGTCGCCAGACGCTCAGTCTCGGAGAGGGGGCGTCCGGCGGTATACGCGTAAACGGAGGCTCGATGGCCGTTGCCGCTTACCCACTGAAGCGGCTCGTTGTCGTTTGGACGATCGCTGTTGGTCATCACCGAGTGGGCGCTGCCGAGTGCTTCTGGCAGCGGCTGCGAAGTGAGCAGTGGGTACGGTTCCGGCAGCAGTGGCTGGATGACAAGACCCGCGACGGCGAGAAGCCCGAGGACTCCAAGCCCGAGCAGGACGAGGCCGCGAGCAAGCCGTCTATCGGGTGGGCCGCTTGGCTCAGTCTCGATCTTCCCGGCCGGAGGGCTTGGCGGCGCCTCGACTCGTCCGGTCATGCGGCGGATTCTGCCCGATGCCCACCCGGTCAAGCCGGGCGGCTCGTTCGGGTCTTCGGCGATCGAGCCGACGATGAGGAGGAGAGGAACCACGAGCAGCCAATCGAGCTGTTGAGTCCAGAGGTTGGTGTACAGGCCGAAGATCGCCAGGTAGAGCAGGTAGCCGGCGACCAGGCTCCAGCGGAAGGAGCGGCGGCTCACCGCCATCGCGAACGCCCCGGCTGACATGAGGCCGGCGGCCGCGATGCCGGGGACCAGCGCGACGAAGCCGCCATCCGCCCAAAGCGGGCCGGCGATCGTGCTCGTCACCCAGGGCGGCGTGATCGTCCCGGAGACGTCGGAGACGTTGCGAGCGCCATGGAAGATGATGTCCAGGCCGATCGCGTTGAAGGCGCCCCCCCCGAACGCTTCTCCGGTCGGGAAATGCCCGACCACGCCCTGCAGGGCGAGGAAGTTGGTGGTGATCGCCAGGTAGATCGGAATCAGCGGCTGCAGGAAAAAGGGGGTGCCCGGGATGATTTCCCCGAACAGTTCAGACTCGAATGGGTTGTAGGGGTTCTGGCGCGTGCGCAGGTAGAAGCCGAAGACGACGGCGGCGAACGCGAGCAGGGCCCCGGCCACGAACATCCAGTTGCGCGGCCTACCCCAGTAGAGCCAGCGCGCGGCGATCGCGACTATGACCGGCAGGAGTACGCTGCCCCGCCCGGCCTGGAGGGCGAAGCCGCCCAGGGCAGCGGCGGCAATCAGCAGCTCGAAGCGGGACTCGCGACTGAGCAGTCTCTTTGGCCTGACCAGGGCCACGATGGCGACGACGGTGAGGCCGTCGGTGAGGACGATCGTCGGCCCTCCCTGGCTGAAGCGAAGCACGCTGCCGCCGGGGCTGAGCAGCGGGATGCCACCGATCTTGGCGAACTGGTGGGCAAGCTCGAGCAGGCCGACCGCGAGCAGGATCACCAGCACGCGCCGGTAGGCGCGGCTCTCCTTGGCCGCGGCGGTCGTTGTGGCCCGTTTGACCTGGCCCAAGACCAACCCCTCGCCAATCAACCCCCCGGCGAGGAAAGCGATCGGCACGACCGCGACGACGACGACCACGATCGTCGACCAGCCCTGCTGGCCGTTGAGCAGGTGGTACTGACTGAGCAGGGCGGCGAAGATCCAGGCCGCGGTGAAGGTCAGCAGTGGCGAGAGCAGCGTGCTGTTGAGCCGCAAGACCCGCTTCATCGGTTCGCCTCCGATCCCTCGCGGTAGCCGCGCGCGTAGCCCGCACGGGTCATCGCCAGCCAAACCCGTTCCCTCAGGCTTCGCGGCAGCGGCGCTTTGGCAAGGAGGCGGAGCGGGAGTGCGCCGAGGCGAACAGCGGACCAGGTGAGCCCCGATGGCTCCCGCACCCCGGGGTGTGGCCGGTCCGGGCGCAGGCGGTTGTAGAGGGCAGCGGAGCGCCCGACCGCGACCGAGCGCCGCAGCGACTGCGCCGGGGTCGTCGGGTGGTCGTGGAGGACGAGGAGCTCGGGGTGGTAGTCGAGCTCGAGGCCGGCGTCGGCGAGGCGCACGCCGAGCTCCGTGTCCTCCACGGCAGCGGTCGGGAAGCGCACGTCGAAGCCGCCGACCTGCTCGAAGATCGCCCGCTTGACCGAGGCGTGCGAGCTGTAGAAGTAGCTCGCCGGGTCGACCGGTCCCGCCTCGATGTCGCAGTAGTGGAACTGGGGCCCGCCGTTCTCGAGCCAGCGCATGAACGGGGTGACGGGCTTGCGGGGCGTCCATGTGATGCGGCCGAGCACGCCGTAGGTGGGCTCGGGGTTGGCGCCATGCAGCCGCAGGTGCGCGCTCAAGAGCTCCTCGTCGGCCGCTTCGGTGTCGTCTCCGAGGAAGAGCAGGACCTCGCCGCTCGATGCCTCGACGCCGGCGTTGCGCGCCGCCGCCGGCCCGCCGCTGGGCTGCTCGAACAGGCGGATCGGCAGGCTCGCTTTCCCGACGCGCTCGCGCACCTGTGCGACCGTGTCGTCGCTCGAGCCGTTGTCGACCACGACGGCCTCCACCTTTGCGCCTCCCTCATTCTGCGCTTCGAGCGCGTCGAGCGTCCGCGCCAAAGCGTCGGCGCGATCCTTGGTTGGTATGACGACGGAAAGCGAGTTCATCGGGCGCCGCCCGCTCTAAGGCGCCGGGAGAGCCTAAGTAGCGGAGCGGCTATCGGCATCGCCCGCCGGTGGTGGAGCCGAACGTAGCGTTCCACCGAGCGCAGACGGATCGCCTGCTGCTCCCTGCGGTCGATCTGGACGAAGGCCTCGGCGCCGGCGTGACCGACCCGCGCCGAGCCGTCGACGAGGTTGCGCTGGCCGGAGTCCTGCAGGCGCTTGGCGAGGTCGACGTCCTCATACCAGAGGAAGAAGCCCTCGTCGAAGCCGCCGAGTTCCTCCCAGAGCTTGCGGCGGATGACGAAGCAGGCCCCCGAGGGCTGTCCGACCTCCACCACGACGCCGTCGCGGGGACTGGGCTGCGGCCGCTCGCCGAAGGAGCCGATGAAGATCCGTGCCAGCATCGTCGCCGTCCCCGGCAGCGCCGCGTGGTAGCTGTCGGTCTCGCCGAAGACCGGGCCGACCATGCCGACGTCCGGCGCGGACCCGGCGACCTTGGCGAGCTCGGCCAGCGCGCCCGGCTCGGGCAGCACGTCGGGGTTGCTGATGCAGACGAACTCTCCGTCGCCGCCCCGCAGGGCGCGGTTGGCGGCGCGCCCGTAGCCGAGGTTCACGTCGCTGAGATCGAGCCGCACCCCGCCGGGGCACCGGTCGCGCAGCAGCTCGCGCTGCTCGGGTCGCGAGTCGTTGTCGACGATCGTCACGGTCGCGGCGATGCCTTCGGAGTCCAGGTAGGCCCTCGCGGCGGCGATCGCCGCCGCGGCCGTGTTCCAGTTGACGATCGCGACATCGATTGCGGGCGGGCCGGCATCTGGGCTCATCGTCGGCGCGACGATAGCCTTCCCGCGACGTGCAAGACCTGAAAGGCCTGATCCTCTCCGGCGGGGCCGGGACGCGCTTGCGCCCGATCACCCATACGTCAGCCAAGCAGCTGGTCCCAGTTGCCAACAAGCCCGTGCTCTTCTACGGGATCGAGGCGCTGGTCGACGCGGGCGTGACCGAGATCGGCATCATCATCGCTCCGGAGACCGGTGGGGAGATCCGCGAAGCGGCCGGCGACGGCTCGGCGTTCGGCGCCAACATCACCTACATCGTCCAGGACAAGCCCGCCGGCCTGGCCCACGCGGTGCTGACGGCGGAGGAGTTCATCGGCGGCTCGCCTTTCGTCATGTACCTCGGCGACAACCTGCTCGCCGACGGCCTGCGCGGCCTCGTCTCGACCTTCCGCGCCGAGGAACCCGAGGCGCTGATCCTGCTCACCCCGGTCGACGACCCGCAGTCCTATGGCGTCGCCGAGCTCGACGGCGAGCGCATCGTCCGCCTGGTCGAGAAGCCCAAAGACCCCCCGTCCAATCTCGCCCTGGTCGGCGTCTATCTCTTCGCGCCGCCGATCTTCGACGCCGCTCGCGCTCTGGAGCCGTCCTGGCGCGGCGAGCTCGAGATCACCGAGGCGATCCAGAGCCTGATCGAAGACGGCAAGACGGTGCGCTCGGAGGTGGTCAGCGGCTGGTGGAAGGACACCGGCCAGCTCGCCGACATGCTCGAGGCCAACCGGCTGGTGCTGGAGGAGATCGAGACCAGGGTCGAGGGCGACGTCGACGGGGACTCCCGCGTCGAGGGCCGCGTCGTGATCGAGCCCGGCGCCGTCGTCGAGCGCTCGGTCGTGCGCGGCCCCGCCGTGATCGGCGCCGGCGCCCGCATCGAGGACGCCTACGTAGGTCCTTACACCTCGATCGGCGATGACGTCTGCGTGCGCCGCTCCGAAGTCGAGCACTCGATCATCCTCACCGGCTCGGTGGTCGAGGATCTCGGCACCCGCATGGAGGCGAGCCTGCTCGGCCGCGAAGTCAAGCTCACTCGCAGCGAGGGCATGCCGAAGACGCTGCGCATGCTGGTCGGCGACAAGTCCGAGATCAAGATCATCTGATGCGGGCGCAAGCACTCGAAGCCAAGATCGTTGCTGACTAGGTGAAGGTTCTGGTCACAGGCGCCGGCGGCATGCTCGGCCGCGATGTGGTGCTCGCCGCCGGCAACGCCGGCCACGACGTGGTCGGCTTCGGCCACACCGAGCTCGACGTCACCGACCCCGGCGCGATCGCCGCCAAGTTCGAGCTGGAGCGGCCGGACGTGGTGATCAATTGCGCCGCCTGGACCGACGTCGACGGGGCCGAGGACTCAGAGGAGGCGGCGATGGCCGCCAACGGCACCGCCGCCGGGCACGTTGCCGCCGCCGCGGCGAAGCTGGACGCCAGCGTCGTCTACGTGTCCAGCGACTACGTCTTCGACGGCGCCAAGGGCTCCCCGTACCTCGAGACCGACCAGCCCGCTCCGCTCTCGGCCTACGGCCGCACCAAGCTCGCCGGCGAGGAGGCGACCGCGGCTGCCAACAAACGCCACTTCGTCGTCCGCTCCTCCTGGCTCTTCGGCATCGGTGGCTCCAACTTCGTCGAGACGATGCTGCGGCTTGCCTCCTCGCAGAACGAGGTCCTCGTCGTTCGCGACCAGGTCGGCTCGCCGACCTACACCTGGCACCTCGCCTACGGGATCGTGCGCCTGATCGAGGGGATCGAGTTCGGCATCCACCACATGGCGGCGGCGGGCGCCTGCTCGTGGTACGACTTCGCCCGCGAGATCTTCGACCAGGCCAAAGTCGAGTGCCTGGTCCTCTCTGCCACCACGGACATGCTCGGACGCCCCGCACCTCGCCCCGCCTACTCGGCCCTGGAGAGCCAGCGCGAGCACCCGATCGGCCTGCCGCCCTGGCGCGACGGCCTCGCCGCCTACCTCGCCCAGCGCTCCACCGAGCGGGAGGCTGCTGCGTGAAGCTGCTCGTCACCGGCGCCGCCGGCTTCATCGGCTCCACCTACGTGCGCCTGCTCGGCGAGGAGCACGACGTGCGCGTGCTCGACAAGCTCACCTACGCTGGGCGGCGCGAGAACCTGCCCGGGGGGACCGAGCTCGTGGTCGGCGCGATCGAGGATCCCAAGGTGGTGCGCGAAGCGATGGAGGGATGCGATGCGGTCGTCAATTTCGCCGCCGAGTCCCACGTCGACCGCTCGATCGACGATCAGGACGCCTTCGCCCGCACCCACGTGATCGGCACTGGCACCCTGCTCGACGCGGCCCGCGAGCTTGACGTCGGGCGGTACCTGCAGGTCTCCACCGACGAGGTCTACGGCTCGATCGAGTCCGGCTCCTTCACCGAGACCTCTCCGCTCGATCCCTCCTCGCCCTACTCGGCGACCAAGGCCGCTGGCGACCTGCTCGTCTCCGCCCACTTCCACACCTACGGGCTGGAGGCGGTGATCTGCCGCGGCTCCAACAACTACGGCCCGCGCCAGTACCCCGAGAAGCTGATCCCGCTGATGGTGCTGAACGCCGTCCACGGAGACCCGCTGCCGGTCTACGGCGACGGCCGCCAGGTTCGCAACTGGCTCTACGTCGAGGACTTCTGCCGCGGCATCCACACGGTGCTGGAGAAGGGCCGTCCCGGCGAGGCCTACAACGTCGGCGGTCCGGACGAGTGCGAGAACATCGAGGTGGTCAAGCGGGTAATCGAGCTGACAGGGGGAGACGAGTCGCTGATCGAGTACGTCGAGGACCGCCCCGGCCACGATCGCCGCTACTCGCTCGGCAGCGACAAGATCCGCGAGCAGCTCGGCTGGGAGGCGCAGGTGCGCTTCGCCGAGGGCCTCGAGCGCACCGTGCGGTGGTACCGCGACAACGAGGAGTGGTGGGGACCGATCCGCTCCGGCGAGTACCGCGAGTACTACGAAAAGCAGTACGGCAAAGCGCTCGGCTGATGCTGCGGCGGCTCGAAACCAAGCTCGAGGGGGTCGTCCTGCTCGAGCCGGCGGTTTACGGCGACGAGCGCGGCTTCATGGTCGAGACCTACCGGCGCGAACTTTGGGCCGAGCACGGCGTCGAGGTCGAGTTCGTTCAGCACAACCATTCGCGCTCCTCGAAGGGCACCCTGCGTGGCCTGCACTTCCAGACCGAGCCGGGGCAGGCGAAGCTGGTCCGCTGCCCGCGCGGGCGGATCTTCGACGTCGTCGTCGACCTGCGCCGCGGATCGCCGACCTACGGACAGTGGGAGGGGCACCTGCTCGACGACGAGGCCCACCGACAGCTCTTCGTCCCGGTCGGTTTCGGGCACGGCTTCGTCGTGCTCAGTGATGTCGCCGACGTCGCCTACCTCTGCTCCAGCACCTACGACCCCGCCACCGAGTCCGGCATCGCCTGGGACGACCCTGACGTGGCCGTCGAGTGGCCGGTCGAGAGCCCGCTTCTCTCCGACCGCGACAAGGCTGCACCCACCCTCGCCGAAGTCGGCGAGACCCTTCCCTTCTAACTGCGCGCCTTTCGTGAGGGTGCTGGCCGGCAACCGGCACGTTGTGCGCACCACGCGTCGGCTTGGCCGCGGCAAGCTTCCGTGCATGAACCACCCAACCGCGATCGACATGTCCGCCACATGGCCTAATGTGATCCACATGTCCAAGATGATTCAGATTCGCGATGTCCCGGACGAGGTCCACAGGACGCTCAAGGTCCGCGCCGCGGCGGAGGGGCTCTCGCTCTCCGACTACATAAAGCGCGACCTCGAAGAGCTCGCCAAGCAGGCCACGATCGAGGACGTCTTCGCCAGCGCGCGGGCGCGCGGCAGCTCCGGGATCACCACCGAGGAAATCGTCGCCGACATCCGAGCGTCCCGCGGCGAGTAAAGGACAATGCCCGTCATCGACGCATCGGTCGTCGTCACCGTGCTGGCCGACGCTGAGCATGCGCCCTGGGCCGAGGCCCAGCTCTCGACCGGCGGCGTCAACCGGTCCCTTTGGGTTCCTCACCTAATCGATGCGGAGGTCGGCCAGGCGTTGCGCCGCCGAGTCGCGGCTGGTCGGCTGGGTGCGGACAGGGCGGACGCGGCGCTGCTGGACCTCGTGCGAATGCCGCTTCGCCGCATCGACCACATCGGCCTGATTCACCGGGCCTGGGAGCTGCGTCACAACCTCAGCTTCTACGACAGCCTCTACGTCGCCCTCGCCGAGATTCTGGATGTGCCCCTGGTCACGCTCGACCGCCGCCTCGCCAGGGCCGTCGGCGATGCCACGGGGGTGACGGTGCTTACCGCGGGTTAGCGCCCGCGCACCGCGGTGATGGCAAGGCTGGTGGCCAACTTGGCTCCGATGCCCGCGTAGACCGCGGCGTTGAGAAGCGGGTTGTGCTCGGGAGCGTCGAAGCGGCGGTAGAAGCGCCCCATGCCGCGGTGGAAGGCGATCTCCTGTTTGGGCGCACGGCGCGTGCCGCTCGAGCCCCCCTTGACGTGCAGGGCGACGCCGGCGGGCTCGTAGAAGACCTTCCAGCCCGACTGCCAGAAGCGGCGGCACCAGTCGAGGTCCTCCATGTAGAGCCAGTAGCCCTCGTCGAGCAGACCGACCTCGCGCACCGCCTCGGCGCGGCAGAGCATGAAGGCACCGTTGACCGCGTCGACCTCTCCCGCCTCGTCGTCGCCCAGGTGCGTTGCCCGGTACTGGCTCAGGGCCTCACCGGCCCCGTCGCCCCGGCCGACGCCGGTGAAGTGAGCGAGGGCGCTGAGCGGGGTGGGGAAGGAGCGCTTGCAGGCGTGGTCCAGCTCTCCGGACTCGGTGACCAGCTTGCAGCCGACCATACCGATGCGCTCGTCCGAGCGCAGTCGCGCCAGCGAGGCGTCGAGCGTGCCCTCGTACACCTCGGTATCGGGGTTGAGCAGCAGCACTGCCTTCGCCTCCTCCTCTTGCAGGACGACGTTGTTGGCGGCCGAGAAGCCGATGTTCTCGCGACGGATCAGCCGCACCGCCGGGAACTCGCGCTCGACCATGTCGGGGGTTGAGTCGGGGCTGCCGCTGTCGACCACGGTCACCCGCATCGCCGCCCCGGCCGGATGCCGGTCAAGCGAGCGCAGGCAGCGGCGCAGCAGCGTTTCGGCGCCATGACTGACGATGACGACCTCGAGGTCGAGCGCGGGGGCCATGGCTGGATTCTCTAGTAGGCGCCTTCGCCACGGACGATCGCCCGCGGCGTGCGCAAGAGGATCGCCAGGTCGCCGGCGATCGAGAGGTTGTCGAGGTAGTCGCGCTCCATCGCCAGCCGCTCCTCGAAGGTGAGGTCGCCGCGGCCGTAGACCTGCATCGGCCCGGTCAGGCCCGGCTTGACCGCCAGCCGCACTCGCTGGCGCTCGTCGTAGAGAGCCACCACCGCTTCCTCCTCGGGCCGCGGGCCGACCAGCGACATGTCGCCGCGCAGGACGTTGATCAGCTGCGGCAGCTCGTCGAGGCTGGTCCGCCGCAGGAACTTGCCGGCCCGCGTGATCCGCGGGTCATCGGGGATCTTGAAGGCCGGCTCGTCGAGCTTCTCCAGGTCGACTAGCTCGCCCAGACGGGCCTCGGCGTCAGCCACCATCGTGCGGAACTTCATCATCGTGAAGGGCTCGCCGTTCTTGCCCACTCGCTTCTGGCGGAAGAAGACCGGCAGGCCCGAGTCGATCACGATGAAGATCGCGATCGCGGCCAGCAGGGGGGAGAGCAGGGTGAGCATCAGGCCGGAGACGAGAAGGTCGAGGCCCCGCTTCATCGCCAGGGTCGAGCGGGGCGGGTCGGCGAAGCGGAAGTCGAGCATCGGCAGCTCGGCGAGGCGGTTGAGCTCGACCCCCGGCCCCAGCAGCCCGTAGTGCCTGGGCAGGAAGGTGAGGCCGAGGCCGGTCGCCTTGCACTGCTCGATCAGGTGCTCGACGTCGCGCTCGCTCATCTCGTGCTCGGCGACGACAACGCGCTCGACGTCGTGGTCGAGCGCGACTTTGGCGATCTCCTCGAGCGACCCGAGCCGGGGCAGGGAGGCGCGGCGGTCCTTGTCGCGCGGCTCGGAGAGATAGCCGACCAGGCGCAGGCGCGCCTCGGGGTGGGTCGCGATCCGACGCGCGATCACGTCGGTGGTCGCCGCGGGCCCGACCACGATGCCGATCGCCACCCCCGTCAGCCGCTGCCAGACGAAGCGCAGCACCGCTCGGCCGACGAAGCAGGCGAGCACGGCGCCGATGCCGACCAGGATCGCGCTCTTCGGCGAGAGCGGCCCAACCGGGCTGAGGGCCAGCAAGCCGTCGAGGACGATCGTGCCGAGGGCGCTGGCCGAGACGAGCGTGGGGAGCTCGTCGAGCGTGCTGTGGCGGATGCGGCGGTGGTCTTTGTCGTAGAGCCCGTGCAGCTTCAGCACCAGCAGCCAGGCCGGAGTGAAGAGGACGGCCCAGAAGAGCTTGGCGACGTCGGTCGTTTGGGTCACCGCGGTCGCGACGCAGAGGGCGGCGAAGATCGCCAGCCAATCACCGGCGGCGAGCAGGCGGCGCAATAGGGCGCCGCGGCGGCGTGAGCCGCTCGGCCCGGTCAGCCCCAACCGGCTGGCAACTTCGGTTGGCGCGATCGGATCGAGCTCTTGCGCGGCCGCCCGGGCCGCCTCGTCCTCGACGCTTTGCGTGCCGGGAGTCGTTCTCGCGCTCATCAGCAGGTCCATTCCCCGCTCAAACACTCTGATTCGGGATTGAGCTCGCGTGCCCTTTCGAGGTCGGCCTGGGCCGCCGAGGCTTCGCCGTTCTCATGCTCCGCCCGCGAGAGCAGGTAGTACCACTGCCAGTTGCGGTCCTCGCGTTCGATCGCGTGGCCGAAGTGAACGACCGCGCCCGCGTAGTCGCCCTGGCGCTCGGCGAGCAGCCCGAGCTGCACGTAGGGCGATGCGGCCCAGGGCTCGATCGAGCGCGCGTTTTCGGCGCTGTCCGCCGCGGCGCCGAAGTCGCCGCGGGCCGCGGCGCTCTGGCTCGATTCGATCTCGCGTTCGACCAGCAGCGGGCCGACCAGGCCGATCGCGACGACCCAGGCGAGCACGACCGCGGCCACGGTCAAGCCGAAGCGCCTCCCCTCCACCGCGGAACCCTGTTCGCGCCTGGGGTCGGAGGCGATTTGGGCACAGCGACCGGCAACGACGACACCGCCGGCGAGGAAGAAGACCGCTCCGAGGCCGGGAATCTCCCAGAACCAGTCGAAGGCGGCGCCGACGGCGAAGGCCAACATCGCCGCCAGCAGCGCCGCGTAGCGGTCGCGCTGCGGGAACGGCGCCGCGCGCCAGGCCGCGAAGCCGCACCAGAGCAGGGTGCCGATCGTCGCCAGCACCAGCAGTCCGCCGATCGCCCCCAGCTCGGCAAAGGACTCGAGGTAGAGCGAGTGCGCGTCGTGGACGGGGAGTTCGATCGAGCGCAGCTGCTCCCAGGAGAATTGGTAGGTGCCGGCGCCGTGGCCGAGCAAGGGCTTTTCGCCGAAAGCGTCGATCGCCACCCGCCAGAAGTCGTGGCGACCGGCGCCCGAGAGATCGGCGAAATGTTCCTTGGGGTCTTTGGGAAACTGGATGTCGGAGCTCGAGAACTGGTCCCAGGCGCGGCCGCCGACCGCAACCACGGCGACGATCGCCAGCAGCGCCCCCGCCAGCGCTACCCCTTTGAGGAAGGTCGGGCTGCGGGAGATCGCCACGGCGCGCCCGCTCAGCCTGCCCTCGCGCCGCTCCTCCCAGCGCAGCGCCGCGAAGAGCAGCAGCGAGAGGGCGATGCCGGCGAGCAGGATCAGCAGCACGGTGACGCCCTGGTCGATCGCGGCCCGGTTGTCGATGTTGTCGGCGAGGCTGTGCCGTGCCTGCACCGCGAGCACTGCCGGCATGGCGCCGATCGCGCCGATCGCCAGCGTCGCGAAGAGCCAGAGCCGATCGCGCGAAAGTGCAAGCAGGCAGCCGCTGGCCACCACCAGCGAGAGCAGGCCACCGCGTGAATAGGTGAAGTAGAGGGCCAGCAGCGAAGCCGGGATCGCCGCCACCGAGAGCCAGCGCAGCGCCGCCCAGGCACCGCGGCGGCTGGTCCAGAGCAGCATCGCGACGCCGATGCCGAAGATCGCCCCGTTGGCGTTCCAGTAGCCGAGTGGATATCCGAGCCGGGGCCCGCTGCCGATCGTGTCCGAGGCGTTGAGCACGTGTGGCAGCAATCGCCCGCCCAGGCCGAGCAACGCGACTAGAGCCGCAGCAATTGCTAGACCTTCAGCGAAACGTTGTCGCCTTTCGTCGGTTTGGGCGATCAGGAACGCGGCAAGGAAGAAGCCGAGATAGACCGCGACGCGGTCTGCCTCGATCACGCTCAGCTCAACTGACCCCGACCAGAGGGATGAGATTGCACAGAGAAGCGACAGACAGACGATCAGTCCGCCTGCCCAGTACAGGGGCCGCTCTGGCTTCACGGCCGATCCAGCGCCAAAGACCAGCAGCGCTACTACAAGCAGCCACACAGCCAGGCCGGCTATGTGACGAGTGCTCACATCGAAACCCCCGCCAGTCAGGGCGAGGCCAACGATCAGGGCGGCGGGCGCAAGCAACGCCGCCGTTTGGTCTAGTCTTGCGCGCGATGAACGTCGGGACGCGCCATCGCCCGGCCCCAAATCAGGGCCGCGTCGCCTTTGCGTTGATGTCAGTGATTGCTCTGCTGGCATTGGCTTGCTTCCCGGTGCTCGCTCACGCCGAAAGCTCCAGTGGGGTCCAGTATTCGGACTCGATCCCCAACTACGAAGGCGAACACGCTAAGGCGCACCATCAGGAAACACCGGCGACGAAGTCGAATACCCCTCACGGCGGTACGGGCGCGCCCGGCAAGACCGAGAACCCGGAAGGCACCGGTGAGTCTGGCGGCTCTGGGGAAAAGGAATCATCTTCGAAGGGTGCCGGCGCGACCGGCAACGGCAATGGCGGTGGCCCGCAGGGTAACCAAGGCGGCAGCGAGAACAACGGGGCGAAGCAGTCGGCGCAGGGCAACGGCCAGAGCGCAAGCGCGACGCCTGCCTCGCAATCCAGCGACGGCGATTCCTCGCCGCTGGTGCCGATCCTGATCGCGATCGCCGTGCTCGCGGCGATCTCGGTTGCCGTGGTGATGATTCGGCAGCGGCGCCAGCGTAGCGGCCCGACCGGCACTCCCTCGCCCGAGGCGAACTAAACATGGCCGACGAGCGGAAGCGCCCGCCACGGCGGGTTCATCGTTGGCTAGCTGCACTTGCCGTCGCGGCGGGCGCCCTCGCAAGCGCCGCGCCGGCCGCGGCCGCGGTGCCGGGGAACTTCTGGGGCGTTTCACCGCAGGCGGCGCCCACGGCCGAACAGTTCCAGCGACTGCGGGCGGGCGGCGTCGACAGCGTCCGTATTCCGATCGACTGGCACGCGGTACAGACGACCTCGGCCGAAGCATCTGATTTCAGCGCTGTCGACAATCTGGTCACGGGGGCGACGCAGGCCGGAATCGACGTGCTGCCCTTCGTCTGGGACGCGCCCGCCTGGGCGGTTGCGCAGGTGCACGTTCCGGGCCCCGGCAACGTGAAGGCACCGAAGACGCTGCCGGTCAAGACTGGCGCCCAGCGCAGCGCCTGGAGCAACTTCCTCAAGCTGGTGGTGGGCCGTTACGGCCCGCACGGCAGCTTCTGGGCGGCGAATCCCTCGCTGCCGGAAACCCCGATCCACACCTGGCAGATCTGGAACGAGGAGAACTTCAAGTACTTCGTCGTGCGACCCAGCCCGTCCGACTACGGGAAACTGGTCAACCTCTCCTACGCCGCGATCAAGAGCGTCGATCCGGGCGCGAAGCTGATCCTCGGCGGCATGTTTGCCCAGCCCAACGAGGCGCGGCTGAAAGTGAAACCGCCCCAGGCGTACTACGCCGCGGACTTCCTCGATCGGCTCTACGAGACGACCCCCGGAATTAAGCGGAAGTTCGTCGGCGTCGCCCTGCATCCCTACACGACCAGGTACCAGCGGCTGACGCCGGACATCGAAGAATTCCGCTCCACCCTGGCGGCAAATCACGACGCCGGGAAGGGCCTCTGGATCACCGAGATCGGTTGGAGCTCGCAGCCGCGGGCGGGGCACGACGGTTTCGCCAAAGGGCCGAAGGGCCAGGTGACGCAGCTCAAGGGTGCCTTCAACCTGTTCCTCCGCAACCAGGTCAAGTGGCACCTCAGACGGATCTACTGGTTCTCGGTGGACGATCAGCCCGGGATCTGCAACTTCTGCGACGGCACGGGCCTGTTCGGCGAAGGTTTTGTGCCGAAGAAGTCGTGGTTCGCCTACGTCAAGTTCGCCGGCGGGACCCCAGGCTAGTTCTACCCTGAGGTCGCACTTTCCGCCGCTATCCGGCGAAATGAGCGACCTCGGCCCCCGGCGCCGCGTAAGATCGGTGGGTTGGCCGCCGATGCAAAGACGAGCGCGGGACCTGACCCGCTGGCGCCTTTCACCCCCGCCGTAAGGCGCTGGTTCGAGGCTTCCTTTGAGGGGCCGACCCCGGCGCAGGTGGGCGGCTGGGAGGCGATCTCCAGCGGCGCCAACGCGCTGATTTGCGCCCCCACTGGCTCGGGCAAGACGCTCGCCAGCTTCCTCTGGGGCATCGACCGGCTCTCACGCGAGCCCGAGCTCGGTCAGGGCGTGCGCCTCGTCTACGTATCGCCGCTGAAGGCGCTCTCCTATGACATCGAGCGCAACCTGCGGGCGCCGCTGCGGGGGATCGGCGCCGACATCTCAGTCGGCCTGCGCACCGGCGACACGCCGCAGAAAGAGCGCCAGGCGATGCGCAAAAAGCCGCCGGACATCCTGATCACGACGCCCGAGTCGCTCTACCTGATGCTCTCCTCGGGCGCCCGCGAGATCCTCACCACGACCGAGGCGGTGATCGTCGACGAGATTCATGCCGTGGCCCAGAGCAAGCGGGGGTCACATCTTGCTTTGACCCTGGAGAGACTCGAGCATCTCGTAAGGGAGTCGGGGGAGGGGTCTCCGGAGCCTCCCCGCTGTTGCTCC
>JASLIG010000014.1 GCA_030152805.1 Solirubrobacterales bacterium
TGCCGCGCTTCCACGGCGAGCGGATGCGCGAGGACGCCGAGATGATGACCGAGCTGGCGCGGCGCGAAGTGCGCTCCTGGCCGGTCGGCGAGCCGTTCAGGCTCTGGCCGCGCATGCAGGCGCTGACCCAGGAGGTGGTGATGCGGGCCGTCTTCGGCGACGACCAGGGGCGCCTCGACCGGCTGCGCGGCCTGCTCACCAACCTGACCGAGGCGATCAACGACGACGGCCGGCTGCGCAAGCTGGCGATGCGCGGCCCGCGCTGGCTCGAACGCAGCCGCGGCTGGCGGGAAGCGATGGCGCCGGTCGAAGAGGCGGTGCTGGCGGAGGTGCGGCGCCGTCGCGCCGAAGGGGAGGACGGCCGCCGCGACGCGGTCTCGATCCTGATCGAGGCGCGCAACGAGGACGGCTCGCCGCTGAGCGAGAAAGACCTGCGCGACGAACTGCTGACCCTGCTCACCGACGGCCCGACCTCGAGCTCGCTGGCCTGGGTCTTCGAGCGCCTCCTGCGCCACCCCGAGAAGCTGGCGCGCCTGCAGTCCGAAGTGCTCGCGGGCCAGGGCGAGGCCTACCTCGACGCGGTGATCAAGGAGACGCTGCGCCTGCGCCCACCGGTCTCGGTCGTCGTGCGGCGCCTGCTCAAGCCCGCCACCCTCGGCGGCTACGACCTCCCCGCCGACACCCTGATCGCGCCCTGTGTCTACCTGATCCACCACCGCGCGGACGTCTACGACGAACCCGGCGAGTTCGTCCCCGAGCGCTTCCTCGAGCAGCGCGCGGCGGTCCCGACCTGGATCCCCTTCGGCGGCGGCGCCCGCCGTTGCCTCGCTGCCAGCTACGCCGAACAGGAGATGAAGCGGGTGCTGCGCACCGTGCTCGAGGAGGTCGAGCTGGAGCCGGTCGAGGAGCGTGGCGAGCGCATCAGCCGTGCCGCGATCGCCTTCAGCCCCGCCCAGCACGGCCTCGTAGTCGCCAAACCCCGAACCCGCGCCTTCGCATGAGAGCCGTAACGCCTTATCCGTCCATTGCATGGAAAAAACGTTACGGCGGGTGTCGGCGTGGCTGATTGCGACCTGATCATCGTCGGCGCCGGGGCCAAGGCAGCCGGAATCTCCACCAAGGTGCACATCCTCAACAGCCTTGGCCTCGCCGAGCTCTCGGTGAAGGTGATCGAGGGGACCGAGGTCGCAGCCTCGTGGAAGGGGCGCAACGGCATGACCTCGGGCGAGGAGCCGCTGGCGGTCACCCCGATCAAGGACATCGGTTTCCCCTACCAGAGCCACATCGAGTTCGGCGAGGCGGGCGAGGCGATCGACGCCGCCCTTGCCCAGTTCACCTGGCAGCAGCACATGATCAGCACCCGCCGCTACGCGCGCTGGGTCGACGCCGGCTCGCCGCAGGTGCGCCACCGCGACTACGGCGAGTACCTCGCCTGGGTGATGGCGCGGGCGACTGAGGGGATCGAGCACCTGCACGCCCGCGTCACCCAGGTGACCCTCGACGAGGCGGGCGAGCGCTGGGTCGTCGAGGCCGAGGAGGACGGGGGGAAGTCCCGGTGTGCCGGTCGCTCCCTGGTGCTGACGGGGCCGGGCATCCACCGCGCCTTCCCGCACGAGCCGGCGGTCGCGGAGCGCGTCTTCCACTGCGACAGCAAGCGCGAGGAGTTCGCCCGCATTCCCGAGGACCGCCGTTGCGACGTGGCGATCGTCGGCGGCGGCGAGAGCGCGCTCAGCGCGACGATGTTCCTGCGCGGCCTGCGGCCCGAGTGCCGCTTCACGATCTACACGCCGATGCTGCCGATGAGCCGCGGCGAGAGCTTCCTCGAGAACCGGGTCTTCTCCAACCCCGACACGGTCGAATGGGAGGCGCTCGACCAGCGCACCCGGCGCGACTTCGTCAAGCACTCCGACCGCGGCGTCTTCGACCCGCCCAGCCTGGCGGCGATCGCCTACGATGACCGCTGCCGTTTTGTGACCGGTCGCGTCACCGACGTCGGTGAGGCCGGCGGCGGGGAGGGGGTGCGGCTCGAGTATGAGTCCCCCGGTGGCGTCGTGCACAGCGAGCACGACTTCGTCGCCAACTGCACCGGCTTCGACCTGCTGGCGCAGATGCGCACCCTATTCCCGGCGAAGGTGCGGGAGGAGATCGAGCGCCGCAGCGGCCCGCTCTGGGACCAGCCAGCCGGCAGCGAGGTGCCGATCGGCCGCAACCTCGAGCTGCGCGGGATGGAGCCGCGCCTGCAGATCCCCGGGCTGGCCGGACTCAGCCAGGGCCCGGGCTTCGCCAACCTCGGCGCGCTCGGGCTGCTCTCGAACCGCGTCTTGCAGCCAATCGTCCGCGATTACTTGACACTCTCAAACCAGTCACATAAGGTCGCGCGATGAGCGGTCTGAGCAGGGGAAACCGGTCCGCTGGCGCAATCGCCGCGGCGGCTGTGCTACTGCTCGTCGTCTTGGCTCTCGGCGGCTGCGGTTCCTCCTCCTCGGGCAGCGGCGGTCCCAGCTTCACCGGCTCGGGTACGGCCAACGGCGACGATGCCAACACGCGCTACCAGCGGGGCCCGATCGACAGCGGCTCGGTGAGCGGGCTGAAGGCCGCCTGGACCCTGCCCCTGAAAGCGCAGAGCGCCTTCGGCGCCTACGCTTCGACGCCGATCGTCAGCAAGGGCGTGATGTACTCGCAGGACCTCGTCTCCAACGTGCAGGCGATCGACGTCGAAAGCGGCGAAGTCCTCTGGACGGCCACCTTCGAACAGCCCGACCACGGTCCGAACGGGGTCGTCGTCGCCAACGGCTTGGTCTACGGGGCGACTCCGACCGAAGCGTTCGCGCTCGACCAGAAAAACGGCAACGAGGTCTGGTCGGTGAAACTGACCAAAAACGAACACGAGGGCATCGACATGGCCCCCGGCTACCACGACGGCCTCGTCTACGTCTCGACCGTCCCGGTCAACGTCGAAGAATTCTACGGCGGCGGCGCGGTCGGGATCCTCTGGGCACTCGACGCCAAGACGGGCAAAAAAGTGTGGCACTTCAACACCGCGCCGGACGATCTCTGGGCCAAGTCCGCGGCGGCCCGCAACCTCAACTCCGGCGGCGGCCTCTGGTACCCGCCGGCGTTCGACGAAGAAGGCTCGATGTACGCGGCGATCGGCAACCCGGGCCCGATCCCGGGGACCGAAAAATACCCCTGGGGATCGAGCCGTCCCGGCCCCAATCTCTACACGGACTCGATCGTCAAGCTCGACGCCAAGACGGGCAAACTGGACTGGTACTACCAGCTAACCCCGCACGACGTCAACGACTGGGACCTGCAGGACCCGCCGATCCTGGTCAAAGCCGGCGGCAAGGACATGGTGATCGGCGCCGGCAAGTCCGGCATCGTGATCGCCCTCGACCGCGCCAGCGGCAAGCTGCTCTGGAAGCGTCCGGTCGGGATCCACAACGGCCACGACGACATCGGCCTGGAAGCGATGCAGGGCAAGACGCCGAGTTTGCCGGTGACGGAGCTGCCCGGCTCCCTCGGTGGCGTGATCGCGCCGATGGCGACCGATGGCTCGACCGTCTTCGTGCCGGTGGTAAACGCCTCGCTGACGCTGGCCAGCCAGACCGAAAAGTCCGAAGGCGGGCCCGGCAACGGCGAAATGGTCGCCCTCGACGTGGCGACGGGCAAAGTCAAGTGGAAGCAGAAGTTCGTCAGCGCCGCCTTCGGCTACGCGACCGCGGTCAACGACCTCGTCTTCGCCACCACCTACGACGGCACGGTTAGCGCGATGAACACGAAAAACGGCAGCGTCGTCTGGCGGCAAAAACTTCCCGCGGGCACCAATAGCGGCGTGACCGTCGCCGACGAAATGCTGATCGCCCCCGCCGGCGTCGCTGCGGCGGCCGGACAGCAGGCCCAGATCGTCGCCTACAAGCTGGGCGGATAACGCCTAGCTCCCCCGGCGGGGGAGACCGGCAGTCCCGTGGTCGAATTGACACCCCAAGTGCGCAGCACTTGGGGTGAATGAGGTGCGCGGCTATCGCCGCGCAGACACCAGATTGCATTTCCGCCGCTTCGCGACATTCGCCCGCGGGACTGCCGGTCTCCCTCGTGGCGGTTGCCAGCACGGTGCGGCCATGCAGGCGGCCTCAGGGTTTACAAGCTTGTGAGAAACCCCGAGGACGGGCAAGGCTTCAAGGCAATCTCGAAAGCTCGGGTGGCTCTGAGGGGGATGGCGGGTGTGCCTCTGCGGGAATGTCGCCGCAGGCGGCCGCTGCACTCGTGCTTCTAAGCGCGGCGCAGCCGCGCTCTCAAATCGTCGCTAAGCGCCCGCAGGGCGCGTGCGACCCAAATTCCCGCAGAGGCACACCCGCCATCCCACCCAATCCCGCCTGGCAAGTTCGGCCGGGGTCAGGGCATCTAGCTCGGCGTCTCGGCCTCGACCTCTCGCAGCCTGTGGCTGTCGACGTCGTAGACGAAGCCGCGCACCGAGTCGCGGTGCGGCAGGAACCCGGAACGGCGCACCCGCAGGATCGACTGGCGCACGTCGGCCTCGACGTCGTCGAAGGACTCGATCGCGAAGGCCGGCGCGACGCCGGTCTCGCGCCGCAGCTCCGCCCGGAAGCCGTCGTCGCTGATCTTCTGCATGCCGCAGTCCGTGTGGTGGATCAGCATCACCTCGCGGGTGCCGAGCAGGCGCTGCGAGATCGCCAGGGAGCGAATCACGTCATCGGTGATCACGCCGCCGGCGTTGCGCAGCACGTGCGCCTCGCCGTCCGCCAAGCCCAGCGCGGCGAAGACGTCCAGCCGCGAGTCCATGCAGGTGACGATCGCTAGCCCCCTGCTCGGTCGCACGTCGAGGTGCCGCTCGGCGAGGTCGGCGGCGAAGGCCTCGTTGTTGGCGAGCAGCTCGTCGATCGTGCCCATCGGCCGTGCAGCCTAGATGACCATCCGACCGATTCCGCGCGCCGCTCGGTTGACAGCCTGGGAGATTGAGTACTAGCGTGTGTACAGGGAGAGGGGGCCGATGCGGCGATGAATAGCGCCAGTCATCGCATTACCGAAGCGCTGCACGAGATCCGCACCGATCTGGTCGCGCGCCTACGGGCGCGCTCGAGCGAGCTCGAAGACCTGATCTTCGAGCGGGTGCGCAAGCTGTCCGCCCAGGAAGAAGGCGAGGATCCCGAGTACCGCGCCGGCCTGCGCGCGACCGTGGCCGAGTCGGTCGATTACGCCCTGCTCGGCATCGAGCGGGGCGAGGACTGGAACGGGTCGATCCCGGCTGCCGCCGCGGCGCAAGCGAGGCGCTCGGCGCGCACCGGGGTGCGGCTCGACACCGTGCTGCGGCGCTACGCGGCCGGCGATCGCCTGGTCGGCGAGTTCATCATGGAAGAGGCGGGGCGCTTTCCGAGTGACGTCCTGCGCCAAGTGCTGCACACCCAGGGATCGCACGTGGACCGGCTGATGGCCTCAGTCGCGGCCGAGTACATGGACGAGCTGGAGCTGATGCGCCGCTCGCCCGCACAGCGGCTGGCCGAACGGGTCCAGCGACTCCTGGCCGGCGACGCGCCGCTCGACGCCGCCGCGCTGGACTACGAATTCGACGCCTGGCACCTGGGCCTGATCGTCACCGGTTCCCGGCCGGCGGTCGCGGCCAGGACCCTGGCCGCAGGCCTCAACCGCCAGCCCCTGGTCGTGCCGCGCGGCGAGGAGACCGCTTGGGCCTGGCTCGGCGGTCGCCAGCGCCTCTCGCTGACCGAAGTCGAGCGCTACCAGGCGGCCGGCGTGCTCGGTGAGGTCACCCTCGCGGTCGGCGAGCCCCGTCAGGGAATCGAAGGCTGGCGCCTCACGCACCACGAGGCCAAGGCGGCTCAGCAGGTGATGCTGCGGCGGCCGCGACCGCTCACCCAGGCAAGCGACGTCGTCCTGCTGGCCGCCGTGCTCCGCGACGACCTGCTCGCCAAGTCGCTGCGCGAGACCTATCTCACCCCGCTCGACGAGGCCGACGCCGGCCCGGTCCTGCGGGAGACCCTGCGTGCCTATTTCGAGGCCGGCTTCAACGCGGCGACCGCTGCGGCGGCGCTGCAGATCGACCGTCACACCGTGCAGCGACGGTTGCGCAAGGTCGAGGAGGCGCTGGGGCGGCTCCTGCACACCTGCCACGCGGAGATCGAGGTCGCGCTGGTGCTCGAGGAACTCGAGGAAGAGCCCGGTCGCCGTCCCACGCTGCGCGCCGTCGACAGCTGATTCTCAGCCGGTTGCCGCCGCAAATGGGACACTTTGGCGAGCCCGGAAGGGTCCCGCGCACCATATTGGTGCAGCGCGCTTTGAACTTCCGCTGCTACACATGAGGTAGGCGCCGGGGGGCGCCCATTCTCGGTCTCCGAGAACGACACCGTATCCACGAACAGGCGAGGCAGGGTCGATGCCAGGGTCTCCAGAAGTCGTCCAAACACTTCCGCCTTCCGCACCAGCCTTCGGCGAGGTCTCGGCCGAGCGCGTCAAGCAGAGGGAATCGGCGCGGCGAGCTGCCAACGCGATCTCGAAAGTCGCCTGGTCACCGCAAGAGGACCTCGGTCAGGCGGAGTGGCTGGCGACGGGACGGCGCCTGGGGGCGATCGGTCGCTGCAGCCAGTGGTGGATTGGCGACTGGGTCCGCTACGGCACCGCCCGCTGGGGGGAGAAATACGCGGAGGCGGCGCGGGTCACGGGATATGACGTCGCCAGCTTGCGCAACATGGCTTGGGTTGCCTCGCGATTCGATTCGTCACTACGTAGTGACAAATTGACCTGGAGCCACCACGTTCTGCTCGCGCCGCTGGAGCCGGAGGAGCAGGCTCGCTGGCTCGACCGCGCGCGGCGAGAGCGGCTGTCCGTCGCCGACCTTCGATTGGAGTTGCGTTCAGCCGGAAAGGGCAGGCCAAGCGGGTCGCCACAGCCGGGGGCCAGGGCCAAGGCCGCGCGGGACTCGCTCGTCTGTCCTCACTGCGGTCACAGCCTGCAAGCATCCGCTGAGTAGAGCATGGGCAGCTCAGCAGGGCTCGCAGCGGGCTCGCGACCCGACCACGCGGCCAGCGCCACACCTCTCCAGCGTCTCGAGCTGCTCTGCGACCCGGACTCCTTCCGCTCGATCCGCTCGACCGCCATATCGCCACGGCTGAGCGCCAGGGCGACGCCCGGCGACGGCGTCGTCGCCGGGGTGGGCCGAATCGACGGCCGTCCGGTCGCCTGCTACGCGCAAGACGCGAGCATGCTCGGCGGCTCGTTGGGGGAAGCGCACGGCGACTCGATCGAGAGGGTGATGCAGCTCGCCGGCCGCTCGCGGATGCCGATCGTCGGCTTCGTCGAGTCGGCGGGGGCGCGCTTGCACGAGGGGACCGCGGCGCTGGCCGGTTACGGTCGCATCTTCCGCCGCAGCGTGGCGCTCTCGGGCGCCGTTCCCCAGATCTCGATCGTCGCCGGGCTGGCGGCTGGCGGCGCCTGCTACTCACCCTCGCTCACCGATTTCGTCGTGATGACGGCCGAGGCGACGATGTTTCTGACCGGGCCGCGAGTGGTTCGCGAAGTCGCCGGCGAGGAGGTCGGCGCCGCGGAGCTCGGTGGCTACCGGATCCATGAGCGAAATGGGGTTTGCGACGCGGTCGCCGCCGACGAGCGAAGCGCCGCTCGCCTCACCCGGAGGCTGCTCGGCTACCTGCCTCAACACGCCGGGGCGGAGCCTCCCGGCGCGATGCCCATCGATCCGACCGGTGATCCCGCCCTGCGGCTGCCGGGCTCGTCGCGGGAGGTCTATGACGTTCGCGACGTGATCGAAGCGATCGTCGACGCCGGCTCCCTGCTCGAGCTCGGCCCGCGCTGGGCGCGCAGCATCTTCACGGGCATGGCGCGTTGCGAAGGAAGGTCGGTCGGTGTGATCGCCAGCCAACCGCGTTACATGGGCGGTGTTCTCGATGCCGACTCAGCGCAGAAGGGCGCCCGCTTCGTCGAGACCTGCAATGCCTTTGGTCTGCCGTTGCTGGTACTCGTCGACACTCCGGGCTTCATGCCGGGGCGGCGCCAGGAGCAGGCGGGTGTGATTCGTTTTGGCGCGGGCTTGGTGCGCGCCTTCGCGGCCGCGACGGTGCCGCGCATCACCGTGGTCCTGCGCAAGGCCTACGGCGGTGCCTACATCACGATGAATTGCAAGGACCTCGGGGCTGACCTGGTTTTCGCCTGGCCCGAAGCCGAGATCGGCGTGATGGGCGCCGGGGCGGCAAGCGCGATCATCCACCGCCGCACTCTCTTGGCGGCGGTGGACCCGGAGGCCGAGCGGGAGATCCTCGCCAGGGCCTACGCGGCCGAGCACCTCAGCGCCGGCGCGGCCGCAGCACAGGGATTCGTCGACGAGGTGATCGAGCCCGGGGAGACGCGGGAGCGGTTGGCCTGGGGTCTGGCAGCGCTGTGCGGCGATCGTGGGTCGGGCGGGCCGGAACGACGGTGAAGGACGGGGCACTGCTGGCGATCGCGGACCTTCACGTCGAGCACAGCGAGAACCGCGAGCTGGTAGAGCGAATGGAGGCGGAGTCCGATGCGGACTGGCTGATCGTCTGCGGCGACGTCGCCGATCGCCCTGCTGAGGTGGAATGGGCCCTGGCGCTGCTACGCAAGCGGTTCGCGACGGTTATCTGGGTGCCGGGCAATCACGAGCTGTTGACCCAGCGCGACGATCCGGCGGAGCTGCGGGGCGAGCGGCGCTACCGCCGGCTGGTGGAGATCTGCCGGGAACTGGGGGTTCTCACACCCGAGGATCCCTATCCACTTTGGCAGGGCAGCGGCGGGCCGGTCTGCGTGGCTCCGCTGTTCCTCCTCTACGACTACAGCTTCGGCCGCAACATCGCCTCCACGAAGGAGGAGGCGCTGAGGCTGGCGCACCGTGCGGGAATCGTCTGCGTCGATGAGTTCCTGCTCGACCCCGCGCCCTTCCCCAGCCGCCAGGCCTGGTGCGCGGCGCGGGTGAGCGAGGCCGAGAAGCGGCTCGAGGGGATCGATCCCGCCCTGCCGACGGTTCTCGTCAACCACTACCCGCTGCTGAGCGAGCCGACCCGAGTCCTTCGCCATCCGGAGTTTGCCCAGTGGTGCGGGACCGAGCGGACCGCAGCCTGGCACACCCGCTTCCGGGCGGCGGCCGTCGTCTACGGGCACCTCCACATCCCTCGCACGACCTGGCACGACGGCGTGCGCTTCGAGGAGGTCTCGATGGGCTACCCCCGCGAGCGGCGCAGCTGGCTCGGCGCCGCCCGGGGCCCGCGCCGCATCCTGCCCGAGGGCCCGCATGCTTGAGGAATTGCTGCCGCGCAACGCGATGGCGGTCGAGACGAGGGACGACATCGCCGGGGTAGAGCTCTTTCCCGAGGAGGAGCTGCTCATATCCCGCGCCGTCGAGAAACGACGGCGTGAGTTCGCGACCGCCCGGGCCTGCGCTCGCGCGGCACTCGAGCGACTCGGCATAGAGGCGGTGGCGATTCCGGCCGGGCCGCGCGGGGCGCCGCAATGGCCCGCCGGCATCGTCGGCAGCATCACGCACTGCGAGGGCTACCGTGCCTGCGCCGCCGGTCGCGAGACCGAGTTCGTCACGATCGGCGTCGACGCCGAGCCCAATGCACCGCTTCCTGCTGGGGTGCTCGGCGACATCGCCCTCCCGGAGGAGCGCCGGATGCTGGCGGAGCTGGCACGGCAGGACGCCGCCGTGAGGTGGGATCGCTTGCTCTTCAGCCTCAAGGAGGCCGTCTACAAGGCTTGGTTTCCACTCACCGGCAGCTGGCTCGGCTTCGAAGACGCGCTCGCCTCGATCGATCCTGGCGGCGGGACGTTCGAGGCGCGGCTGCTCGTACCCGGCCCCCACCTCGGTGGCAAAGAGCTGACCTCCTTTCAGGGACGCTGGCTCGTCCGCGACGGCTTCGTGCTGGCGGCGATAGCGATCGCCGCGATCGATCGCGGAGGATCGCAAAGCGAAACTTGGTGACCGCGGGGCGGTGGTTGAAGATTGATCAGCAGCGCCGGTAGCCAGGGAGGTGAGCCAGCATGGCGGGGAGGGAGGCGAGCATCGCGGACGAGTCGCTAGACGGGCTTCGAACCACCATCGAGCGGTCCGCCGGGAGCAGCCCCGAGCGAATCGCGCTCGGTGAGCCGATCGCGATCGTCGGCATGGCCTGCCGCTACCCGGGCGGGGTCGCCTCGCCGCGGGACCTCTGGGAGCTGCTCGCAGCAGGCGGCGAAGCGGTTGGCGAGTTCCCGGCCGACCGCGGCTGGGCGCTCGAGCGCATCTATGACCCCGATCCCGACCATCCCGGCACCACGTACGCGCGCGAAGGCGGCTTCCTCGCCGATGCCGCGGAGTTCGACGCCGAGTTCTTCGGCATCTCGCCGCGCGAGGCGCTGGCGATGGACCCCCAGCAGCGACTGCTGCTGGAAATCGCCTGGGAGGCGTTCGAGGCGGCGGGCATAGATCCCGAGCGGCGGCGTCGAACGGCAACCGGCGTCTATGCGGGCGTCATGTACTGCGACTACGGCGCCGGCTCGCAACCCGACAGCCTCGAGGGGCACCTCACCACCGGCCTTGCGGAGAGCGTCGTCTCGGGGCGGGTGGCGTTCTCCTTCGGCCTCGAGGGTCCAGCCGTGACCGTGAATACCGCCAGCTCGTCCTCGCTGGTGGCGATTCACCTCGCCTGCCAGGCCTTGCGCTTGAGGGAATGCTCGCTCGCCCTTGCCGGCGGCGTCAACGTGATGGCGACGCCAGCGCAGTTCATCGAGTTCTCCCGCCAGCGGGGCCTGGCGGCCGACGGTCGCTGCAAGGCTTTTGCCGAGGGCGCCGACGGCACCGCTTGGTCGGAGGGTGCCGGTTTGCTCATGCTCGAGCGCCTCGGCGACGCGCACCGCAACGGCCACCGGGTCCTCGCCACGATCCGCGGCTCGGCGGTCAACCAAGACGGTGCCTCCGACCGTCTCTCGGCGCCCAACGGCCGCTCTCAGGAAGGTGTGATCCGCCAGGCTCTGGCGAGCGCCGGGCTGGGGCCGGCAGAGGTCGATGCGGTCGAGGCTCATGGCACCGGCACGGCGCTCGGCGACCCGATCGAGGCGCGGGCGCTGCTCGCCACCTACGGCCAGGAGCGCGAGGCGCCGCTGCGACTCGGCTCGGTCAAGTCCAATCTCGGCCACACGCTCGCCGCCGCCGGCGTCGCCGGGGTAATCAAGATGGTCGAGGCGATGCGTCACGGGACGCTGCCGAAGAGCCTGCACCTGGGGCGGCCGACTCGGCAAGTGGATTGGACGGCGGGCAGCGTCCAGCTGCTGGCGGAGGCCGCGCCCTGGCAGCCGAGCGAGAGACCGCGCCGCGCCGGTGTCTCGTCCTTCGGCATCAGCGGCACCAACGCCCATTTGATCTTGGAGGAGGCGCCCGTTCCCCCCGCAGGGACCCCCAGGCAGGGAACGGGGGGAGAGGGTTCCCCCTCCAGGCGGGAGGAAAGCCCCGCCCCGTTCGCATGGCCGCTTTCGGCCCGCAGCCCCGAGGCGCTGCGCGACGGGGCGGGGCGCCTGCTCGCGCAGGTGGGCGAGCAGGCAGACCTCGATCCGGTCGACGTCGGCTACTCGCTCGCCCGCGGCCGGGCGCTGCACCCGCACCGGGCGGTCATTTGCGGGGAGGATCGCGAGCAACTGCTCTCCTCTCTCGCCGCGCTGGCCAATGGCGAGCGCTCCGGGGTCGTCCGGGGCGAGGCCGTTCGTGGCGCCAAGGTCGCCTTCCTCTTCACCGGTCAGGGTGCCCAGCGAGCAGGCATGGGGCGGGAATTGGCGGCCGCCTTTCCCCTTTTTGGCGAAACGCTCGACGCCGTCTGCGCCCAACTCCAACCCCATCTCGAGCGTCCGCTCGGGGAGCTTCTCGTCGCGGAGGCAGGCAGTGCCGAGGCCGAGCTGCTCAACGAGACACAGTTCACGCAGCCCGCCCTGTTCGCGATCGAGGTCTCGCTCTACCGCCTGCTGGAGAGTCTCGGCCTGCGGCCCGACTTCCTCGTCGGCCACTCGATCGGTGAGCTCGCCGCCGCACACGTTGCCGACGTCCTTTCGATCGAGGGCGCCTGTGAGCTGGTTGGGGCACGCGGGCGCCTGATGAGCGGGCTGGCTGGGGGCGGGGCGATGCTGGCGATCGGCGCCGGCGAGGAGGAGGTCCGCGAGGCGCTGGAGGGCTTCCAGGGCAGGCTTTCGATCGCCGCGATCAACGATTCGGGTTCGACCGTCGTCTCCGGTGAGGCGGAGGCGGCCCTGGCGTTGGCGGCGAGATTCGAGCAGCGAGGCCATAAGACCACGCAGCTGCGGGTCAGCCACGCCTTTCATTCCCATCGCATGGAGCCGATGCTGGACGAGCTGGTCGAGGTGGCGGCCGGCCTCGACCTTCAGCCCGCCCGGATCCCGATCGTCTCCAACGTCAGCGGCCTGCCGCTGAGCCCCGAGCAGGCGACCGCGCCCAACTACTGGGCCCGCCAGGCACGCGAGCCCGTTCGCTTCCACGACAGTGTGTGCTACCTGGCCGGGGAGGGCGTCACCCACTTTCTCGAGCTGGGTCCAGACGCGGTGCTCAGCGCGATGGTCGGCGAGTGCCTGGAGGGGGACTCGGCAGCGACGGCCTTGGCGCTCAGTCGCCGCGAGCGACCCGAAACGGAGACATTGGTCGCGGCGCTGGCCGAGGCCCACTGCACCGGTATCGACTTCGATTGGGGGCGCTTTCTCGCTCCAAACGGGGCCCGGATCGTGCCGTTGCCGACCTATGCCTTCCAGCGCAAGCGCTATTGGATGGAGTCGGGGGGAGATGCCGGGGATTTCGCCGCTGCCGGCTTGGGAGCGGCCGAGCACCCGCTGCTGGGGGCTGCTCTATCCGTGGCCGTGGAGCAGGGGGCCCACGTCTTCAGCGGCCGCCTTTCCCTCGAAACTCATGCCTGGCTGGCGGAGCACGCAATCGACGGAACCGCGATCGTCCCCGCTGCTGTGATCGTCGAGCTGGCGCTGGCGGTCGGCGCCGAGCTGGGCGCCGAGATGCTCCAGGAGCTGACCACGGAGGCGCCCTTGATCGTACGCCCGGGCGGCGCCGTGCAGATCCAGCTTGGCGCTGGCAAGCCCGACTCCGAAGGCCATCGTGCGTTCTCCTTTCACTCGCGCCCTGAGGAAGGAGGGGGGGAGTGGACCCGCAATGCCACCGGCGTCCTGGCGCCGCCATCGTCCGAACCGGCCGAGCCGGAGCGATCGAGCTGGCCTCCGCCGGGTGCCGAGCCGCTGGCGGTCGAGGCGCTGTATGACCGCTTCGCCGATGCCGGATTCGAATACGGCCCGATCTTCCAGGGCTTGCGCAGTGCCTGGCGGCACGGAGACGAGATCCTCGCTGAGGTTTGTCTGCCAGGGGAGCCCTTCGAGCGGCCGGCGGGCTTTGCCGTCCACCCGGCCCTAATGGAAGCGGCACTGCAGGCCGGGTTTCTCGTCTCCCCGGAGAAGGAGCCCGGCCTGCCGTCCTCCTGGAGCGGCGTCGCCCTGCACCGGGACGGAGCGGACTCGCTGCGCGTTCACCTGCGTCCCACCACCGACGGCTTCTCCCTTCACGCGACGAGCCCGTCGGGGGAGCCGGTGCTCTCGATCGAGAGCTTGAGCTTGCGTCCCCTCGAGCGCGGCGCGCTTACGGGGGCGTCTACCGGTCGGCCAGATGCGCTCTTTCGCCTCGCCTGGCGCGAGGTCGCCGTTGCCGAGCCCGGTGCACAGGACTCGGCACTCGAGGCGGAGATCTGGCGCTGCGAGCCTGACTACGGCGCCGACCCACCGACGGCTGTGCGGGCGACGCTCGAGCGGACCCTCGCCGTGGTGCAGGACTGGCTCGGCCGCGAACCTGGCGAGGATCCCACACGCCTGGCGCTGATCACCTCCGGCGCGGTCGCGGTTGAGGAGGGAGAGTCGCCCGACCTGCTCACCGCGCCTGTGTGGGGGCTGCTGCGCACGGCCCAGACCGAGCATCCCGACCGCTTCGTCCTGGTCGACAGCGACGATTCCGACGCATCCCGGCTGGTTCTGGCACGGGCCCTCGCGCTCGTGGACGAGTCCCAGCTCGCGCTTCGCGAGGGCAGGGTCCTGATTCCCCGGCTCGAGCGGGCGGATCCCTCCGCGCTGGAGATGGTCTCGAGCGGAACGCGCGCGCCCGGCGCATTGGAGGACCTCGGCTCGGCAGCGGACCCCGCGGCGGGAGGCACGACCTTGATCACCGGCGGCACCGGCGGCTTGGGCGCCCTGGTAGCCCAGCATCTCGTCGCAAAGGGGCCCGCGCGGCGCCTGCTCCTGGTCAGTTGCAGCGGCGCCGAGGCCGAAGGCGCTGAGGAGCTGCGGGGCGCCCTGGAGGCTCGGGGGGCGGAGGTCGAGATCGCCGCCTGTGACGTCGCCGACCGCGGCGATCTGGCGGCCCTGATCGCCGGGCTCGAGGGAGCGCCCCCGCTGCGGAGCGTGATTCACGTTGCTGGCGTCCGAGACGACGGAATCGTCGAGGCACTCACGCCGGCCCGCTTCGAGGCGGTGCTGCGCGCCAAGGTCGATGCCGCCTGGAATTTGCACGAGCTGACCAGGGGGCTCGAGCTGGAGGAATTCGTGCTCTTTTCCTCGCTGGCGGCCACGATCGGCAGCCCCGGCCAGGGCAGCTACGCCGCCGCCAACGCGTTCCTCGACGCGCTGGCGCAGCGACGGCAGCGTGAAAACCTCCCCGCCACCTCCATCGGCTGGGGCCCCTGGCAATGCCAGGGCGGCATGACTTCGCGGCTCAGCGAGGCCGATCGGCAGCGCCTGTGCCGCAGCGGCCTGGAGCCGATCGACGATGCCATGGGTCTCGAGATGCTCGGCGTGGCGACCGGGCTCGGCGCGGCTGATCTGATTGTCACGCGACTGGCGCGTGGGGCGTTGCGCGCCCAGGCTCGCGCGGGCTCGCTGCCCCCCGTCTTCCGTGGGCTGGTTGACGCCCCGCGTCGCCGACGGGATGGCGAGAACCTGGCGCAACGCCTGCTCGAGATGCCGGAGGCAGAGCGCGAGAGCGCCGTGCTCGATGTGGTGAGAAGCGAGGCGGCCGTCGCCCTCGGGCATCTGTCGAGCGAGGCCCTTGTCTCGGAGCGCCCACTGAAAGAGGCCGGTCTCGACTCGCTCGCGGCGGTGGAGCTGCGCAACCGGCTCGGATCTATTATCGGCCTGAGGCTGCCGGCGGCCTCGGTCTTCAACTATCCGAGTCCGCTGGCACTGTCGCACTTTCTGCTCGAGCTGATCGAGGGGACCAACGGCGGGTCCTCACCACTGAGCAGCGAAATCGACCGGCTCGAATCGCGTCTTGCCTCGATCGGCAAGAGTGAAAGAATGCAGGTGCTCAATCGTCTCCAATCGCTCCTAACGCTGGTGTCACTCGATAGTGATATGCGAGACGCGACCATCGACGACGATCAGAACCTCGATTCGGCCTCGGACGATGAGCTGATCAAGCTCATCGACGAGGAGTTCGGTTCGGCTTTTTAATCACCTGGTAAATCACAGTGGTAGGTACCGGTGTCTTCACCACCGCAAACTCCCCGCGATGAGTAGAGCGGACCGCTCGCCGGTAATAACACCGTAAAGGCATGTGATTGTCGAAGGCGTCTCACCGTCGCCCATCGTGAAGGGGTGCGGGAGAACGATGGCGCCCATTGCGAACGATCCTAAATGTGACGGGAGGAGGGGTCAATTTTGTGAATTGCTTGATTTGTTCGCCTGACTGAACCTCTGCTATTAGAGGAGGGGAAGAAATTTCTCGGCCGTCCGAGATGGGTAAGGCAAATACCCCAAGGGTATTGCCAGTAATCAAACGATTAGGGGGAGGGGCATTCTCCGGAGCTCGCCGGGCAATTGCCTATGAGTGAATGGCCGACAGAGAGACACTCAGTAAGTACCTAAAAAAGGTAACTGGTGAACTCCGGGGTGCAAGGCGCCGGGTGGTTGAACTGGAGCAGTCGGCCAGTCAGCCGGTCGCAATCATAGGCATGGCTTGCCGCTACCCCGGTGGCGCCTCCTCCCCCGAAGATCTCTGGTGGCTGCTCACAGAGGGCGCCGATGTGATCGCGGAGTTCCCGACCGATCGCGGCTGGGACCTCGAGCGGCTCTTCGACCCAGATCCCGAGCGCGCTGGCGCCAGCTATACGCGCAGCGGCGGCTTCCTCCCCGATGCCACCGACTTCGACGCCGAGTTCTTCGGCATCGCCCCACGCGAGGCCCAGGCGATGGATCCCCAACAGAGGCTGCTCTTGGAATCTGCCTGGGAGGCGCTGGAGGGCGCCGGCATCGACCCGGCCTCCTTGCGCGGGGAGCCGGCGGGGGTCTTCGCCGGGCTGAGTTCGCAGGGTTGCAGCACCGATCCGCCGGGCCCGCCGCGGGAGCTGGAGGGTTACCTGCTGGCCGGTACCACCACCAGCGTGGCCGCGGGTCGAATCGCCTACGTTCTCGGCCTCGAGGGCCCGGCGATCGCGGTCGATACCGCCTGCTCCTCCTCGCTGGTGGCAACGCACCTGGCCTCCCAGGCGCTGCGAGCGGGTGAGTGCTCGCTGGCGCTGGCGGGGGGCGTGGCGGTTATGCAGTCGGCGGGCATCTTCCTGGAGCTGAGTCGCCAGCGCGGCCTCGCCCCAGACGGGCGCTGCAAGTCCTTCGCCGAGGCCGCCGACGGCACCGGCTTCTCGGAGGGTGTCGGCGTCTTGGTCTTGGAGCGCCTCTCCGACGCCCAGGCAAAGGGCCACCCGGTCTTGGCCACGATCCGCGGCTCGGCGGTAAACCAAGACGGCGCCTCAAACGGCCTGACCGCCCCCAACGGCCCCTCCCAGGAGCGGGTGATCCGCCAGGCCCTCGCCAACGCCCGCCTCTCACCCTCTGACGTTGACGTGGTCGAGGCCCACGGCACCGGCACCACCCTGGGGGACCCGATCGAGGCAGGGGCGCTCTTGGCCACCTACGGCCAGGAACGAGACGAGCCGCTTTGGCTGGGCTCGATCAAGTCGAACATCGGCCACACCCAGGCCGCGGCGGGAGTGGCGGGGGTGATCAAGGCGGTGATGGCGATGCGCGAAGGGATGCTGCCAAAGACCCTGCACGTCGACGCCCCCTCCTCCAAGGTCGAGTGGGAGGCGGGCCAGATCGAGCTGCTCAAAGAGCCGGTCCCCTGGAAGCCAAACGGCGAT
>JASLIG010000075.1 GCA_030152805.1 Solirubrobacterales bacterium
CGCGGCGACGGCCAGATCAAGATCGAGATGCACTTCCTGCCCGACGTCTACGTGCCCTGCGAGCAGTGCCACGGCAAGCGCTACAACCGCGAGACGCTCGAGGTCCGCTTCAAGGGCAAGAACATCGGCGACGTGCTCGAGATGTCGGTCGAGGAGGCGGTTGTCTTCTTCGAGAACGTGCCGAAGATCGCCCGCCGCCTGCGCACCCTGCACGACGTCGGCCTCGACTACATCCGCCTCGGGCAGGCGGCAACGACCCTCTCCGGTGGCGAGGCGCAGCGCGTGAAGCTGGCTACCGAGCTCTCCAAGGTCGCGACCGGCAACACGCTCTACATCCTCGACGAGCCGACCACCGGCCTTCACTTCGCCGACGTGCAGCGCCTGCTCGACGTGCTCGGCCGCCTCGTCGACGCCGGCAACACCGTGGTCGTGATCGAGCACAATCTCGACGTGATCAAGACCGCCGACCACCTGATCGACCTCGGCCCCGAGGGAGGCGAGGAGGGCGGCGAGATCGTCGCCACCGGCACCCCCGAGCAGGTCGCCGCCGTCTCGGGGTCCTACACCGGCCGCTTCCTCGCCGAGCTGATCGAGCCGGCGAAGCCAAAGCGCGCTCCGCGCAAGCGGCGCGAAGCGGTCGCGGCTTAGTCCGCGCGCCTTCGCGTTCATTCCCGGCTTCAGAAAATCAGTGGTGCCGAGCACCGCCGAGCGCTACCTTTGGGAGTGGTATTCGCGCCGAGCGGGTATGGGCAGGGGCGGAAAGGAGAGCCCCATGTTCCAATCAGCTTTGAAGCGTTTCTCGCTTGCGGCTGGCACTCTGCTCGTGTTTGTAGTGGTGGCGGCCGGGTGTGGTGGAAGTGACAACGGTGGCGGCGGCCCCAAGGTCGCCCTGCTGCTGCCCGAGAACCAGACCCCGCGCTACGAGGCTTCCGATCGGCCACGCTTCGAAGAAAAGGTCGAAGAAATATGCCCTGACTGCGAAATCCTCTACAGCAACGCCACCGAGGACGCCTCCAAGCAGCAGAGCCAGGTCGAAGCGGCCCTGACCCAGGGCGCCGACGTGCTGGTGCTGGACCCGGTTGACGCCGCCTCGGCGGCCGCCAGCGTGCAGAAGGCCGACCAGCAGGGCGTGCCGGTGCTCAGCTACGACCGTCTCATCCTCGGTGCCGAAGTCGCGGTCTACGTCTCCTACGACAACGAACGAGTGGGCGCGCTGCAGGCTGAATCGCTCTCCGAAAAGCTGAAAGAAGACGGCAGCCCGAAAGGGCCGATCGTGAAGATCAACGGCGATCCCGCCGACAGCAACGCGGCTCTCTTCAAGGAAGGCTCGAACAAAGGGTTCGCGGCGGCCGGCGTGCAGATCGCCAAGGAATACGACACCCCGGAATGGTCGGCGACGAACGCCCAGAACGAGATGCAGCAGGCGATCACGGCGATCGGCAAAGACGGCTTCGCTGGCGTCTACGCGGCCAACGACGACACCGGTGGCGGCGCGATCGCGGCGATGAAGTCGGCGGGCATCGATCCTGAAGAACGACCGACGACCGGCCAGGACGCCACGGTTGCCGGCCTGCAGCGGATCCTTGCCGGCCAGCAGTACATGACGGTTTACAAGGCCTACAAGCCCGAGGCTGCGATCAGCGCCGAAATCGCCATCGATCTCGCCGAAGGCAAAGAAATCCCACAGGGCAAGGTCACGGATGAACTCGACAACGAAGCGGGCAAAGTGCCCTCGATCCTGTTCGAACCGGTCGCGGTCACCAAAGACAACATCAAGCAGACCGTGATCGCGGACGAAGAAGTATCGATCGACGAACTCTGCACCGGGCCTTACGCCAAGGCCTGCAAGGAAGCTGGGATCTCCTAGCGAGGGATGCGGATGAACGCGGACTCCCCGTTGCTCGAGGTCGATGGGGTCAGCAAGAGGTTCGGCCCGGTCCAGGCTCTGGACCGGGTCGACTTCGGCGTCGGGGAAGGCGAAGTGGTCGGCCTGGTCGGCGACAACGGTGCCGGCAAGTCGACGCTGGTGAAGACGATCGCCGGCATTCATTCGCCGGACACCGGCCGCATCCGCTTTGGCGGGAAGGAAGTGACGATCTCGCGGCCCCAGGACGCGACCTCACTCGGCATCGCGACCGTCTACCAGGACCTGGCGCTTTGCGACAACCTCGACGTGGTGGCGAACATCTTCCTCGGCCAGGAGGAGGTCTCGGGCGGCGCGGCCCAGGCCACCCGCCAGCTCGACGAGGCGAAGATGGAGCACCGGGCCGGTGAGCTGCTCTCCAGCCTCGCGGTGACTATTCCCAGCCTGCGCACGGAGGTCGGGACGCTCTCCGGCGGCCAGCGCCAGCAGGTCGCGGTGGCGCGCTCGCTGCTCGGCGAACCCAGGGTCGTGCTGCTCGACGAGCCGACGGCCGCGCTCGGCGTGCCGCAGACCAAGCTGGTGCTGGAGCTGATCGGGCACCTGCGCGAGCGAGGGCTCGGCGTCGTCGTGATCAGCCACAACCTCGCCAACGTCTTCGACGTGGCCGACCGGATCGTCGTCCTGCGCCTAGGGCGCACCGCTGGCGATTTCGAAGCCGAGCAGACGACCGAGGAGCACGTCGTCGCGGCGATCACCGGCGCCGGCGGCAACGGGGGCGAAAACGCGGGCGGCGCCGGTGGTGAGAGCGGGGAGGAGGCGCGATGAGCGTCGCCGAAAGCGCAACCCCGGCCGCCTCGGGCCAGGCGCAGGACGAGCCGGGCGTCGGCACGAGCGCCCTGCGGCGCTTCGTCCAGGGCGACCTCGCCTCGCTGCGGGTGGTGCTCGGCCTGGCGGTGATCTGGGCGATCTTCCAGTTCGAGAACGACCGCTTCCTCTCGGCCGAGAACCTGACCAACCTGATGCTGCAGATCACCGCGGTCGGCCTGATCTCGATCGGCATCGTCTACGTGCTGCTGCTTGGCGAGATCGACCTCTCGGTCGGCGCGGTCAGCGGCCTGGCGGCGGCGGTGATGGCCGTGTTGAACGTCCAGCACGGCTGGAGCCCGTACCTGGCGATCCTCGCCGCCGTCCTCGTCGGCACGGCGATCGGTCTGTTCCAGGGCTCCGTGTTCACCCGCTTCGGGGTGCCCTCGTTCGTCGTCACGCTGGCCGGCCTGCTCGCCTGGCAGGGAGCGCTGCTGCAGGTGCTCGGCTCTACCGGATCGATCAACATCAACAACTCGAAGATCACCGGCCTCGCCAACACCTTCTACTCGGACGCGGTCGGCTGGGCGATCGCCGTAGTCGTGATCGCGGCCTATGCCGGCGTCGTCCTTGCCGGATACCGCAGCCGCATCGGGCACGGCCTAACCGGAGAGAGCATGACCCCGCTGCTCATCCGGATCGCGCTGGTCGCCGTGATCGCGCTGGTCGCCGTGGCCGTCCTCAACTCCGACCGCGGTGTGCCCCTGGCGCTGCTGATCCTGCTGGCCTTCGTCGTCGGCTTCGAATACATCGCCAGGCGCACGCGCTTCGGGCGCCACGTCTACGCGGTCGGCGGCAACGCCGAGGCCGCGCGCCGCGCCGGCATCGGCGTCGACAAGATCCGCATCGCGGTCTTCGCCCTGGCAAGCACGATGGCCGCGATCGGCGGCATTCTCGCCGCCTCGCGCCTGCTCGCCGTCAATCAGAGCTCCGGCGGCAGTGAACTGCTGCTGCTGGCGATCGCCGGCCCGGTGATCGCCGGCACCAGCCTCTTCGGCGGCCGCGGCGCGGTCTGGACAGCCCTGCTCGGCGCCCTCGTGATCGGCTCGATCGCCAACGGCATGGACCTGCTCGCCCTCTCCTCGGCGGTCAAGTTCATGGTCACCGGCGGCGTCCTCCTGCTCGCCGTAATCGTCGACGCAATCGCCCGCCGCGAGCGCCAAGCCGCCGGCCGCGTCTAGCTGTATCGGTGCCGCCATAAGGCCTTGCATTTCTCAGCGCGCTGGTAGACAATACACAGACTTCCTTGAGTAAAAATAACGAGCCCATACCGGGCTCGGAAAATCCGGGGGCCCGAACGGGTCACGAGTGGGAGGCGAGCGATGACATCAACCGTTAGTCGTAACCTGCGTTTGATAGCTGTATGCGTCGTGATCCTAGGTGCGTTTGCAAGTTTGGCAGCGGGGGCGAATGCCGAAACCGAATGGCGCATCGGTGGAAAAACCCTTAAGGCACTGGGTGCCAACGAAGTTGGGGTCACCGGAAAACTTACCGAATCCTTGCGCCTGGCAATCCCGTGGTATGCCAGCGAAATCACCTGTAGTTCGGCAACAAGCGAAGGCGCCAAAATTGTTAAAGGGGGCAGTGCTCCTCTAACTTTGAACCTTTCGTCATGCGTTCTCAGCGGTCCACCCTTTGTCGCGGAAACATGCAAACTAGTTGAACCGTTCAAACTGAAATTCTCAGGGCTGGCAGTTTCCCATAGCGGCTCATTTTACGACTTATTGAAAGCGTCGGAAGTTGGCAAACCAATTACAGTCATTGAATTTAAAGAAAAAACAGAATGTCCTCTGCCTCTAAAAAATGAAGTAACCGGCACCACAGTGGCCGCATTCGAATCTGGCGAACGATCTGAACAGCCCTTGACCTTCAATACGACGACCGAAGCTTTATTCAAAAAAGATGCGCTGCTCTTTGGGTCCCATCCCGCAACCCTAAAAGGGAAGGAGACCTTGAGCCTCAATTCCCCGTATGAAGGCAAATCATGGACGCCAGCCGAAGCGCCTGCAGCTCCGCAGGCAGGCGAATTTAAGATAGCTGGCAAAACTTTTGCGGAACGGAAAATCGAGGAAGCCACCGTCTCGGCGGTGATGGATGGGACATTTAGCGTCGCGATTCCTGGTCTTTCATATGAGGTCAACTGCACAGGCCTGACAACCACTTCGGCAAAGCTCGAATTAGCCGGGGTCGCAAAAACTACTTTCTTACTAACGAAATGCACTCCCGCAACAACAACTACCTTAGAACTGATACCAGGATGTGAACTCCCCAGTGGAGATCTGACAATGTCGGTGAAATTTTCGGTCGTTCGCTACGACGCTCACGTCTACCTATTAGCCGAACCGTCTGCAAGCGTCACCTTTGTAGAAAATGGAAAATGCACGCTATTCAATTTCAATATTTCTGGATCACTAGGAGCAGAACTCGGGAAAGAAGCAGTAACCCAAAAAATTGAATTTGATTCTGCTTCCACCTTGGGGAAAGAAATCTCCAATATGCTTGAAGATAAACAAGTATTTGGCGCGCAGCCGATGACGATGAAGTTGACGCTCTTAATGTCCCTGAACGGACCAAATGAAGGTCTAGGTTGGCAAGGGGTGTGATGCTTCAGGGCATTGGCTGGATGAGGAGGGAGGCGCCGATGGCGCCTCCCAGGTCGTCGAGGGAAGCATTGCGGACGGCGGGCGGGTGCTCGTCGAGGAAGAGGTGCTTGCTCATCTCCTTGGTCAGCGGCTCCATGTAGCGCTCGCCGAAGCGGCCGCCGAGGCCGCCGCCGATGATCACGGCCTCGACGTCGAGCAGGTTGACGGCGGAGGCGACGCCAGTGCCCAGCATCTCGATTGCGCGGTCGACCAACTCGCCGGCGAGTTGGTCGCCGTGGTCGAGCGCTCGCTGCCAGATGCCGCTGGTGAGACGGTCCCTGCCGTGCTTGCGCATCAGCTTGAAGAGGTCGGTCTTCCTGCCCTCTTCGTGCTGGCGCCTCGCCTCGGCTTCCATCGCGGCGCGCCCGGCGTAGGCCTCCATGCAGCCCTTGCGCCCGCAAGGGCACTTGGCCCCGCCCCGCTTCACCACTATGTGGCCGATCTCCCCCGCGGCACCCCGCCCAAGCCACGGCTTGTCGTCGAGGATGATGCCGCCGCCGACGCCGGTGCCCCACCAGACGCCGAGCAATGAGTCGAAGGGCTGGCCGGCGCCGAGATGGAACTCGCCTTCGACCGCGACCTGGACGTCGTTGCCGATCCGTACCTCGGTCCCGAGCGCCTCGGCGAGCGTCGCGCCGAGCGGGAAGCTTCCCTCCCAGCCAGGCAGGTTGCGGGCGCCGCTGACGACGCCCGTCTTGCCGTCAGCGTCGCCTGGCGAGCCTACGCCGACGCCCTGTAGATCCTCGAGCTCGACCCCGGCGGCGGATGCCGCCTCGCGCAGCGCCGCCGCCATCGCCTCGGCCACGTCGGCTGGGCCACCAGCCGTCGGCGTCGGGTGGCGCGCTTCGCCGAGCACTTTTCCACCTGCATCGACGATCGCGGTCTGGATCTTGGTGCCGCCGAGGTCGATGCCGCCGCGCAGCTGCCCTGCCGCGGCGCTCACGACTGGGCGGCCTGAGCATCGCCCTGCAGGACGCCGATCAGTTCCTGGCTGACCGGATCGTCCTTGACCCCGATCGCGACCAGCGTCGCCTTGCTGCCCTCCCCGCTCTCCAGGGTGAGGGCGGTCATGCCGCTGGCGGGCGCGGTGCTTACGCGGGTGCCGGCGCGCTCCCAGTTCGCCACCTCGTCGGCGAGCTTGAAGTCGCGCCCGACCTTGAGCTTGAAGGCGTAGATCCGTTCCGGCGTGACCGCGAGCAGAACCTTGTCCGGCAGCCCGCCGGCCTGCTTTTTGCGCAGCTTCTTGACCCCGGCGTAGACGAGTCCGCCGAGCTGCGCCTTGGAGGCGGCGTAGCTCGCCGTCGCGCCGCCCTGGCGGAAGCCCGCCGCAGCGAGTACATCTTCGCCGTTGACGCGCGGGGTCGCCATGTCGTGACACTTCTGGCGCCACTCGGCGACGTACTCCGGGTTCATCTCGAACATTCCCATCGCGAAAGCTCCTCTCCGGCGGGTTGCGCGAGCCGACCCTACTCGCGGCCGCTCTGGAAAGCTAGGCCCGTGGCGGCTGAGCAGACGGGTTGGCGGACCTGGTGGGTAAAGCGGCGCTGGTACGAGCGCAACCGCCGGCCGCTGCGCCGTTGGCGCCTTGCCCGCCACGCTGCCCGCGGCGGCTTCTTCATCCGCCAGCCGGTCGAGGGCGAGCTGCTCGAGGCTCTCGACGAGGGACGGCTGCGGATCGGCGAGGGCACGCTGTTGGAGCCCGGCTGCTGGCTGACGCTCGCGCCGGGGGGGCGGATCGAAATTGGCGCCGGCTGCTTCCTCAACCGCAACACGATGTTCGCGGCTCTTGAGCGGATCGAGATCGGCGACCACGTGATGTTCGCCAACGGCTGCTTCGTCGGCGATTCCGATCACCGCTTCGACGACCCCGAGACCCCGATCACCCAGCAGGGCTTCACCTCGAAGGGCCCGGTGCGGATCGGCTCCAACTGCTGGTTCGGGGTCAACTGCGTCGTCACCAGTGGCGTCACGATCGGCGAGCGCTGCGTAATCGGCGCCAACTCGGTGGTGACGCGTGACCTGCCGCCGGGGACCGTCGCCGCCGGCAGTCCCGCCAAGCCGTTGGGGCGGGTCTAGGGTCACGCGGCGCAAGTAAGCGCCCGGTGGGGTCGTTTTGGATCAGCCACGCAATGTGATCAAAACCGCGTAGTTCCGCACACGACTGCCTATAATCCGCAACGCGGCCGTGACCCGAAGGGCATGGACCAAATGAATCTCCTGGAACTCGTCGATCCACACGCAAGAGGCGACGTGAAGTTGCTCCGCGCCAAGGAGGAGCTGCGCGACGCGCTGGCACCGGTCCGGCGCGAGGGCGACTCGATCGGCCTGGTGCCGACGATGGGCTACCTGCAGGAGGGCCATCTCTCGCTGCTGCGCGCGGCGCGGGCGGAGTGCGACATGGTGGTGATGAGCCTCTTCGTCAACCCGACTCAGTTCGGGCCGGGTGAGGACCTCGATCGCTACCCGCGTGACGAGGAGCGCGACCTGCGCCTCGCCGCCGAGGCGGGCGCCGACCTGGTCTACGCGCCACCGGTCGAGCAGGTCTACCCCGAGGGCTTCTCCACCCACGTCGCCGTCGAGGGCAACCTGACCAGCGTCCTCGACGGGGACGCGGCCCGCCGCGGCCCAGCCCACTTCCGCGGCGTCACCACCGTCGTCGCCAAGCTGTTCAACTCAGTCCAGCCCGACGTCGCCTACTTCGGCCAGAAGGACGCCCAGCAGGCGGCGGTTATTCGTCGCATGGTGCGCGACCTCGACTTCCCGCTGCGGATCGAGGTGCTGCCGACGGTGCGCGAGCCCGACGGCCTCGCGTTGAGCTCGCGCAACGCCTACCTCGACCCCGAGGAGCGTGAGCGGGCGACGGCGCTCTCACGGGCGCTCGGCATCGCCGCGGCGAAGGCGCCCGCCGAGGGCCTCGCCGCCGCGCTCGAAGCCGCACACGCCGAGCTGCGGGCCGGCGGCGTCGAGCCCGAGTACCTGGAGGCGCGCGACGCCGAAGACTTGACCCCGACCGCCGAGCTCGCCAGCCGGCCGGTCCTGATCGCGGTAGCCGCCCAGGTTGGCAGCGCCCGCCTGATCGACAACGTCCTGATCCAACCCACGGAGGCAGACAGCTGATGCAGAGGCAGATGCTCAAGTCCAAGATCCACCGGGCGACGGTGACCGATTGCGACGTCGACTACATCGGCAGCATCACGGTTGACACCGAACTGATGGCGGCTGCGGACCTGATCACCAACGAGCAGGTTCACGTCTGGGACATCGACAACGGCGCCCGCTTCGTCACCTACGTGATCGACGGCGAGCCCGGCTCGGGAACGATGCAGGTCAACGGCGCCGCGGCGCACCTGACCCGGCCCGGCCACAAGATCATCGTCGCCTCCTTCGGCGCCTACGACGAGCGCGACCTGGAGACCTACTCGCCGGTCGTCGTTCACGTCGGCGAGGAGAACGAGGTCGTCGCCGTCGACAGCCACCCCGAGGTGCTGCTCGCCGAACCGGCGCCCGCCTCCGAATCGGGGATCGCCCGATGAGCTCCGGCGCCCGCTCCCACACGGCACCCCCGGAGGGCGACCGCGCACCGGTCAGCCTGCCCCGCCTGGCCGAGATGAAGGCCAAAGGCGAACCGATCGCGATGGTGACGGCATACGACTACCCCTCGGCCAAGGTCGCCGAGGAGGCCGGCGTCGACATCGTCCTCGTCGGCGACTCGGCCGCCAACGTCGTGCTCGGCCACTCTGGCACCGAGGCGGTGACGCTGGAGGAGATGCTCGTGCTCGGCAAGGCCGTGCGGCGCGGGCTGAAGACGCCGCTGATGGTCGGCGACATGCCGATGGGCAGTTATGAGGCGAGCAACGAGATCGCGATCCAGAACGCCCAGCGCCTGGTCAAGGAGACCGGCTGCCAGACGGTGAAGCTGGAGGCGGGGGGGGTCTCGGTCGAGCGCGCCCGGGCGATCGTCCGTTCCGGCATCCCGGTGATGGGCCACGTCGGCCTCACCCCCCAGACCGCTACCGCCCTCGGCGGCTACAAGGCCCAGGGCAAGACCGCCCAGAGCGCGATCCGCCTCAGTGAGGACGCCCTCGCCCTGCAGGCGGTCGGCTGCTTCGCGATCGTCTTCGAGGCCGTGCCGGCCGCCGTCACCGAGGCGATCGTCGGCAAGCTCGAGGTGCCGGTGATCGGCATTGGCGCCGGCCCCGCTACCGCCGGCCAGGTCCTCGTCTTCCACGACCTGCTCGGCATCACCACCGGTCGCATGGCCAAATTCGTCAAGCGCTACGCCGACATCCACACCCAGATGGTCGACGGCATGCGCAGCTACGTGGACGAGGTCCGCACCGCCCACTTCCCCGAACCAGACCATGTCTACGGCATCGAACCCGTCGAGCTGGCCGAGCTCGAGCGCTACCTGGAGCAGGAGAGCCTGACCTCGGCCAAGGCCTGGGATTGGGAGCCGCTGCCGTAAGCAGTGCATCGAGCTGCGCGCCCTTGCGAGCGACGCTGCAGCTGGCGGTTCCAATCAGTTTTTACTCACTAAAAGCCTTGTCATTTTCTTGACAAGGCAAGTGACGTACCAGAGAATCGCATGCAATCCAGATTCGACGGTGGTAGCGAGCCGTCTCGAAAATTCGGTGTGGAAACCGCGATTCGCGATCTGGACACCAATTCAGGGAGATGCCAGTCCATCGAGCAAAAACAGGAGAACCCGAGTCATGCGAGGGCAGCAGATGAGTGGGTTGATGGCCGTATTCGCAACGAGCAGAGAAGGGTTTGACGGTTTTGAAAGCGATGGACTGACAGGCCGTCTCGCGTAGGGCGCGAAAGGGCAGCTGAGCGCGCGGGTAGCGCGCTGACGTATCAGCGGGTCGCCCTCTCCTGGGACCGCTCGCCGCGAGGCGATCGCCGGCGTAATCGCGCCAGGAGGGGTGATGGGCGAGCTGAAAACTCAGAGAGGTGCGCAGCTGCGGGCCGAGGCGTGGGAGGAATTCAAGAACCTCTCCGAATTCGGCGACGAGGAGCTGCTTCGCGAGTCCCGACGCGAGTCGATCCGGCGCATCCGCGACAAGCGCCGGGCGGAAAATGCCGATAACTCGTTGGCGCGTTGGGAACGGTTAATGCTGGTGAGGCTGATGATTTTTGGCGCTGGAATGACGGCGACCGTGATCCTCTTCGGCTTGCTCATGGGCGAAGTCGACGTGGTGAAGGTCGGCGTGGCCGGCCTCTGCACCGCGATCGGGCTCGGCTTCTACCGCCTGCGCGACGTGCTCAGGCACTTGATCCGCTAGGCCATCTGTGTCCTCTGGCAATCGGACTACGATTCGCGAACGATGCCCGTCTATGAGTTCGAGTGCGAGGGGTGCGGGGTGCGTTTCGAAGAGTTGACGCCGAGCGGCACCCCCAGCCTGGTCTGCCCCCGGTGTGGGTCCGAGCGGACGCGACGCTTGCTCTCGCCGGTCTCGCCTGCCGGCAGGCAGCCGCGGGGCGCCGGGGTGCGGGCGGATGAGTCCCGCCGGCGGGAGCGGGAAGCGGCGCGAGGTGAGCGCCTGGCGGAGACGAAGCGCAGGCGGGCGACGGGGGAGATGCCGGCGCCGCGGAGGAGCGGAGGGGCGGGTTGAGCGCCCCGGCAGCGGAGCGCCGCGAGCAACTGGTCGCCCTCTACAAAGAGGTGCAGGGGTGCACGCACTGCCCCCTGCACGAGACCCGGACCAAGGCGGTCTTCGGTGCGGGTGACGCGGACGCGGACCTGATGTTCGTCGGCGAGGCGCCGGGCGCCGAAGAGGACCGGCAGGGGCTGCCGTTCGTCGGCCGCGCCGGGCAGTTGCTCAACCAGCTGCTGGAAGAGATCGGACTCTCGCGCGAGGAGGTCTTCATCGCCAATGTGCTGAAGAGCCGCCCGCCCGGCAACAGGGACCCCCAGCCGCTGGAGATCGAGGCCTGCCGGCCCTACCTCTTCGAGCAGGTCCGGCTGATCGAGCCGACGGTGATCTGCACCCTCGGCAACTTCGCCACCAAGCTGTTGAGCGGCAATCCGGCCGGGATCACCAAGGTGAGGGGAGCGCCGCAGGTGCATGAGCTCGGCGGTCGCACCGTCTTCCTGCTGCCGCTCTTCCACCCGGCGGCGGCGCTGCGGACGCCGGCGGTGAAGGAAACGCTGCGCGGCGATTTTGCCACCCTGCCCGATCTGCTCGCGATGGGGCCGCCGGTCGCCGCCGAAGAGCCGGAGGTGGAGTCGGCCGAGGAGGAGCCCGCGCCGGAGCCCGCCGCCGACCAACTCGACTTTTTCGGGTGAGCGAGGCTCTTGGGCCTCCCGCGGAGGTCGTGACCACGGGATCGGCCGCCGAGACCGAAGCGCTCGGCGCGGGGCTGGCCGCGCGGCTCGCGCCCGGTGACGTCGTCCTCCTCAGCGGTGAGGTCGGAACCGGCAAGACGACCTTCATCCGCGGCGCCTGCCGGGCGCTCGGCGTCGGGGAGCCCGTCACCTCGCCCACCTTCACGATCGGCCAGCGCTACGGGGGGGGACGGGTGCCGGTCTCTCACCTCGACCTCTACCGCCTCGAAGGGCTCGACGCCGAGGAACCGGCGCTGCTCGACGACTACCTCGACCCGGGCGGCGTCGCCTTCGTCGAGTGGCCGGCCGCGGCGGCACCCCGCCTCGCCGGTCGTCGCGTCCTCACGGTGCGGCTTGGCCACGCTGGCGGCGACCGCCGTGAGGTCGAGCTGCCGGCGGCCGCATCTGCCCGCAAATGAGCGTGTTCCATGGGGACGGTGCATGTAGCATCGACCGAATGCCGAAACGCGAATTGGAGGGACGCCCGATGAAGGGACTGAAGACGCTGCTGGCGACGCTGCTGGCGATCGCGCTCATGGCAAGCGCGGCCACCGCAACGGCCGGCGCAGCCGCGTACAAGCATTACGTCGCCTGTGGTGTCTCCCAGAACGCGAAGCCGAAACACAAGTGTCCGAAGAAAGCCAAGAAGGGCGCCTTCTTCAAGAGCCTCAAGGGCGACGTCAACTACAGCGTCTGCGTCAAGTTCCCGACCGGCAAAAACATCTGCGCGAAAGCGCAGCCGGCGACGCAGGGCACGCTCTACGTCAACAAGATCACTTCGAACATTCCGGGCAAGCACCGGGTGAGCTGGTTCGTCGAAGGCAAGCGGGTCGGCAGCTTCGTCTTCAGGGTCACTGGCTGAACTGGACCCCCAACCGCGAGCCGTCCTCGGCTTCGACACTGCGACCGCCGATACCGCCGTCTGCGCGACGCGGAGCGGCGAGGTGCTGCACGAGGAACTGCTCGGCGTCGGTGCGGACGGTAACCCGCGCCACTCCACCGGGCTGCTGGGCGAGCTGGAGCGGGCGGTCGAGGCGGCCGGCGGTTGGGATGCGGTGGGGCGGATCGCGGTTGGCCTCGGGCCGGGGTCGTTCGTCGGCATCCGCATCGGTCTCGCGACCGCGCGTGGCCTGGCGGCGAGTACCGGCTTGCCCGTCAGCGGCGTCTGCACGCTCGATGCGATCGGCCGGGCGATGGGGGGAGGGCTGGCGGTGATCGACGCCCGCCGCGGTGAGGTCTTCGCGGCGCTCTATGCGACGAGCGGCGAGCGACTCTGGGAGCCGCTCCTCAGCGCGCCCGGGGACCTCGCCGAGCGCGCCGCCGGCTTGGCCGAGCCCCTGCCGGCCGCCGGATCGGGCGCGGTACGATTTCGTGATGAGCTGGCGAGTCGGGGCATCGAGATTCCCGATGACGCGGATCCCCTTCACCGGGTCGCCGCGCGCCACGTCTGTGCGCTCGCGGAGGCCCGCTCCGAGCGGGATGAGGAACCCCTCGAGCCGATCTACCTGAGGCCCCCCGATGCGCAGCGATGGCGTGAGCGAGACGATTCCAAGAGAGCAGGGTGAGGCGGCGGGCGAGGCCCTGATCCGGCGCCTCGCCTACAGCGACCTGCCGGCGGTGATCTCGATCGAGCGCCGCTCCTTCCCGACGCCGTGGTCGCTGGCGATGTTCGTGCTGGAGCTGTCCAAGCCCTCGGGCATCTGCCTTGCCGCGACCGAGGGGGACGAGCTGCTCGGCTACCTGGTCTGCTCGCGCTATGACCAGGTCTGGCACCTGATGAACGTCGCCGTCGCCCCGGAGCGCCGCCGCGCCGGCGTCGCCCGCCGCCTGATCATGCAGCTGGTCGAGCAGGGCGAAGGCAGGTTGCCCTTCACACTGGAGGTCAGGGTCTCCAACCAGGCGGCAATCACGATGTACGAACGGCTTGGCTTCCGCTCGGCCGGAGTGCGCCCTCGCTACTACCAGGACAACGGCGAGGACGCGCTGATCATGTGGCTGGACTAGCGATGCGCGAAGCGGAGGCGGCGGCGGTGTTGATCCTGGCGATCGAGACGTCGTGTGACGACACCTGCGCCGCCGTACTCGATGGCCCGCGCATCCTCTCCAACCTGATCTCCTCGCAGCACGCCGCCCACGCGGCGTTCGGCGGCGTCGTCCCCGAGGTCGCCGCCCGCCACCACCTCGAGCTAACGGCGCCGCTGGTCACCGCCGCGCTGGCGGAGGCCGGGGTCGGGCTTGAGGACGTCGACGCGGTCGCTGTCACCGCCGGGCCGGGGCTGATCGGGGCGCTGCTGGTCGGGGTCAGCGCCGCCAAGGCGATCGCCGCCGCCCGCCGGCTGCCGCTGATCCGGGTCGACCACCTGCAGGGCCACGTCGCCGCCAACTTCCTCGAGCCGGAGCCGCTCGAGCCGCCCTTCCTCTGCCTGGTCGCCTCCGGCGGCCACACGATGCTCGCCGCGGTCCGCGACCACCACGGCCACGAGATCCTCGGCCAGACCCTCGACGACGCCGCCGGCGAGGCCTTCGACAAGTCCGCCCGCCTGCTCGGACTCGGCTACCCCGGCGGCCCGGCGCTGGAAAAGGAGGCGGAGGGGGGTGACCCCGAGGCCTTCGAGATGCCCGTGGCGATGAGCCGCGATCCCGGCCTCGACTTCAGCTTCAGCGGCCTCAAGACGGCGCTCGTCTACCGCTGCCGGGAGCTCGGCCCCGATGGCGTCACCGAGCGCCGGGCCGACCTCGCCGCCTCCTTCCAGAAAGCGGTCGTCGACCAGCTCGTCGCGAAGCTCAAGCGAGCGTTGAAGAAGGG
>JASLIG010000127.1 GCA_030152805.1 Solirubrobacterales bacterium
GCCGCCGGCGTCGCCGCCTACCGCCTCCTCGACCTCCACCAGCATGGCTTCTGGATTCCGCTGACGATCCTCTTCGTGATGCGCCCCGAACGCGACGAGACCGACCACCGCTTGATCCTTCGCGCCCTCGGCACCATTGCCGGCCTGATCATCGCCACCGCGATTGCCGAGGCGTTCTGGGGCCAGGACCTGATCCTCGGCGCGGTCCTCACCGTCGCTGCTGCCTTCAGCTTCGGCCTGCTCACCGTCCAGTACGCGCTGTTCACGACGGCGATCACGACCTACGTCGTCCTGATGAGCACGACCCTGGGGGAGGGGGCATTCGAGGCCGCCGGCCAGCGCGCGACCGGCACCGCGCTGGGCATCGCGATCGCCTTCCTGGCCTGGCGCCTTTGGCCAAACCCATCCGGCACGGTAGATTTGGCCAGTCAGCCAAACATGGGAGGAGCGAGCAGTTGAGCAACAAGACCTACGTCATCGGGGTCGGGATGACCAAGTTCGAGAAGCCCGGCACCAAGGAGGGCGACTACCCCGACTGGGCCAAAGAGGCGGGGGAGAAGGCGCTCGGCGATGCGGGCATCCCGTACGAGGACGTCGAGCAGGCCTACGCCGGCTACTGCTATGGCGACTCGACCTACGGGCAGCGGGCGCTCTACCAGCTCGGCCTGACCGGGATTCCCGTCGTCAACGTCAACAACAACTGCTCGACCGGCTCTTCGGCGCTGTTCCTGGCGCGGCAGGCCGTCAAGGGCGGCGTGGCCGACTGCGCCCTGGCGCTGGGCTTCGAGAAGATGGAGCCGGGCAGCCTCGGGGTCAAGTACACCGACCGCACCAACGCGCTCGACAAGCACGCGATGCGGATGTTCGAGATCCGCGACCCCGAGCAGTCGCCACCGGCGCCGCAGATGTTCGGCAACGCCGGCCGCGACCACATGGAGAAGTACGGCTCCAACCCCGACCACTTCGCCTGGATCGGCTGGAAGAACCACAAGCACTCGGTCAACAACCCTTATGCCCAGTTCCAGGACGAGTACACGATCGAGGACATCAAGGCGGCGAAGATGATCCATGACCCGCTGACCAAGCTGCAGTGCTCGCCCACCTCCGACGGCTCGGCCTGCGCGATCGTCGCCTCCGAGCGCTACGTCGAGGAGCACGGCCTCTGGGAGCAGGCGATCGAGATCGCCGGACAGTCGATGGTCACCGACCTCAGCTCGACCTTCGCCGCCGACACCGACTGCATGAAGATCGTCGGCTCCGACATGTCGAAGCAGGCCGCTGAGGAGGCATACGCCGAGGCCGGCGTCACCGCCGAGGAAGTCGATGTCTGCGAGCTGCACGACTGCTTCAGCGCCAACGAGCTGATCACCTACGAAGCGCTCGGTTTCGCCGCCGAGGGCGAGGGACACAAGCTGGTCGAGGAAGAGGCGACCACCTACGGCGGCAAGGTCGTCGTCAACCCCTCCGGCGGGCTGATCTCCAAGGGTCACCCGCTGGGTGCGACGGGGTTGGCGCAGTGCTCGGAACTGACCTGGCAGCTGCGCGGCGAAGCCGACAAGCGCCAGGTCGAGGGCGCCAAGACCGCCCTGCAGCACAACATTGGCCTCGGCGGCGCCGCCGTGGTCACCGTCTACAAGCCGGCGGCCTGAGGGTCGCCAGGAGGAGGAAGAGATGGCGAAGGAGCGGCAGAGTCTTTCCGGCAAGGTCGTCGCGATCACCGGCGGCGCGCGGGGAATCGGCAAGGCGACGGCGACGGCGCTGGTGCGCAAGGGTTGCCGTGTCGCGATCGGCGACCTCGACCTCGAGCTGGCCGAAGAGACCGCCGCCGGCCTGGGCGGCGGCACGGTCGCGTTGCCGCTCGACGTCACCGACCGCGACTCCTTCGCGGCTTTCCTCGACGCCGCCGAGCGCGAGCTCGGCCCGCTCGACGTCGTCGTCAACAACGCTGGGATCATGCCGGTCACGCCGTTCGCCGAGGAGTCCGACGACTCGATCAAGCGCCAGCTCGACATCAACGTCTACGGCGTCATCGTCGGCATGCAGCTGGCGATCGCGCGCTTCCGGCCGCGCGGGCGCGGCCACATCGTCAACCTCGCCTCGCAGGCCGGCAAGGGCGGCTTCCCGGGGATCGCCACCTACTCGGGCACCAAGCACGCCGTGGTCGGGATCAGCGAGGCGGCGCGGGCGGAGCTGCGCGGCAGTGGGATCGAGATCGCCTGCGTGATGCCGACAGTGGTCAACACCGAGCTGACCGCCGGCGTGGGGCAGAGGCTGATCCGCCCGGTCGAGGCGGAGGACGTCGCCAACGAGATCGTCGACGCGCTCGAAGTTCCCCGCTTCGACGTCTGGGTGCCGCGCGTCAACGGCGCCCTTTTCAAGGCGATCGCCAACCTGCCGCGCGGCATGCGCGAGGGCCTGGGCCGCCTGATGAAGGTCGACAAGCTGATGACCGAAGTCGACCACGGCGCCCGTCACGCCTACGAGGAGCGGGCCGCGGCGAGCCGAGCGACTGAACGATCAGAGGCGGCAGAGCCGGACCACGAGCGCGAGGCGGCCTAGCCGCGCTTCCGGGATGGGTCTCGCTGGGCGCATCTACGACGCCACTTGGGGCCGCGGCTTTGCGGCGATCTACGACCGCGGTCTGAAGGCAACCGAGGACGCCGGCTTGCGCGAGATGCGACGCGAGGTGCTCGCCGGGGCACGGGGCAGGACGATCGACCTCGGCGCCGGCACCGGGGTCAATCGCGAGCTTTTCCCGCCGCAGGTCAGCGGGCTGGTGCTCGCCGAGCCCGACCCGCACATGCTCAAGAGGCTGCGGGGGAAGGTCGGCGAGGGAGATGGTGTGAGCGTGGTGCAGGCATCCGCCGAAGCCCTGCCGTTCGAGGACAACAGCTTCGACACGGCGGTCTTCACCTTGGTGCTCTGCACGGTCCCCGATCCCGCCGCCGCCCTGGCCGAGGCGGCACGGGTGCTCAAGCCGAGCGGAAAGCTGCTCTTCGTCGAGCACGTCCGCGCTGAGGACCCGGGGCTGGCCCGTTGGCAGGATCGCCTCGAGAAGCCGTGGCGCTTCCTCGCCGACGGTTGTCACTGCAACCGCGACACGGTCGCCACCATCGAAGCTTCAGGGTTCACGATCTCCGGGGTCGAGAAAGGCGCGCTGCCCAAGTCACCGCCGCTGGTGCGGCCCCTGGTAAGCGGCAGCGCGGCGCTCGAGGTCTGAGCTCAGGCTTCGTCGTGTCGCCGGAAACGGCCGGCCAACAGTGGTTGAAGCACCAAGACACCGGCGAGCACTGCCTCCGAGACGATCACCCAAGCGAGCCCGAGGTCGTCGATCGAGTTGGAGTGGCCAGCTAGGCGGTGCTGGGTGAGCAGCAGGGCGATAGCGATGCCAAGCAGGCCGGCGATGCCGGCACCGACGACGAAGCCGAGCCATTCTTCGTACTCGATTCCCTTGCCCATACGAGGCACGAGCCAGACGACCTCAGCTACGTAGGCGGGCACGAGGATGGCACCGATCGTCGCCAAGCTCTGGGTCAGGTCCGGCGAGGGCGCCGGAACCGCGCCGAGGAAGAAAGCGGCGCCGACGCTGCCCAGCAGCACCGACCAGAGCGCCAGCACGACGCCCTTCGTCGTCGCTTCGAGGACGGGGAGGCGGCGCATCGGGGCAGATTCTATGCGCAGGCGAGCCCCTTTCTCGCGTATTCAACGCACGATAATGGTGGTTATGTGAACCTAGGCAAAGGCGCAGCGCCTTGTGGTTTCGTAAGGGCCAGAAAGCGCTGCGGCTGGGGCTAGCGGGCGGCGGAGATCGCCGATTCCAGCGCCTCGGTGGGGTCGGAGACCGTGGTGTCAATGGTTTTGAGCCCTGAGGTGCCGGGGCCTTCGACGGCAAACGACGGTGTGCCGGTGAAGCCGAGCTGTTCGGCTTCTGCCGTGGTGGCTTCGACCTGCTCAACGATCCTACGGCTCCCGCGGGCCTTGTCCCACTTGGCGATGTTGGGCACGCCCGCGGCCCTGGCGATCGCGGTGAGGAACTCGTCGGTGGCGTAGCCGGAGTTCTCTGCCCCCTGGTTTCTGTAGAAGAGCTCGATGTAGTTCCAGCCCCGCTCCTGTTCGCCGGCCGCGATCGCGGCGGCGCCTGCCGGCGTCGACTGCTCGCCGATGATCGTGTAATTGCGGAACTCGATCTTCGCTTCGCCGTTGCGCACCTGGTTCCCGATCAGCGGCGGCAGCACTTCTTCGGAGTAGCCCCTGCAGACCGGGCACTGGAGGTCACCGAACTCGAGCAGGGTCACCTTGGCGCGAGCCTCGCCCAACGCCATGCCGTGCTGCGGGATTCCGTCTAGCTGCTGTTCGACCAACTTGACGTCGGCAATGTCGCTGGCGTCGCCACCGCCGCTCTTATTGGAGCTGACGACGATCAAGACGGCGACGACGACGAGGGCCAGGAAGGTGGCGGCGCTGGCCAGCTTGACCAGTCGCTCGCGTCGCTCGCCTTCGCTCATCTCTCGGTCCCCACGTAGGCGAGCATTCGCGTCGTATTGGCAGCGAAGATCAGCGTCATCAGTACGGCGCTGGCAACGCACCACTGGCAGATCGCTTCGATCTTGAACAGCTCCAGGTAGGTCAGATAGAGGCTGTAGCCAAAGCCGACCAGGGAGACCCCGAAGCCCGCCATCCGTGGCCCGTCGCCGCGCAGCAGGGCGCAGAGCAGCAGCGTCACGTAGCCGACGATGCCGAAAACCGCGATGTTGACCCCGGCCAGGTGCGAGTAGGAGCTTTCGGCGACCGTCTGGCAGCCGTGGCCACCGGCGATGCAGACGGGAGAGCCGCCGCCGGAATCCGCGATCGCGATGTAGGTGGCGACGCCGATGCCGAAGGTCGCGAGGAAGGCCCCGATGCCGCGCAGCGTCCCCTCGGCCGGAGCCCTCATGGCGGGCACGCTATTGGAACCGCATTACGAAAAGCTAAGCGCCGAGGCGCTCCGCGACGGCCGGCTCGGCGCAGAACTCGGCGATCTCGCGCGAGAGGCGGCCACCCTGCCAGGCAAGCGGCGACTGGCCCTCCGCCTCGCTGATCAAACGCGCCCGCGGCAGGCATTCCGCGTAGCGGCGTGCGACCGCATGGGGATGCCCCGGGTCGGCGGCGTCGTGGCTGGCCACGACCAGCGTCGGCACCTCGAGGCCTTCGAGCTCGCCGATCGAGGCGAAGGGCTGTGAGCGTGGAACCCCTCGCAGGGCGGCGACGACGGCGCCGAGGTGCCGGTGGCGTTCCATCCGTTCGCGGGTGAAGCGCAGGACCGAGTCGCGCCAGCGCGGGCCGGTCTCCTGGGAGCGCTCGATGTATGAGACGAAGCCGTCGATGCCGTCCCGCTCCAGCGCCTCCGCGAGCCCGTCCCAGTAGCGCAGCGACTCCGGTGTGAGCGCGCCTTCGTAGGTCGGTCCGATGAGGACGAGGCCGGCTATGCGGCTTTGGTGGTGCAGCGCGTAAGCAGCGGCGGTGTGGGCACCCATCGAGTGACCGCCCAGCAGCGGCGGCGCCTCGCCCACCTCGCCGGCGAGAACCGCCTCCAGGTCGCTCACCAGCTCCGAGTAGTCATAACCCTCCCCCGCCGGCGCCGGGTCCGACTCGCCGTGACCTCGCGCGTCGTAGGTGAGGACGGTGTGGCCGCCGCGCTCGAGCCGGCGCGAGCCGTGCAGGATCGAGCGGCGGGTCGCCGTGAGCCCGTGGCAGAGCACGATCGGCGGCCCCTCCCCCGCCGACTCGCCGCTGATCGCGACCCCGCCGGCGGTGCTGGTGAACCGGCGCGGCTCGGAGCGCTCCGCCGGCATCAATCCAGGCCGGCGAGGGCCCCTTCGATGTCCTTCACCGACTGGAAGGTCGAGCCGGTTCGGGAGACGTGGCGGTAGCGCACGATCCCCTCGGCGTCGACGATGAAGATCGCCCGCATGATGTAACGGCCGCCTGGAACGTCTTTGAGCTCGGTGAAGCGAGCCAGCGGCCCGAGCCAGGCGGTGACGCCGTAGCGCTTGCTAACGGCCAGGTCCTCGTCGGCGAGCAGCGGCACGTTGAGTTCCTGCTCTTCCACCCAGCGCTCGTGCGAATCGACCGACTGCGGGGAGATTCCGATCACCTCCGCGTCGAGCGCGTCGAGCTTCTCGGCGTTGTCGCGGTAGGAGCAGAACTGGGCCGTGCAGACCGTCGTCGCGTCGCCGGGATAGAAGGCCAGCACGACGTTGCGACCGCGATGCTCGGAGAGCTTGAAGGTCCTGCCCTCGGTGCCCGGCAGCTCGAAGTCGGGCGCCGCGTCTCCTACGTCGACCTTGGCCATCGGGGCCAGACTAGTGCAGCTCAGCCTTTTTCGATCGTGATCTTTTCGATCAGGACGGGCCGCTTCGGTTCTTCGGTCCCTGGCTTGGCGAGTTTTTCGATCCGTTCGACGGCGTCGTAGCCCTCGTCGACCTTGCCGACCAGCGCGTATTCGGGCGGCAGGCCGGCATCGGCCGCGGTGACCACGTAGAACTGACTGCCGGAGGCGCCGGGTGGCTCGGCCGAGCTCTTCGCCATCGCCACCGTCCCTTTGGTGTAGGAGAGGTTGGACGGTGGCTTCTCGGTGACGCTGTAGCCGGGGCCGCCGACGCCCGTGCCCTGCGGATCGCCGCCCTGGATGACGAATTCAGGCGCGATGCGGTGGAAGGTGAGATCGTCGTAGAAGCCCTTTTCGCTGAGGTAGACGAACGAGTTGACCGTCTTCGGCGCCCGACTCGAGTCGAGCGCAATGTCGAAGGTGCCGCAACTCGTTTCGACCACGGCGGTGATCTTTTCGCCCTTCTGCACGGTCTGGGGCGGCGCCTTGAGGCTGACGTTCTTTGGCTGTGGCGCTTCGACCTCCGCGCAGCCGCCGCCGCTGGACGCCGTCGTCTTTGAGTCATCGTCGCCACCGCTGCGGCCGATCAGGATCGCCGCCACCACCGCGACCGCGATCAGCGCAAAGACGGCGAGGATGATCAGGCGCCTGTCTGTCCCCTTCCCTTCCTGCATTGGTCGAAGAGCCTAGAGGATTCCACGGGCTCATGGCAGTTGCGATCATCGCCCCGTGCCCACCCCGTCGCTGATGCCGCTTGCCGCCGCCGTGCTCCACGTGCCGCCGCCCGAGCGCGCCCTGGTGGTCAACTGTGGCGACGGCGAGGCCGCGCTCTTCCTTGCCCGCGAGTTCCCCGCGGCGCGGGTGCGGGGAGTCGATCCCGCGCCCGAGAGCGTGCGCCGGGCAACGGCGCGCGTGGGCCTGGACCCGGAGGGGCGGGTCGCGTTCAAGGCCGGGTCGGCGGGCAATCTCCCCTACCCCGACCAGTTCTTCGACCTGCTCGTCCACCTCGACGGGCGCCCGGTGCCGGCGGAGGCGATCCGTGTCCTCGGGCCGGCGGGGCACCTCATCCTGGCTCGCTCGCGGCCGCTGCGAGTCGGTGCCGGGACCCGTGAGCGGCTGCTGCGTCGCCGCCTCGTCGCGCGCGGCATCGTCCCGCTGGTGGCCGAGGACGCGGGAGACGGCAACTTCTTCGTCGGCCGCCTTGCCGACCCAGACTGAGCAGACGCCGCCATTTAGGCTGCGCCGGTGGATATTCGGGGCATGCCACTGACGCTGCTGGTCAACCCGTCCTCGGCGCGTGGAAGGGCGCTGGGGTTGCTCCCCCGGGTCGAGCAGGAGCTCGACGCCCGGCGCATACCCTTCCGGGTGGAGCGCACCCGCGGGCTCGAGGACGGCGTCGAGCGAGCCCTGCGCGCGGTCGAGGCAAACGAGGTGCCGGTCGTGATCAGCGGCGACGGCCTGGTGGGGGCGATCGGCGGCGCCATGGCCGGTGCCGAGACGCCGCTGGGCCTGATCCCCGGCGGCCGCGGCAACGATCTCGCCCGCGTGCTCGGCATCCCCGACGACCCGCTCGAGGCGGTAGGCGTGCTCGCCGCCGGCGAGTCGCGGCGCATCGACGTCGGCGAGGCCAACGGCAAGCGCTTCCTCGGCATCGTCAGCGTCGGTTTCGACTCGGAGGCGAACCAGCTGGCCAACGAGACGACCTTCTTCCGCGGCAACCTCGTCTACGCCTACGCGGCCCTGCGCACTCTGCTCGGTTGGAAGCCGGCCCGCTTCACCGTGCGGGTCGGCGAGGAACGGGTGCGCCTCAGCGGCTACTCGGTCTCGGTCGCCAACAGCCGCGCCTTCGGCGGCGGCATGTACATCGCCCCCGACGCCGAACTGGACGACGGCGAGTTCGACGTTGTCAGCGTCGGCGAGGTCGGCAAGCTGCGCTTCGTAAGTAACCTGCCAAAGGTGTTCAAGGGCACCCACGTGGACGAGGACGAGGTGCGTGTCTTCCGCGCCGCTCAGCTCGAGCTGAGCGCCAGCCGGCCCTTTCCGGTCTACGCCGACGGCGAGCATCTCACCGAACTGCCCGCCTCCCTGCGCATCCTGCCGCGCGCGCTCAGCATCCTGGTTCCGCCCGCGACCGGAGCCTGAGTGCTGTTCGAGGCGAAGCTGGGCGCGGCGCGCGCCGTCGGCGCGGCGAGCCGGGCGAGCGGCCGCGGCGGCGGCACGACCCTACCGGGGCGAATGCTGCTGCGGATGGCCCCCGATGCGCTCGGACGGCTCGGCGCCCGCCTCGATCGCGGCACCACGATCGTCAGCGCCACCAACGGCAAGACGACGACCGCCGGCATGATCGCGGCGGCGCTGGCGGCGGCCGGGCGGCGGCCGGTTCACAACCGGGCGGGCTCGAACATGACCTGGGGCGTCGCCACGGCGCTGCTGGAGCAGAGCGGTCGCGAGGGCCTCTTCGAGGTCGACGAGGCATGGCTCTCCAAGGTGGCCGCCCAGCTCGATCCCGCCGTGCTCGTGCTCGGCAACCTCTTCCGCGACCAGCTCGACCGCTACGGCGAGCTCGAGACCCTGGCCGAGGACTGGGCCGAGACCGTGGCTGCCCGCGCCGGGCGCACCCGCTTCGTGCTCAACGCCGACGACCCGACGATCGCCGATCTCGGTCGTGACGCCGCCGGCGAGCCGCGCGAGGGCGTCACCTACTTTGGCATCGAGGATCCCTCGCAGGCGCTGCCGGAGCTGCAGCACGCCTTCGACGCCAAGCACTGCCGCCGCTGCGGCCACCCCTATGCCTACGAGCGCGCCTTCGTCGGCCACCTCGGCCACTACTCGTGCCCGAACTGCGGCGCCCGCCGCCCGCAGGCCGACGTAGCCGCGACCAGGATCCAGCTGCACGGCATGGCGGGCTCGGAGGTGACCGTGCGCACGCCCCGGGGGGCGCTGCGCCTGCGCCTGCCGCTGCCCGGGCTCTACAACGTCTACAACGCGCTGGCCGCGGTGGCGGCGACGCTCGAGCTCGGCGTCGAGCGGGAAGGGATCGCCAGCGCGCTGGCCGGGATGAAGGCTGCCTTCGGTCGCGTCGAGACGATCGACGCCGGCAGCACCTCGCTCGCGATCCTGCTGATCAAGAACCCCGCCGGCGCCAACGAGGTGCTGCGCACCCTGTTGCTCGAGGCCGGCGAGGAGAAGCTCGACCTCTGGATCGCCCTCAACGACCGGATCGCCGACGGGCGCGATGTCTCCTGGGTCTGGGACGCGGATTTCGAGCTGCTCGCCGCGGGGGTGGGCCGCGTCGTCTGCGCCGGGACCCGGGCGGCCGAGCTGGCTTTGCGCCTCAAGTACGCCGGATGGCCGCCCGAGGCGATCGCGGTCGAGCCGAGCATCGAGCGCTCCCTCGACCGGGCGCTCGCCCACTCCCCCACCCGGATCTTCGCCCTGCCCACGTACACGGCGCTGCTGGAACTGCGCAAGCTGCTCGCCAATCGCGGCCTCGCCGAGGAGTTCTGGCGTTGAACTCGCTGATCTGGCACGAAGTCGAGTGCGGTGGCTATACGGCTGACCTGCCGCTCTGGGAGGAGCTCGCCGATCGAACGGAGCGGCCGATCATGGAGCTGGGCTGCGGGGCCGGCCGCGTCACCATGCACCTAGCAGAGCGCGGCGCCTCGCTGGTGATCGGCATCGACCACGACGCCGAGCTCGTCGCCTCGATCTGGGAACGCTCCCAAGCCTCCACCGGCGACGCCGAGATCGGCGACGTGCGCGACTTCGACCTGGTCACCAAGTTCAGCCTGGTGCTGGCGCCGATGCAGCTGATCCAGATGCTGGCCGGCAGCGGCGATCGCGTCGCCTGCCTCGGTTGCGTCGCCGACGCGATGGTGCGCGGTGGGCGCGCGGCCTTCGCGATCGTTGAGGAGCTGCCACCGGCGCCGCCGGGAGCGCCGCCGCCATTGCCCGACGTGCGCCAGGTCGAAGGTTGGATCTACTCCAGCCTGCCGCTCGAGCCGGTCATCGACTCCGACTCGATCGTGCTGCGCCGGTTGCGCCAGACCGTCGATCCCGATGGCGAGATGAGCGACGAGCTCAACGAGGTCGAGCTCGCCCAGCTCTCCGCCGAGACGCTCGAAGCGGAGGCGGAGGCCGTCGGGCTGATGCCCTCCGGCCGGAGTCAGATCCCCGCTACCGAAGCCCACGTCGGCTCAACCGTCGTCCTGTTCGAGAAGGAGTTCTGATGGAGCTTCGCTTCCTCGCGCTCTATCCCGAGCAGATGAACATCTACGCCGACCGCGGCAACGTCATCTTCCTGCAGCGCCGCTGCGAGTGGCGCGGGATCGGCTTCCGCTACGCCGCGGCGGGGCCGGGCGAGAGCTTCGATCCCGCCCAGCACGACTTCCTTTATCTGGGCGGCGGCCAGGACCGCGACCAGCGCGCGGTGGCGCTCGACATGGTCGAGAGCAAGCGCGAAACGATCGCCGCGGGTGTCGAGGACCGGGCCGTCCTGCTCGCGGTCTGCGGCGGCTTCCAGCTGCTCGGCCACAGCTACCAGCTCGGCGAGGAGCGGCTGCCCGGTCTCGGCCTCGTCGAGCTGGAGACCGTGCGCAAGGACGGCCCGCGCCTGATCGGCAACGTCGCGATCGAGGTCGACTTCGGCAGCGGTCCGCAGGTCGTCGCCGGCTTCGAGAACCACGGCGGTCGCACCTATCTGGGCGGTGGCGCGCAGCCCCTCGGCCGCGTCCTCGAGGGATTTGGCAACAACGGCGAGGACGGCCTCGAGGGGGTGCGCCGCGGCAACCTGATCGGCACCTACCTGCATGGCCCGCTGCTGCCCAAGAACGCCTGGCTCGCCGACCATTTGATCGCGGCCGCGCTGGAGCGGCGCTACGGCAGTCGCCCCGAGCTGGATCCGCTCGACGATGCCTTCGAGCGCGCCGCCCACGAGACGGCGCGCCGCGCTGCCCTCGCCTAGTCCTAGCGGCCGCTGGAACCGAAGCCGCCATCGCCGCGAGCTGACTCGGCCAGCGCCTCCGTCTCGACTGGCGTGGCGAGCGCGATCGGGGCGATCACCAGCTGGGCGATGCGGTCTCCCGGTTCGACCCGGAAGGTCTCGGCCGGGTCGGTGTTGAGCAGCAGCACGCGAATCTCGCCACGGTAGCCGGCATCGATCAGCCCGGGGCTGTTGACCAGGGCTATCCCGTGCTTCTTGGCCAGCCCGGAGCGGGGCAGCACGAGCCCTGCATGGCCCTCGGGAATCTCGACCGCGATACCCGTCCCAACGCTCCATCTCTCCCCCGGTCCGATGTGCGCCGCCTCGCAGGCATGCAGGTCCAACCCGGCATCCCCCTCGTGGGCGCGGCTGGGGAGAATGGCCCCGTCGGTGAGGCGAGCGATCGGAAGCTCCACGGCCGGGAACCCTAGACGACGGCGAGATCGTCGAAGCGATGCAGCTCGGCAACCGGCAGCTTGGCACGGACGAGGACGCCGTCCTCGCGCTCGGTGCGCTCGAGGTCACCGGCGATCTCGTGCAGCTCGTGCAGGCGGCCGCCCTCGGCATAGGGGACGAGCAGCTCGACCTCGGCGAGCGTGTCCTCGAAGGCCTCCTCGATACGTCCGCGCAGCCCGTCGAGGCCGGTCCCCGTGAGGGCGGAGACGAGCACCGCCTCGGGGTGGTGCAGCAGCACCTCCTCGCCCGCCCCGTCGTCAAGCAGGTCGGCCTTGTTGAGCACGAGCAGGCGTGGCTTGCCGCCGGCGCCGATCTCCTCGAGTACCTCGTCAACAGCCTGGATGTCGGACAGGCGCCGCTCCTCGGGCGCCGCGGCGTCGACCACGTGGAGGATCAGGTCGGCGAGTACGGTCTCCTCCAGGGTCGCCTTGAAGGCCTCGACCAGCTGGTGGGGCAGCTTCTCGATGAAGCCGACCGTGTCGGTGAGCAGGTAGTCGCGGCCGGAGAGCTCGACGCTGCGCGTGGTCGGGTCGAGCGTATGGAAGAGGCGGTCGCCGACGCCGACCTCGGCCCCGGTCACCGCGTTGAGCAGCGTCGACTTACCGGCGTTGGTGTAGCCGGCGAGGGCGACGCGCGGCAATGAGGAGCGCTCGCGCCGGGCCCGCATCACGCCGCGGTTGCGCTCGAGCCGGCCGAGGCGGCGGCGCAGGGCGGCGATGCGGTCGCGAGCGAGGCGGCGGTCGGTCTCGATCTGGCTCTCGCCCGGCCCCCTGGTGCCGATCCCGCCGCCGAGCCGCTCGAGGTGGGTCCAGAGCCCCCGCATGCGCGCCAGGTTGTACTCGAGCTGGGCCAGCTCGACCTGCAGCTTGCCCTCGGCCGAGTGGGCGTGGTCGGCGAAGATGTCGAGGATCACCGCGGTGCGGTCGATCACCGGTACGCCGAGGGCCGCCTCGAGGTTGCGCTCCTGGCGCGGGGCCAGCTCGTCGTCGCAGGCAACGAGGTTGGCGTCGCAGGCGGCGATCTCGGCCTTCAGCTCGGTCAGCTTGCCGCGGCCGAGGTAGCGGTCGGGGTCCGGCGCCTCGCGCTGCTGAACCGCCTCCCCGGCGGTGGCGACGCCGGCCGTGCGCAGCAGCTCCTTCAGCTCGGCAAGCGGATCGCCCTGCGTGCGGCCGTCGCCGATGCCGATTGCGAGCGCCCGCTGGCGAGCACGCGGATTGGAGACGCCGGCGCCGTTTGCGCCATAACGCGTCTGCGCCCGCCGTCCGTTTCTCGACCGCTGCACTTCTCTTGATTGTAGGCGGGGCCTGGGCGCCGCCTCGCGCGCGGCCGGCTAGGCTTACGCACCGTGAAGGTCTTCGTCACGGGAGGGACCGGTTTCATCGGCGGCGAGGTGGCGCGCCAGCTGCGCGCTCGCGGCGACGAGGTCACCTGCCTGGTCCGCAGCCCGGAGAAAGCCGAGAAGCTGAAGGAGCTGGGCTGCGAGCTCGTCGCAGGCGACCTCGGCGACGCCGAGGCCCTGCGTACGGGCATGGAGGGCTGCGACGGGCTCGTCCACGCCGCGGCGATGTACGAGGTCGGGATCCCGGCCAAGCAGCACCCGGCGATGTACGAGGCCAACGTGACCGGCAGCGAGAACGTGCTGCGAGAGGCGCAGGCAGCCAAGGTGGGCAAGATCGTCTACGTCTCGACCGTGGGCACCTTCGGCAACACCCACGGCAAGGTCGTCGACGAGAGCTACGAGCACCCGGGCAAGGAATTCACCTCCTACTACGAGGAGACCAAGCTGGAGGGCCAACGGGTCGCCGAGCGGATGATGGAGGAGGATCTGCCCTGCGTGGTCGTCCAGCCCGGCGGCGTCTACGGGCCCGGTGACCAATCCCAGGTCGCTGACCTGCTGGTGGAATTCTTCGCCGGGCGCCTCTTTCTGCTGCCCTTCCCGGACCTCGGCATCTGCCTCACCCACGTCGAAGACATCGCCGGGGGGATCCTGCTCGGGCTCGACAAGGGCAAGACCGGCGAGACCTACGTGATCAGTGGGCCGGCAACGACGATGCGCGAGGCGATCGAGACGATCGCGAAAGTCAGCGGTCGCAAAGCGCCCAAGCGGGCGATGCCGACCGCCCTGATGAAGGCGCTGACGCCGATCGGCCCCCTGGTCGGCAAGCTGATCGGCCAGCCGCCCAACCTGCGCGAGCTGATCTCCTCCGCCGACGGCGTCACCTTCTGGGCCAGCTACGAGAAGGCAGGTCGCGAGCTCGGCTATGCGCCCCGCGGCATGGAAGAGGGAATGCGCCAGACGCTCAGTGCCGACGAGCGCTTCCCCGACCCGGTCGCCTGAGCATCGGCGGCTCACAGATGCGCGTCATCGACGTCATGCACCTCGGGCGGCCGCACGTGATCGGCTGCTGGGAGGTCGGGGGCGCGCTGGTGGATCCGGGCCCGCAGTCCTCGATGGAGACCCTGATCGAGGCGCTGGGCGAGGAGCGGCCCCGGGCTCTCCTGCTTACCCACATCCACCTCGACCACGCGGCGGCGACCGGCGCACTGGTGCGGCGCTGGCCCGAGCTCGAGGTCTACGTGCACGAGCGCGGAGCGCCCCACCTGGTCGACCCCTCGAAGCTGCTGGCCAGCGCCGAGCGCCTCTACGGCGATCAGATGGAGCGCCTGTGGGGCGAGATCGTGCCGGTGCCGGAGGCCAACGTGCGGCCGCTGGCGGGGGGCGAGGAAGCGTTCGGCATGCGCGTCGCCTACACGCCCGGCCACGCCTCCCACCACGTCTGCTACTTCCACCAGGACTCCGGCACGGCCTTCGTCGGCGACGTCGCCGCCGTGCGCATCCCTCCGTCGAATTTGATCGTCCCGCCGACACCACCGCCCGACATCGACATCGAGACCTGGTTGGAGTCGATCTCGCTGGTCGAGTCCTGGCGCCCCGAGTGCCTCGCCCTCACCCACTTCGGCCAGATCGACGATCCGCTCGAACACCTCGAGGTGGTCAGAGGCCGGCTCCGCGAAGAGGCCGACCTCGCCCGCGAGTTCTCAGAGGAGGACTACGAACGCCACCACCGCGCCCTGGTCGCCGAGAGTGTCGGTCCGGAGACGGCAGAGGAGCTGATCCAATGCGTGCCGCCCCAGTACCAGTGGCGCGGCCTCAACCGCTACTGGGAAAAGCGCGCCGAGCGCCGGGACTGAGGGTCGAGGCCCGTCGTTCGGGGGGATAGGTGCCCCCGTCGAGCAGAACGCGTTTGCCAAGCGGCCGTGGCAACCTGACCGCGTACCGAGCCGCAGGGTTCGAAGGGCATGTATAGCCGCCAGGCGGCAAGGGGGTGACCCATGCCGTGACGATCAGGCGGTGCCTGGAGTACCGGACGTCGGGCGCCTGGACCCTCGGCGTGGGGTCGGATCCTCCGGTGCAGGACAGCTCTTCGATCGCCAGGTGCAGTACGCGGGTGCCGGGCACCGGGGCTGTCATGCCGCGCAGGTGCCATTCGCCTGCCGAAACACCGTCCCGCAGCGATCTGGGCTTGCAGCCACCGGATCCCGTCCACCTCCAGACGGAATCCTGGTTCTGGAAGCGCATCCAGTCGAGTTCGCCCGGGGACAGCCTGCCGCTCACCATTTCGGCTGTTTCTTCGTCGGCAGCCGCGAGGCGCCACTGCCCCGGCGGATGCCAGGGCACGTTATGGGTCGCAAGGAAGTCGGCGAGCGCGTCTGGGGTCTGGGGCCCACCACCAAATACGGCGATCGGATCGAACGCCAACGAGCCGCATGTGACCTGATACGGCCAGGTGGGCCATTTGGCGACCATTGGATCGGGACTTGCTCCTGTGGCAGGCGAGGCTGAGCCAGCGGCGATCGCGACTGCGGTGATCACCACTATCGTTGCCAGGCGGTGCATCACGCTAGGTGCTTGCGCATCCGCTCAACCGCTTCGGAGATGCGCTCGTCGGGGGTGGTGAGCGAGATGCGGAAGAAGCCCTCACCGCTCGGCCCGTACATCGAGCCCGGCGAGACGACGACGGCCGCGTCTTCCAGGACCAGCTCGGCGAAGGAGGTCGAGGTGTGGTCCTCTGGGACGGGGGCCCAAACGTAGATCGTGCCCTTCGGCGCGTTCACCTCGACGCCGATCTCGCGCAGCGCGCTTACCACCAGGTCGCGGCGGCGGACGTAGGTTTCGTTCATCCGCTCCAGCGGGCCACTGGGACCCTGAAGGGCGGCGACGCCAGCCATCTGCACCGCCTCGAAGAGGCCGGAGTCGACGTTGGTCTTCAGCCGCCAGTAGGTCTGCACGGCGTCGGCGTTGCCGAGGATCGCCGCGCAGCGCCAGCCGGTCATGTTGTAACCCTTGGAGAGCGAGAAGACCTCGACCCCGACCTCCTTGGCACCCGGCGTGGCGAGGAAGCTCGGCGCGACGTAGCCGTCGTAGGTCGTCTCCGAGTAGGCGTTGTCGTGGACGACGAGGATCTCGTGCTCGCGGGCGAAGGAGACGACGCGCTCGAAGAAGCCCTCGGGAACGACCGCCCCGGTCGGGTTGTTGGGGAAGTTGATGAACATCAGCCGCGCCCGTGCCGCGACCTCGGCTGACACGGCGGCGAGGTCGGGCGCGAAGCCCAGCTCGGGCACGAGGGGCAGCAGCTCCGGCGTCGCCCCGGCGAGGATCGGGCCGCCAGTGTAGACGGGGTAGCCCGGGTCGGAGGCGAGCGCCACGCCGCCGGGATCGAGGAAGGCGAAGCAGAGGTTGTAGATGCACTCCTTGGCCCCGATCGCCGGGATCACCTCGCTTTCGGGATCGAGCTCGACCCCGAAGCGGCGGTCGTAGAAGTCGGCGAAGGCGTTGCGGAACTCCTCGCGACCCCGGTTGCTGGGGTACTTCTGGTTGCCGTTTTCGGCGACCGCCTCCTGCATAGCCGCGACCACGTGCGGGTAGGTCGGTTCGTCCGGATCGCCGATGCCGAGGCTGATCACGTCGATCCCGGCGGCGCGCTTGTCGGCGATCGTCCGCTCCAGCTCCTGGAACTTGTAGGGAGGCATCGCCTCCAGGCGCTTCGAGGGGCTCGCGATTCCCATGGGCGCGGAAATCTAGCCGTCCAGCGCGGCGAGCGCGGCGAGCAGCTCGGCCGAGAGCTCGCCGGCGCAGACCGGCTCGGCCCAGCCGCTGAGGGTCACGTCCAGCCTGGGTGAGATCCCAACTGTTAGCTCGCCACCGTCGAGCTCGACCGTGAGCGGACTCGGCGCGCCGCGCAGGAAGGCGGTCACGGCAGCACCGCTGGCGCCCGTGCCGGAGGAAAGCGTCTCCCCCACCCCGCGCTCAAAGATCCGCGCTCGCACCCGACTGCCGTCGATTCGCAGGAAGGAGACATTGGTGCGGTTGGGGAAGAGCTCGTGGCCTTCGATGGGCGGGCCGATCTCGGCGAGGTCAAGACCCTCGAGCTCGTCACCGACAACGATGGCGCACTGCGGGTTTCCGATTGAGACGTGCTGGAATAACCACTCGCGCCCCGCAACAGCCAGGGCGCCGCGACCGTCGCCGTCGCCCGATGGAAAGTCCTTGGACGTGGTGCTCGCACGTCCCATCTCCACCGAGCAGGTGCGCTCCGTGGTGATCGTCGGCGTCACCGGACCAGCTGCCGTGAGGATCGAGAACGTGTCCTCGTCCGTCCAGCCGTGACGGCGCAGGTAGAGGACCGCCTCCCGCGCCCCATTGCCCGAGAGCTCCGCCTCGGAGCCGTCCGGATTGAAGATCCGCAGCTCGGCGACATAGGCGGGGTCACCGCTGCGCGAGAGCAGCAGCACCCCGTCCGATCCGAGCCCGAAATGCGGATCGCAAAGCCGCCGCACCCGCCCCGCCGTTAGCTCCCAAGGCAGCTCTCCCGCCTCGAGGATTAGGTAGTCGTTCCCCAGCGCCTGCCACTTCTCGAATCGCACGCCGCAACCCTAACCGCCAGCCGTCAGGGGCGATGCGCAGATGGCCCCGTGCACGGGGCCATCTGCTGCTAGAGCGTTCCGACGGACAGCGGGCTCAGTTTTTACTCACGAACACCGCTTGGGGCATTTCCGCGACGTAGTTTGCGCTCCATTCGATTGTCGCTGGGCAATTGATTTCGCCTTCTTTGAATTTGAATGGGAGGCTCTCTTTTTCGAAGACGATTTCAGCCGGATTCCCGCCGTGCACTTCAACGTCGACTTCCGCACCGTAGACGCACTTGTATTTTCCGCCGCTGCAGGAGAATGCCAACCTCGGTTCGAGTTTTTGGGTCCTAATTTTCATTAGCCCGTCGGGATTCGTGGTTCGAGTGGTTTCGGTTTTCCAGGCCAGGTTGACGGCCGTGACAGCGCATGTCAGGCCTTTCCAGGTGCAGGTTTCGAAGTTCATCGTGTTGATTTCACCCAAAAGTGGGGTGCCGGCCACTGCCGTGGTTTTGTTCGTAAACGTCGCTTTGGTACAGAAGATGTTTTCTGCGCTGGTGATCAATTTCATGTTTGTGGCTTTCCATTTGAAATCACCAGCTGCATACTGGTTCACCGCTTCGCACGTTGCCTGATTGATTTTGCAGAAGGTCGTTTCGCCGACGGCCAATGCCTGCGGGACACCGACGGCGAGAACAGCGAAGAGGCATACCGAGATGGTCGCACCTGAGCGTGCTAGGGCCTTCATTTTCACCCTTCTCTATATCACAGACTTATTGAGTAGACAAAAACATTTAAGTTTATTGGATCCTTTCCAGGAGGGCCTCCGCAGCCTCCCTGTCCGAGAGTCCCGTGCGGTCGACCGTTCGAAGATTTGAGATCTTGCGCATCCAGGTGAGCTGGCGGCGGGCGTAGTTGCGGGAGCGTTGCTGCATTCGCTCGAGGTCGCCGCTGAGGACCTCGTCGAAGCCGAGCGCCTTGCGGGCGGTGCGCGATGGACCCAATGCCTCGGCCCGTTCGATCTCCTCGCGCGCGCCCGCGGCGACGATCGCCTCGGTCCGCGCATCGATCCGCCGGTAGAGCTCGTCCCGCTCCATGTCGAGCCCGAAGATTGCAGTCGGGTGCCGAGTCTCCGGCGACCACAGCTCGGAGTCCTCGGATTCCGGCGGGGCCTTGACCAGCGAAAGCTCCCCCAGTGCGGCGCGCAGGTAGAGCCCGGTCCCCCCAACCACGATCGGCCTCCGCCCCGCCTGCAGTGCCGCATCGATCTCCGCATGCGCCAGCGGCATGTAGTTCCCCACGTTGAACGGCTCCGTAACCGGTACGAACCCAACCAGCCTGTGCTCCAGCCGGGCCTGCTCCTCAGCCGTAGCGACCCCGGTCAGCACCGACAGCCCCTCGTACACCTGCAGCGCATCGCAGGAGACCGCCACCGGATCCTCCCCCCGCGCCCGCAGAAGCTCCGCAAGCTCGATGGCGACGCCCGTCTTGCCGACCCCGGTCGGCCCAAAGATCGCGATTACTTGCATTTAATCGGGGTAGGGGTTTCGAGTAGGGAGAATTGGCGCTGCCCCGAACGGCTTGTACTTTTTCGGCAATTCAATCTCGGGAGGCCCTCCGCGATCACCGAAAAAGTTGAGTGAGGGGTTGTGCCAATTCTCCCTAGACCACGCGACTGAGCAGCTTCTCCGTCCCGGTCAATGTCTGCGAAGTCGCCGATTCGATCTCGACCATGACGAGCTCCCCCGGCCCCGCAGTCCCATCGAAGTTCACCGCCTTGTTGTGCCGCGTCCGCCCCCGCAGCCGGGTCTCATCGGTCCGACTGGTGCCTTCCACGAGCACCTCCATCTCTCTACCGACGAACCGCTGCGCCCGTTCGGTCGCCCGCCGCTGAACCAGCTCGACCAGCCGCTCCATCCGCTCGACCTTTACCGGATGCGGCACCTGATCCTCGAACTCCGCTGCCTCGGTTTCACGTCGCGGCGAGAAGACGAAGGTGAAGGCGCTGTCGTAGCCGACTGCGTCGACCACTTCGAGCGTCTCATCGAAGTCGGCCTCGGTCTCACCTGGGAAGCCGACGATGATGTCGGTGGTGATCGCGCAGTCGGGGACGTGCTTGCGGATCAGCGAGACGCGGTCCATGTAGCGCTGACGGTCGTAGGTGCGGCGCATCCGCTTGAGGATCTGACTCGAGCCCGACTGCAACGGCAGGTGGATGTGCTCGCAGACCGACGCCAGCTCCGCGTGGGCGCGGATCACGTCCTCCTTCATGTCCTTGGGGTGCGGGCTGGTGTAGCGGATGCGCTCGATGCCGTCGATCGCGTCGACGCGCGCCAGCAGCTCGGCGAAGCCGATCCGGCTCTGCACCGGCAGGTCGCGCCCGTAGCTGTTGACGTTCTGGCCGAGCAGCGTCACCTCGCGCACGCCGTCGGCGGCGAGGGTCTCGGCCTCGATCGTGAGCTCGGCGGGGTCGCGGCTGACCTCCCTGCCACGGGTCGAGGGGACGATGCAGTAGGCGCACTTGCAGTTGCAGCCTTGGGAGACCTGCAGCCAGCCCTGGAACTCGCGCACGCGGCGAGTCGGAAGGTGGCCGGAGAAGTCCTCGAACTCGAAGTAGCCCTGGGCGCTGAGCGAGTCGGAGTTGAGGAACTCGGCCAGCTTGTGGATCTGTCCCGGGCCGAAGGCGACGTCGACGAAGGGAAAGCGCTGGAAGACCTCCTCCTTGACCGACTGCGCCCAGCAGCCGCCGACTCCGACCACCCGATCCGGATATTCGGCCTTGAGCCGCTTCGCCTCGCCGAGGTGGGCGACGAAGCGGTTGTCGGCGGACTCGCGGATCGAGCAGGTGTTGAAGAGGATCAGATCGGCGCCTTCGCGCGAGGCGGCCTCCTCGTATCCCAGCGACTCGAGCATGCCGCGCATGCGCTCGGAGTCGTGCACGTTCATCTGGCAGCCGAACGTGGTGACGTGATACCGCTTCGCTGCCTGACCCATGGCTGCGAGGTTAGCGCCCGGGCGACGCTATTTGACTGTCAATGTGCCTTCCATGCCCGCTTCCGCATGACCCGGCACGGTGCAAAGGAACGTGTAGGTGCCGGGTCCTAGGTCGGCGGTGACGGATGTCTTGCCTTCTGTGATCAGCGCCGACTTGGCTATCTCCTTGCCATCCTGCTCGATTGCCACGTCATGTTCGATGGCGGCCGGGTTGTTGAAGTCGATCGTGACTTTGCCGGGTTTGCTGGCCAGCTCCGTGGTGTCGAAGGCAATCTGGGTCGGGGAGGCGGCGAGTTGAAGCGTGCCTCCGGGGCCCTTGGCGGCCGGTTGGGATTCCTGCGGCGCCGTATTTTTGGTTTCGGCTTCGACCGGGGAGGACTCCTCCTTGCTGATCTCATTGCCCGCCCGGGTCAGCTCCGCCGCCTTGGCGGTCTGCTCATCTTGGGCATGGAGTACCGCGAAAGTCGTAGCGGCGCCGATTAGGGCGATGAAGTAGAAGGCGACGAGCGGAGCGGCTTTGCCGGGGAAGCTCTTGACCCGCAGACCGAGGAAGCTGATCAGCACCGCGGAGACCGCGAGCACGCTGCCGCAGACGTAGAAGAGGTCGCCGTTGCTCATAGAACGCGCGGAATCCTATCCACTGAAGCGCAGGCGCCGTCAGGCAGCCTGCGCCTCCGCAACCGGCGGTGCCTCTGCCTCGGCTGGAGCGCCCTCGGCGCCAATGCCGAGTGCGGTGCGAATCTTCTCCTCCAGCTCCGCCGCCAGCTCGGGGTTCTCCTGGAGGTACTGCTTGGCGTTGTTGCGTCCTTGACCGAGCCGGACCTCGCCGTAGGAGAAGAAAGCGCCGGACTTGCGGACCAGGTTGTGCTCGATGCCGAAGTCGAGCAGCTCGCCTTCGCGCGAAATGCCCTGGCCGTACTCGATCTCGAATTCGGCCTGGCGGAAGGGCGCGGCACACTTGTTCTTGACGACTTTGACCCGCACCCGGTTGCCGACCGCCTCGGTGCCGTCCTTGAGCGTCTCGATGCGGCGGATGTCGAGCCTCTGCGAGGCGTAGAACTTCAGCGCTCGCCCACCGGGCTGGGTCTCGGGCGAGCCGAACTGGACGCCGACCTTTTCGCGGATCTGGTTGGTGAAGACGCAGACGGTGTTGGTGCGGTTGAGGTTGCCGGCCAGCTTGCGCATCGCCTGCGACATCAGGCGCGCCTGCAGGCCGACGGTGGTGTCGCCGATCTGGCCATCCAGCTCGGCCTTCGGCGTCAGCGCCGCGACCGAGTCGATCGCGACCACGTCGACCGCGGCGGAGGCGATCAGACGGTCGGCGATCTGCAGCGCCTGCTCGCCGTAGTCGGGCTGGGAGACCAGCAGCTCGTCGGTATCGACGCCGATCGCCCGCGCGTAGATCGGGTCCATCGCGTGCTCGGTGTCGATGAAGACGCAGACGCCGCCCTTGGCCTGAGCCTCGGCGATGATGTGGTAGATCAGCGTCGTCTTGCCCGAGGACTCCGGCCCGAAGATCTCGACGATGCGGCCGCGCGGCACGCCGCCGATGCCGAGCGCCAGGTCGAGTGCGACGGCACCGGTCGGAATCGCCTCGACGGGCAGAGCGCTCTCGGCGCCGAGCCGCATCAGCGCACCGGCGCCGAAGTCGCGCTCGATCTGGGTCACCGCCGCCTCGAGGGCCGCGTCCTTCGCCTTGGCCTCCTTGGCCGAGGCGTCCTTCAAAGCCGCTTTCTTGTCTGCCATCTCTCTCACCTCACTGCTGACCGTCTAGGACAGCTCGACTTGGGCAAGCGGCGTGTAGCGCGCACCCTGGGGATTAAGCTCGGAACGGTAGAGCGTCACTCGGACGCATCGAGCGGGCTCTAAGAGCTGTTTCGGCAGTCCTCCGGGCGCCCTTTCGACCGTGGCTGAGCGCTTGGTCCCTCTGCTCGCCGACTTGACCCGGGCAACCGTCACATGCGGCCAAAACGCGCGTTTCTCCGGCTTGTAGAGGCGCTCTGCGACGAGCGTCCGCTCGAGTTCGGCCTGCAGCACCACCGCTCCCGGCGAGACCGCTGGAAGCGCGAAGATGCGAGCCCGCCGCAACGAGGGCTTGGCGACGGGATCGCCCAGAGCGATTTGGGCTGCCGGCGCGCACAGACCGCGCACGACCTCGCTCAGCTCCGCAATCGCCTTCTGGGGCAGGTAGCCGAGGAAGGCGAGGGTGACGTGAAGTGACTCCGGCCGCACCACCCGCAATGCCGGATCGCGCAGCTCGCGGCGCCCCCAGGTGACGATCCCCTCGCGCACCCCGTCGGGCAGATCGAGCGCCACGAACAGGCGCGCCCGCGGGCTTTTCAGTCGCTCCTTCGCCATCGCCGGCCACGCTACGCGGCCGCGGCGCGCGAAACAACGCCGGGGTGTGGCAAAAGCGTGCCCGGCCGCCTACAGTGGCGCGTCCTCGCCGCTGAGCAGGATGCGCAGCAGGTGCATGCCGACGAGCGCGGAGCGTTCGCGGATGTCGGCGCGGCCGCCGGGTATGACGGGCTCGCGGGCGAGGGCGGTGCCGTCGGCGAGGCGGGCGTTGAAGCAGACGTAGCCGACCGGCTTCTCCTCGGTGCCGCCGTCGGGGCCGGCGATGCCCGTGATCGCGACGGCGACGTCGGCGTCGAAGCGATCCAGGGCGCCGATCGCCATCCGTTCGGCGACCTCGGGCGAGACGGCGCCCTTCGCCGCGATCAGTCCCGGGTCGACGCCGAGCAGTTCCGCCTTGGCCTCGTTCGAGTAGGAGACGACGCCCCCCGCCATGTAGGTGGACGCACCGGGCAGATCAGTGATCCGCGCCGCGAGCAGGCCGCCGCTGCAGGACTCGGCCAGGCCGAGCCGGTGACCGGCGAGCAGGCGGGCCACCTGGGAGTCGATCGTCTCTCCGTCGAGGCTGAAGAGGTGGCGGGGGTGGCGCTTCAGCAGGCCCTCTCGCACGTCCTCGGCGACGCTGATGGCGCCGTCGCGGTAGCGCACGTCGATCTCGATCTCACCGCGGCGCAGGCAGGTGGTTATCTCGACCTCGGGCAGCGCCACTCCCTCGGCCTCGATCTCACGCAGGCTCTTGGCGATCTCCGACTCTGGCACGCCGAACATGCGCAGCGTGTAGCCGTGCAGCGGCGTCGCGCGCTCGAGCAACTCCCCCACCGGGGCCGTCGCGACCGCCGCCGGCCACATCGGCTGCAGCTCGCGCGGCGGGCCGGGCAGCACGACCACGACCCGCCCGTCGGCTGGCACGACCAGGCCGGGAGCGGTGCCCACCGGGTCCAGCGGGATCGCGCCCTCGGGCACCATCGCCTGCTTGCGGTTCGCCTCGCGGACCGCCTCGAGGTCGAAGTCAAAGCGCCGCGCGAAGTTGCGCAGGATGGCGGCGATCTTCTCCTCGACCTCCTCGTCGAGGACCATCTCACGGCCGGCGAAGCGCGCCACGACCTCGGCGGTGAGGTCGTCCGCGGTCGGTCCGAGGCCGCCGGAGGTGATGATGAGGTCCATCCCCTCCGCGGCCATGAAGCGCAGCGCCGCATCGAGATCGTCGGGCCGGTCGGCTACGACGAGGATATGAGCGACCTCGACCCCGAGCTCGGCCAGCCGTTCGGAGACCCAGGGCCCGTTGCGGTCGGCGATCCGACCGGTGAGGACCTCGGTGCCGGTGACCACTATCCCCGCACGCACCTCGCTCATGTACAGGTGGGCCGTTCGGTTTCGCCGAGCTCGGTCAGTTCGCCCGAGGAATCGACCGAGTAGCCGATCGGACTGGACGTTGCCGGTATTTCCGCTTCCCTGCCGTCGATGCGCACTGAGACTTCCCCGTTGCCGAAAGAGACCGTGAAGCTACCGGAGTGGAAAGGTCCCTCCTCGGTTCCGGCTTCGAGGATCTGCCCGTTGACGAGTGCCTGGCCACGGGCATCGAGCAAGCAGACCCAGACTTCGGCGTTGGCGGCGAGCTGCATCGACACACCGGGGTGGGTGGGCCGCTTCTCCGCGGCGCCACCCCGATCGACGGGCTTGGCTTCGGCCGGTGCCTGCGGTTCGCGCGCCGGCCCGCCACTCTCATCGCCGCCACCACCGCTGGGTATGGCCACGATGGCGACCACGGCGATCGCGGTGACGGCGATTACCGTGAGCCAGGTTCCCGTACCCAGGGGCAGGCGAGCATCGCGGCCGAAGTCGCGTGGGATACCGTTCTCTCCCGCGCGACTCGCAGTCGCATTGGCGCGGCTCCAGCCTTCGACCTGCTGGCGAAAATCATCGGCCAGCCGCTCGCCGTCGAGGCCGAGGAAGGCGGCGTAAGTGCGGATGAAGCCACGCGTGTACACCCCGCCCGGCAGCACGTCCCATTCTTCGTTCTCGATCGCGCGCAGGTAGCGCAGGCGAATCCTGGTCGTCGCCTCGACCTCGGTGAGCTCAATCTCGCGGCGATCGCGCGCCTCGCGCAGGATCGTGCCGATGCCTTGCTCCACCGGGACATTGTCCTACTGAACGGGAAGCGCGACTACTCTGGAACTGCGCTGGAGGCCTCGGCCGGCGCGGCGTCCTGTGACCTCCCGCCGCCCGTGAGCCGGGCCAGATCGGCCTGGGTGACCAGAACCTGTCGCGGTTTGGAGCCTTCGTAGCCGGAGATCACGCCGCGCCGCTCGAGCATGTCGATCAGGCGGCCGGCGCGGGTGTAGCCGACCCGCAGGCGGCGCTGGATCATCGAGACCGAGGCGGTTTCGGTCTCGACCACGACGCGGATCGCCTCATCGAGCAGGTCGTCGCTGTCGGGGTCGTAGTCGCCCTCGGCTTCGACGCCCTTCTCCTCGTGCACCTCGAGCAGCTCCTCCTCGAATTCCGGTTCGCCCTGCTTGGCCCAGTGGCCGGTGATGCGGGCGATCTCCTCCTCGGTGACGAAAGCGCCCTGGATCCGCTGCAGCTTCGAGGTGCCGGCGCCGCGGAAAAGCATGTCGCCCTGGCCGAGCAGGGCCTCCGCCCCACCTTGATCGAGGATTACCCGCGAGTCGGTCTGTGAGGAGACGGCGAAGGCGATCCGGGCGGGGATGTTGACCTTGATCGTGCCGGTGATGATGTCGGTCGAGGGGCGCTGGGTCGCCAGGACCAGGTGGATGCCGGTGGCACGCGACTTCTGCGCCAGGCGGATGATCGAGTCCTCGACCTCGGCCGGGGAAACCATCATCAGGTCCGCGAGCTCGTCGATAACGCAGAGGATGTGCGGCAGCGGCGCTTCGCCGGCCTTGGCGCGGGCGCGGTTGAGCTCCGCCAGGTTGCGGCAACGGGCCTCCCCCATGATCCCGTAGCGACTCTCCATCTCGCCGATCAGGTTGGCGAGCACGTTGGCGGCGAGCCGTGGTGAGGTGACCACCGGCGTCAAAAGGTGGGGCACGTTCTCGTAGTGGTTGAGCTCGACCTGCTTGGGGTCGACCAGGACCAGGCGCACGTCGTTGGGCGAGGCCTGCATCAAGATCGAGGAGAGGATCGCGTTGACGCAGCCGGACTTGCCCGAGCCGGTGGTGCCGGCGACGAGCACGTGCGGCATCTTCGCCAGGTCGGTCCAGACCGGGTTGCCGTCGATTCCCTTGCCGAGCCAGGCGACCAGCGGCGAGGTCTTCTCCGGGCGGCCCGAGTAGATGTCGCCGAGGCGGACGATGCGGCGGCGGGTGTTCGGAACCTCGACGCCGACGGCCTGCTTGCCGGGGATCGGGGCGAGGATGCGGATGTCGGTCGAGGCCAACGCGTAGGCGAGGTCGTTGGCGAGCTCGGTCACCTTCTTAACCTTGGTGCCCGGCGCGAGGCGCAATTCGTAGCGCGAGACGTGGGGACCGCTGACGATGCCGACGATCTTCGCCTCGACGCCGAAGTGCCCGAGCGTCTCGACCAGCTTGCGCCCGACCAGCTCGTGATCGCGCGGGTCGACCCCTTTATCCCCTTTTCCGCGCTCCAGGGCCTTTTCCGGGGGAGGCTTGTAGTCGATTCCCTCAGAGATGGTCACACCACGCTTGTTGCCTTGGGGGGTGAGGGCGACCTGCTCGACTGGAGGCGCCTGCTCCTCTCCGACGACTTTCTCTTCTTCGGCCTCTATCTCGGCCAGCTCCGCCTCGAAGTCTTGGGTGACCGGCTCCTCCTCGGACTCCTCGGGCTCCTCGACCAGCGCCACGGTTGGCTCGACGTCGTCCCCCTCCGGATACGCGCTCATCACGTCGGTGAGCCCGGCCTCGGTCTCGAAGGCAAAAGTCTTCTCCTGACTCTTTTCCTCCAACCGGTCGCGCCTGTGCTGTACCGCCGTCTGGGCAACTCCCCGGCTCCCGTGGAAAACCCGCCGCACCCCACGCCCGATCCCCCGGAATAGCGCCGAAATCGAAGTCCCCGTGACGATCAGGCCTCCGGCAACGAGCATCAAGACGGTAAAGATCCGCGCCCCAACGGTCCCGCCGAGATAGACGAGCGCAGTTTCCAACCCATACCCGACCCTCCCCCCGTCCCAGCCGAAGAAAAGAACGAAGCTGAGATACACCCCCGCGGCGATCAAAAACAGCCCAATCAGATCAAGATGCCGCTGCTGCAGCCCCTCGGGCAGATGAAGCTTTCTTTCGCGTCCCTTCGGCTTCGCTTTCGGCTTACGGCGCGCAGCACTTCCGCGCTTCTTGTTGCGCACGAACATGGGCAGCCCCTTCGACGTGAATGGAGCTAGCCCTGCGCCAGGAGGACGGGGAATCGGGTGGGGCTGGAACGTCTTGTACTTTTTCGGCAGTAGCGTGCGGCGCCAGCAGGTGCGTCTCCACCGAAAAAGTTAAGTGGAAGGCCCACCCGATTCCCCCTGCACGTGGCCTAAATCAGGAGTAAATCTCGGCGGTGTTTGGCCTTTTCGCCTCTAACATCGACGCAGATGCTGACCCAGGATCCCGAAACCGTCGGCGGCCGCGTCCTGGTCGTCGAGGACGACGCCGAGATCGCCGACGTCCTGCGCCGCTCCTTGCGTCAAGAGGGCTACGAGGTGAAGACCTCGGCCGACGGCGTCGACGCGCTCGACGTCGCGACCGGGTTCGTGCCCGACCTGGTCGTGCTCGACCTCGGCCTGCCGCGGCTCGACGGCGTCGAGGTCTGCAGGCGCCTGCGGGCCGAGGGCGACGTGCCGATCCTGATGCTGACCGCGCGGGCCGAAACCGAGGATCGCGTCGACGGGCTCGATAGCGGTGCCGACGACTACCTGGTCAAGCCCTTCGAGCGCACCGAGCTGCTGGCTCGGATCCGCGCCCTGTTGCGCCGCCGTCCCCCTCGCGGCGCCGCCTCCCTGCAGGTCGGCGACCTCGCCCTCAACCCGGACACGCGCGAGGTGAGGCGGGGCGAGCGCGAGCTGGAGCTGACCAACCGCGAGTTCGAGCTGCTCGAGTTCCTGATGCGCAACGAGCGCCTGGTCGTCTCCCGCGAGCGCCTGCTCGACGACGTCTGGGGCTACGACCCGACGGCGGCGACGAACACGATCGACGTATTCATCTCCAACCTGCGCCGCAAGCTAGAGGCGGGCGGCGAGCCACGCCTGCTGCACACCAAACGTGGCGCCGGCTACGTCCTCAAGGAGTAGATGAGGCGGTTGGCGCGCAAGCTGGCCGCTCGCTGGCCCCAACGGCTGCGTCCCGGCACCTGGCCAGTGCGCTGGCGCTTGGCGGCGGTTTCAGCCGGGCTGACGCTGGTGATCCTGCTCGTCTTCGGGGCCGTGATCGGTCAGGTGGCGACGAGCCGCATTCGCGACGACTTCAATCGCCAGGTCAGCAGCGCCGCACAGACGCTGGCCGCTGAAAGCCGCATCTTCAGCACCCCCCTCACCACCCTCTTCCACGGCCCCAGGCTCGATGACTTCGTGCGCCCCGACGGTGCCTCGGCGCGGGTCTTCGACGTCGAAGGCAACCTGATCAAGGAAAGCACCGACGCCCAGCCGCTCGGCGCGCCGCGTGCCGGGCTTTCGAACCACAGTGAAATGCGGGTGGCGACGGCGCGGATCAGCGGCGACACCGGGATCACCACCGGATTCGTGCAGTACGGGCGCAGCGTCGCCCACGTCGACTCGACGATCGACAGGCTCTGGATCTTCATCGCCGCCGGGGTCCTCGGCGGCACCCTGCTCGCCAGCCTCGGTGGGGTCGCGATCGCCGCCCGGGCGATGCGGCCGATCTCTACCCTGACCGCAACCGCGCGTCAGATCGCCGCCACCGGCGACCCCTCGCGCCGCATGCCAGACCCCAGGGTCGAAGACGAGGTCGGCGAGCTCGCCCGCACGCTGGAGCAGATGCTGCGCTCGCTCGACGCCGCTCGCACCGAGCGCGAGGCGGCGATGAAGAAGCAGCGCGAGTTCGTCGCCGACGCCTCGCACGAGCTGCGCACGCCGCTGACCAGCGTGCAGGCCAACCTGGAGCTATTGCAGGCGTCGCTGCGCAGCGCCAGCCAGGAGGAAGAACGCGCGATCGTCGACTCGGCCCTGCGCAGCTCGCGGCGCATGAGCCGCCTCGTCGCCGACCTGCTGCTGCTCGCGCGCGCCGACGCGGGGCGCGTCGGCGCGCATCGTCGGTGCGACCTGGCCGAGATCGCCGGCAATGCCGCCGTCGAGCTGGCGCCGGTGATCGGCGAGCGGGAATTGGAGATCGACAACGAGCAGGCGCTGCCAGTCGACGGCAACCCCGACGAGCTGCACCGCATGGTGCTCAACCTGCTCGACAACGCCGCCCGTCATACGGAGCCGGGCGCGCGGATCGAACTGCACGTCCGCCGGGTCGGCGAGGAGGCTGTCGTCGAGGTCGCCGACGACGGTCCCGGCATTCCCCCCCGCCTGCGCGAGCAGATCTTCGAGCGCTTCGTGCGCGGCGAGGGTCCCGCCGACACCGCGGTCGGCCCCGGCAGCGGCCTCGGACTCGCCATCGTCCGCGCTGTCGCCGCCTCCCACGGCGGCACGGTCGAAGTCGGCGAATCGGCTGCCGGCGGCGCCCAGTTCCGCGTCCGCATCCCCCTGCAGCACGTCGAATCGGCGGCGCCCACCTTTTAGCCGCGCTTTAGCGGTCCCCCGTACTTTCATCCTCGGACGAGACACAGGACCCGCCGGGCTCTCCCCAACATCCCCGGCGGGTCCTTTTTTTGCTCAGACCTCGACGACCACCGGAATGATCATCGGCCTGCGCCGCAGCTTTTCGTAGACCAAGCCCGCCACGGCGTCGTGCAGGTCTTCCTGAATCAGATGCAGCTCGCGGGTGCCGGCCTTGGCGGCGTCTTCGAGCGAGTCCTCGGCCAGGTCTTCGAGTTGCTCGACCAGCGCGTCGGCCTCCTCGAGGAAGGAGACGCCGCGGAAGAGCACCTCGGGGTCGGCGACCACGTGGCCGTCGTCGGAGGAGATCGTCGCGACGACGATGAAGATGCCGTCGGCCGAGATCTCGCGGCGGTCGCGCAGGGCGACGTCGTCGGGCTCCCCCACGTTGACGCCGTCGACGAAGATCACCCCGGCGTGGATGTCCTCGCCGAAGCTGGCGCCGTCCGCGTCGATCTCCAGCGGCAGGCCGTTGCGACCCTGGAAGATGCGGTCCGGGTCGACGCCAACCGATTGGGCTAGCTCGGCGTGCAGGCGCAGCCGCTGGTGGTCGCCGTGGACCGGCAGCACGTAGCGCGGTTTGGTCAGGTTGAGCATCAGTTTCAGCTCCTCCTGCCAGCCGTGGCCGGAGGCGTGTATCGGCGCGTCCTTGGCGGTCACCACTTTGGCGCCGATCTCGTAGATGCGGTCGATCGTCTCGTTGACGGCGCGCTCGTTGCCCGGCACCGGCGTCGCCGAGAAGACCACCGTGTCGCCCGAATGCAGCTCGACGTCGCGGTGGTCGTTGTTGGCCATCCGGCGCAGGGCCGAGAGCGGCTCTCCCTGGCTGCCGGTTGAGATTACGACCACCTTCTCGTCGGGGAAGCTCTCGATCTCGCGTGGCTGGATGAAGAGGCCCGAGGGCGCCTCGGCGATGCCGAGGTTGGAGGCGATGTTGAAGTTTTTGCGCATCGAACGGCCGACCAGTGCGACGCGGCGGTCGAGCTTGACCGCGGCGTCGATCACCTGCTGAACGCGGTGGATGTTGGAGGCGAAGGAGGTGACGATGATGCGCCCCTCGCAGTCGCTGAAGGTGTCGAGCAGAGCCGGACCTACGCTCGACTCCGAGGGCGCCACGCCGGGCCGGTCGGCGTTGGTCGAGTCGCCGCAGAGCAGCAGCAGGCCGTCATTCCCCAATTCGGCGAGGCGCGAGATGTCGGCGGGGCGGCCGTCGACCGGGGTCTGGTCGAACTTGTAGTCGCCGGTCAACAGCACCGAGCCCAGCTCGGTCGTGAGCAGGACGCCGCGGGCGTCCGGGATCGAGTGCGAGAGATGGATCAGCTCCAGCTCGAAGGGGCCGAGCTGCACCTTCTCCCCCGCCGGCAGCTCCTCCAGCGGGGCGTCGCCGAGCTTGTGCTCGTCGAGCTTGGCGCGGACCATGCCGACCGTCAGCAGGCCACCGTAGATCACCGGCGGCGAGCCGATCTCCCGCAGCACGTAGGGCAGCGCGCCGACGTGGTCCTCGTGGCCGTGGGTGAGGACGATCGCCTCGATGTCATCGGCGCGGTCGCGCAGGTAGGAGAAGTCGGGCAGGACGAGGTCGATGCCGAGCATCTC
>JASLIG010000002.1 GCA_030152805.1 Solirubrobacterales bacterium
CGCCGCTCGGGGCGGCGCTCCGGCCCGCGGTCGTAGAAGGGCAGGAGCAGCAGCAGGGCCATGCAGACGGTTGGGATGCCGATCGTCGCGATCGGGACCAGCTCCGGCGGCTTGATCACGCGCAGGACCTCGAAGAGGAAGAAGAAGTACCACTCGGGCCGCGGCACGTAGGTGGTCGAGGTCGGGTCCGCCTTCGGACCCTGCTCGGCGCCGAGGATCAGCGACATCGCGATCACCACGGCGACCACGATCAGCGCCATCGCCGAGTCCTTCAGCACCGCGTAGGGGAAGAACGGCTTCCCCTTCTTCTTCAGGAGCTCGTATTCCTCGAGGTAGGCCTGCTTGTCCTGCGCCTTCACGCCCGCGGCCCCCCGTTCGGCGAGGAGCCGTTGCCCTCGACCCCGGCGTCGAGCTGGGAGACCGGGGCGGCAACCTTCGGCTTTTCGGCTTTGACCCAGGGCGGTGCGGTCGTCCCGAGCTTCACGACCAGGTACATGTGGGCGCCGATCAGAGCGATGATCGCCCCGGGCACAAGCAGCATGTGGATCGCATAGAAGCGGGACAGCGTGGTCGCCCCAAGCTCAGGCCCGGCGCGCAGGAAGTCACTCAGGTAGGGGCCGACGATCGGGCCGGTGCCGTTGATGTTGATGCCGACGATCGAGGCCCAGAAGGAGCGCTGGTCGAAGGGCAGCAGGTAGCCGGTGAAGGCCATCGTCATCGTCAGGATCAGCAGCACGACGCCGATCACCCAGTTGAGCTCGCGCGGGTACTTGTAGGCGCCGAAGAAGAAGGTGCGGCCCATGTGCAGGAAGATCAGGATCACCATCACGCTCGAGCCCCACTTGTGCATGCCGTGCACGAGCTGGCCGAGGAAGACGTCGTTGTTGATGTGCGCGATCGAGGCGTAGGCCTGGGTGGTCGAGGGCGTGTAGAACATCGCCAGGAAGACGCCGGTGATCGCCTGGGAGACGAAGGCGATCAGGGTCGCCGAGCCGAGCGTGTAGAACCAGTTGGTCCCCTTCGGCACCTTGCGGTAGAGCATCCCGGTGAGGAAGCCGGTGGCGGCGGTGCGCTGGTCCACCCAGGCGAGCACGTCGGCCGGCGCTTCCTTGGCGCGATCGCCGAGGCGCTGCGCGTCGGAGGGGCGCTCCGGCGCCTCCTTGAGATCGGCCGGCGCGGGGCCCTTGGCGCCGTTGCCCGTGCCCGGCTTGGCCGGTTTGCGGAGGGGGGCTGGAATAAGGGAGTCGAGCTTCATCGGCTAGCCGCTCAGCCGCTCGGGGGCGGGAAGGTGGACGGACGCGGCGGGTACAGATATTCCCAGATGCCGCCGGTGAACTCGCCTGGATCGCGGGCGCGGACGGGCTCGAGCTGCGAGGTGACGCTGTAGCGGGGACCGAGCTCGACCTGGCCGTCGCGGACCCGGGTCTGGAACTGGTCCAGCGGGCGCACTGGCGGACCGCCGATGCGCTTGCCCTGGAAGTCGTAGACGCCGCCGTGACAGGGACAGATGAAGTTACCGGCGGCCTCGACGAAGCGGACCGGGCAGCCCAGGTGGGCGCAGCGGTTGGAGACCGCGACGAACTTGCCGGCGTCTTCGCCCAGCTCCTTGGAGCTGCGGCGCACGTAGGCGGTGGTCTTGCCTGCGTCGCCGATGCCCTCGGTTTCGGTGAAGACGACCTGGCGGTAGGTGTCTTCGACGAAGTCGCTGACCGGGCCGACCGCCTCCCAACGCTCCTTGCCGCGGTGGAAGATCGGCGCCACGGCGAAGCCGACGGCGGGGAGGACGATCGCCGCGCCGGCGACGCCGCCGAGGCCCTGCACCGCGACCGTGAAGGCGCGGCGACGGGTCATCGACTCGCCCTCGAAGTAGCCGGGAGGATCGGGCTGCGGCCGCTCTGGCCGACCGCTCGCCTCGGCCCCGTTTTGCTTGTCCGCCTCGTCGCTCAACAGCTCAGCCTCAGGAAGTAGGAAGTCTATTGACTCGGGCCGCGTCGCGGTCGCCGTGGTCGCGACCGCCGACGGCAAGGGCGTAGGCGCGCCAGAGAGCCGGCGCCTCCGCCTCGCGACCCTCGCTGTGCAGCTGGGCGCAGCGGGCGATCAGCTCGGCCAGCACCGCGACGGCCTCGTCGTCGCCGAGCGCGGCGAGCCGTTCGATGCCGAGCGCGTAGAGGTGGTCGCCGGCAAGCAGGGCGAGATCGTCGTCGTGGCCGTGCAGCAGGCGCGGCTCGCCGTAGTGGAGCAGGTAACCCTCGCGCACGGCCTCGACCACGAGCGCGTACTCGGCTGGCGCGGGGGCCGAGCGGGGGCCGAGCGTGGCGAGCAGGCCGAAGACGGGGCCCTCGTCAGGATCGACCACGTGAGCGGAGATCGGCGCCTCCGCTTCGCACAGCAGCGCGGCCAAAGCGGTGAGCGCTTCCCCCGGCCGAAACTCGTCGCGCCTCCTCATTGGAGGGCCTCGTCGAGGGATTCCGCGGCGGCTTCGAGGGTGCGGTTGATCGCGGTCTCTTCGTGGGCAAGGGAAACGAACCAGGCCTCGAACTGGGACGGCGGCAGGTAGATGCCACGCTCCAGCATGGCCCGGCAGAAGCGGGCGTGGGCGGCGAGGTCGCAGGCGGCGGCGGCGGCGAAGTCCTCAACCGGCTCGGCACTGAAAAAGAGGGTCAGCAGCCCCGGGACCGCCGCAAGCTGCAGCGGCCGCTCGGCGGCGAGCTCGGCGAGACCGGAGGCGAGGCGATCGGTCAGCTCGCCCAGGCGTTCGTAAGCGGTGCCGTCGAGGGCGCGCAGCGTCGCCAGGCCGGCCGCGGTGGCGAGCGGGTTGCCGGAGAGAGTGCCCGCCTGGTAGACGTCGCCGGCCGGAGCGATCCTCTCGATCAGCTCGGGCGGGCCGGCGAAGGCGGCGGCGGGGAGGCCGCCGCCCAGCACCTTGCCGAGGACGGTCAGGTCCGGCTCGATCCCGTAGAGCTGCTGGGCGCCGCCGCGGGCGACCCGGAAACCGGTGATCACCTCGTCGAAGATCAGCAGGGCGCCGGCCGCGCGCGCTTCCTCGGCGAGGAAGCCGAGGAAGCCGTCGACGGGCGGGACCACCCCCATGTTGGCGGCGATCGGCTCGGCGATCACGGCCGCAACCGGGTGCTCGGCGAGGGCTCGGGAGAGCGCCTTGCGATCGTTCCAGGGCACGACCACGGTGCCGGCGGTCTGCGCCGCCGTGACGCCGCCGCTCGCTGGCAGCGCCAGGGTCGCGACGCCCGATCCGGCTTCGGCGAGCAACCCGTCGGAGTGGCCGTGATAGGCGCCGGCGAACTTGACCACGACCTCGCGCTCGGCGGCGGCGCGGGCGAGGCGGATCGCGCTCATCGCCGCCTCCGTGCCGGAACTGGTCATGCGGACCATCCCAGCCGATGGAACGCGGGCGACCACCTCCTCCGCCAGTTCGACCTCGGCCGCGGTCGGCGCGCCGAAGCTGGTGCCGCGCACGGCCGCCGACTCGACCGCGGCGAGGACGGCCGGGTCGGCATGGCCGAGGATCAGCGGCCCCCAAGAACAAACCCAGTCGACGTAGCGATTGCCGTCGACGTCGACCAGCTCGCACCCTTCCCCGCGCTCAACAAAGATCGGCTCCCGCCCAATCTGCCCCATCGCCCGAACAGGAGAGTTAACTCCCCCCGGAAGCACCTTCACCGCCCTCTGATACAGCTCATGGGAGGACATCGGACCCTAGAAGCCGATCCCGGTGGGGGTGGAGCGTCTTGTACTTTTTCGGCGCGCGCCGCGGGCGACAGCAGCAGCCGCTCCACCGAAAAAGTTAAGCGAAACCCCCACCGGGATCGGCACTACGAATGCTCCGCCTCCCACGCCGCGTACTCCTCGGTGAAGTAGTGGAGACGGATCTTCTTGTACTCGGTCGAGGAGTAGAGCGTGGCGCGATCCTCGGGGCCGATGCCGCACTCTTCCGCGATCGAGTCGAGGATCGCGTCGCACTCCTCCTTCGAGCGGCCGTGGGCCATCGTGAAGATCGAGTACGGCCAGTCGGGGTAGGTCGGGCGCTGGTAGCAGTGCGAGATGCCGCGGAAGGCGGCCATGCGGCGGCCGATGTCGAGCTCCTCGCCCTCGGGCACCTTCCAGACGCCCATGCCGTTGGCGGAGAAGCCCGCGCGGCGGTGGTAGAGGATCGCCGCGACGCGGCGCAGGCCGCCGCGCTCGCGCAGCGACTCGAGCCGCTCGAGCACCTCGTCCTGTGAGACGCCGAGCCGCTCGGCGGCGGGCGCGTAGGGCTCTGAGAGGACCGGCATCTTGCCCTGCGTGGCGCGGATGGTGGCGATGTCCACCTCGGAGAGCTCGATCGGGTCGAGCTCCATCGGCTCGACGGCCTGGCCGGCGGTCGACAGGGCGTCGGTGCCCTTCTCCATCTCGAGGTCCATGCGGATCTTGAACAGCTTCAGCGTCGGCAGTTCACGGATCGACTCGGCGCCGGTCAGCGTCCGGAGCACCTCGAGCGTGCCGGACAGCCCGAGCGTGGAGCCCGGCGCCGTCGCGATCGTGAACCACATGTTGAAGTCGTGGTTGCGCAGGTAGTTGTGCGTGACGCCGGGGTGCGTGTTGATGATCTTGGCGGCGCGGTGCGGGACCTCCGCGTCGACCTTGGCGGCGACGAGCATCGAGCTGTAGCCGAGCGCGCGCGTGTCGAAGATCGGCGTGACCTCGCGGATGATGCGGCCGTCGAGCA
>JASLIG010000020.1 GCA_030152805.1 Solirubrobacterales bacterium
TCTCAGCCTGCCGACGATCCGGTACAGCGCCAGAATCGCCACCCCGGCAACCCCGAAGGCGAGCAGTGGGGCGATCAGCGCCGGGATCATCACCTTGCCCAGGATCCCCTCCTTAAAGAAGATCGCGTCGGGGCCGGCGCCCACGAACACCGCCCCCACCATCCCGCCGATCAGGGCGTGCGAGGAGCTCGAGGGCAGGCCGAAATACCAGGTGATCAGGTTCCAGGAGATCGCCCCGATCAGCCCGGCGAAGACGATCGTCGGAGTGATCACCGCCGCATCGACGACGTCGTTGGCGACCGTCGCGGCGACCGTGATCGAGATGAAGGGGCCGATGAAGTTGAGCAGCGATGCGAAGGCGATCGCTACCTGCGGCCTCGCCGCCCCGGTCGAGATCGAGGTGGCGACGACGTTGGCGGTGTCGTGGAACCCGTTGGTGAAGTCGAAGGCGAGGGCCGTGCCGACGACGATGACGAGGATGACGTCGGAGCTCACGTCAGCTGTTCTTGATGACGATGCCCTCGATGATCTGGGCGGCCGTCTCCGTGGCGTCGATCGCCTCCTCGAGGACGGCGAACATGTCCTTCCAGCGGATCACGACCATCGGGTCGATGCCGTTGGAGAAGAGCGAGGCGACGGCGTCGCGGGAGATCCGGTCGCCCTCGTTCTCCAGCCGGTGGATTTCGATCCAGTACCTCTCGAGGTCCTTGAAGTCGCGCAGGTGCACGAGCCCCTCGGCGAGCTGCTCGCAAGCGGCGACCAGCACTTTGGTCAGTTCCTGGGCCTGGGACATCGGCGCCTCGATCTTGTAGAGGCCGAGGAAATCGGCGGCCTCCTCGGTGTAGTCGACGATGTCGTCCATCTGAGTGGCGAGCCCGTAGATGTCCTCGCGGTCGATCGGGGTGACGAAGGTCGAGTTGAGCCGCTGGATGATGTTGTGGGTGATCTGATCGCCCCGGTGCTCGGCGTCGAGGATCTCCTTGGAGAGGCTGCCGGCATCGGGCCAGGTGGACATCATCCGGTCGAGCAGGCGCGACGCCTCCACGGTGTTCTTGCCGGCCTCGATGAAGAGATCGAAGAAGGTCCGATCGCGGGGCAGGAGAGAGAGGCGCGCCACCGGTTCATCCTATTGATGGCGCGGGCGCCACGGGACTCAGCTGGCGACGGCTGCGAGCTGTTCGGCGACGCGCGTGGCGTGGCGCTCGCGCAGCTCCTCCTGGACGCTGCGCCGACGGCCGTTGGCGGGGTTCAGGCGGGTCCAAGCGCCCTCGGCATCGAGCTCCCAGGCGTTGGCGTTGTCGGCGAAGCAGCGCTCCATCACGTCGAGCAGTTCCGCGCGCAGGCCGGGGTCTTCGACCGGGGCGACCAGCTCGACGCGGCTGTCGAGGTTGCGCGGCATCAGATCGGCGGAACCCATCAGTACACGCGCCTCCTCGCCCCGTTCGAAGGCGTAGATGCGCGAGTGCTCGAGGAAGCGGCCGACGATAGAGACGACGCGGACGTTCTCCGAGACCCCCGGGACGCCGGGTCGCAGGCAGCAGATCCCGCGCACGTTGAGATCGACGCGCACCCCGGCGCTCGAGGCCTCATAGAGCGCCCGGATGCAGGAAGCGTCGACGAGCGAGTTCATCTTCAGCGCGATCCGCGCCTTCTCGCCCGCTTCGTGCGCCGCGACGGTCGAGGAGATCTCCTCGAGGATGCGATCGCGCATCGTCGTCGGCGAGACCAGCACCTTGCGGTACTCGGCCGGGCGGCCGTATCCGGTGAGGAAGTTGAACATCTCGGCGACGTCGGCGCCGATCTCCTCGTCGGCGGTGAAGAGCCCGAAGTCGGTGTAGAGGCGCGCGGTCTTGGGGTGGTAGTTGCCGGTGCCAATGTGGACGTACTCGCGCACCCTGTCGCCCTCGCGGCGGGCGACGACGATGGCCTTGACGTGGGTCTTCAGGCCGGGGATCCCGTAGACGACGTGGACTCCGGACTCCTCCAGCGACTTTGCCCAGTGGATGTTGGCCTCCTCGTCGAAGCGGGCCTTCAGCTCGACCATGCAGACCGCCTGCTTGCCGCGTTCGGAGGCACGGATCAGCGAGGGGACCAGGGGCGAGTCGTCACTCGTCCGGTACACGGTCTGCTTGATCGCGAGGACGTCGGGGTCGGCGACCGCCTGCTCGACGAAGCGCTCGACCGAGCTGGCGAAGGAGTCGTAGGGATGGTGGACGAGCAGGTCCTCCTGGCGGATCGCCGCAAACATGTCGCAGGGCTCGTCGTCCTCGCCGAGCAGGCGCGGCTGGGTGACCGGGGTCCAGGGCGCATAGCGCAACTCGGCGTGACCGGGGACGTCGGCGACCGCGGTCAGGTCGGCGAGGTCGATCAGGCCGTCGACGTCGTAGACCTCGCGGTCCTCGAGCCGCAGCGCGTCGATTAGCTGCTGGCGCAGCTTCGGATTCATCCCGGCGGCGATCTCCAAGCGCACGACCTCGCCGAAGCGGCGGCGGCGAATCTCGTCCTGGACCGCCTGCAGCAGGTCGTCGGCCTCGTCGGAGACGGTGAAGTCGGCGTCGCGGGTGACGCGGAAATAGCCGTGGTCGACGACCTCGGTGCCGGGGAAGAGCGAGTCGAGGTTGGCGGCGATCACCTCCTCCAGCGGCACGAAGGCCTTGCCCCCGTCGCCCACCGGCAGGAAGCGGCCGAGCAGCTCCTTCGGGACCTTGACGCGGGCGATGATCTCGCTGTCGCTCTCAGGGTCGCGCAGCAGCACCCCGAGGCTGAGCGAGAGGTTGGAGATGTAGGGGAAGGGCCGGCCGAGCCCGATCACCAGCGGCGTCAGCGCCGGGAAGACCTGCTCGTGAAAGCGGATGTCGATCTCGTGCCGCTCCTCCTCGCTGGCCGAGTCGAGCGAGACGATGCGGATGCCTTGCTGCTCGAGCGCAGGGCGCAGCTTGCCTTCGAAGCAGGCGTGCAGGCGTTTGTCGAGCTCCAGCACGCGGGCCTGGATCGCGTCGATCTGCTCGCCCGGGCGCAGCCCGTCGGGACCGCGCGCGTCGATGCCGGCGTCGAGCTGGTCGAAGAGGCCAGCCACGCGGACCATGTAGAACTCGTCGAGGTTGGAGGCGTAGATCGCGCAGAAGCGAATCTGCTCGAGCAGCGGGACGTCCGGGTCCTCAGCTAGTTCAAGGACCCGCTGATTGAAGTCGAGCCAGGAGAGCTCGCGGTTGAAGTAGAGGGCGGGATCGTCGATCGGCCAATCGTACCCCCGCGCCATCGGCACCCCGGTGCCTCAGGCGGCTCGGGCCGGCGCTTGCCCGGCGGCGGCGCTACGGCCCAGGGCGCAGCGGTAGCCCTCGGCCAGCTGGCCCATCGCCCGCTCCCAGGAGCGCTCGCGGGCGGCGCGGGCGGCGGCGGCCCCGAGGTGTCCGCGCAGGAGCGGTGAGGACGCCAGTTGCAGGACGGTGCCGGCGATGTGATCCGGGTCGGCTTGGCAAAGCATGCCGGTGTGGCGGTTCTCGACCAGCGAGGCGGGGCCTCCCTCGGCGATCGCGACCACCGGCAGCCCGCTGGCGCCGGCCTCGAGCACAACCTGGCCATAGGTGTCGGTGGTCGAGCAGAAGAGGAAGATGTCCGCGCTGGCATAGGCGCGCGCCAGCGCCTCCCCCTCCAACCAGCCGAGGAAGGTGGCGTGCTCGCCGAGGCGGTTGCGCAGCTCCGCCTCCTCCGGCCCTCCACCCGCGAGCAGGAGGTGAAGCCGCGGGTCAGCTTTGCGAGCTCGCAGAAAGCTCTCGGCGAGCAGGTCGAGGCCCTTCTCGCGGGTGAGCCGGCCCGCGTAGAGGATCTTGATCTCGCCGGGATAGTCCCCGCGCGCCGCCTTGCCGGGGTCGAAACGAGCGACGTCAACGCCACGCTCCCAGCGAGAAAGCCGCCCCGCCTCGATGCCGAGCACCAGCAGCGACCGATCCGCGGCCGGGCTGGGCGAGAGCACCAGCGACGGTGCGCCGTAAAAAGCTCCCAGCGCGGCTTTCGCGAGCCCCTCGAGATGCGTATCGCCGCTGCGCAGGCCGGCGTAGGTGGCCAGCTCGGTGTGGTAGCTGGCGAGGAGCGGCGTGCCGGCGATCCGGTTGAGCAGCGTTGCGGCGACGCCGGCGGGCCCGGGCGCGGTGACGTGCACCGCGTCATAGCGACCCTCGGCGAGCGTCTCCGCCAGACCTGGAAGGCCGGGCACCCCCATGCTCATGCCGGCGTAGAACGGAACCTCGAGCTCAGCCGCGGCCGGTAGGCGACGGTCGACGCCGGCGTCGGTGCCGACCACCTCGATCTCGAAGCCGGGCACGCCCAGCTCGCGGATCTTCTCGATCGTCGCGGTGACGCCGTGGGTGGCGCCAATGCCATCTGCGATCAGGGCGATCCGCGGTCTCTCCCCCGCCCGACTCGCCAGCTTCGCCTTCTCGGCGCCGAGGAAGGTCGTCGCCGGCGCATAGGGCACGGCCGGGATCAGCGCATCGAAGAGGCCGCCGATCGCGGCTCCCATGTTTCCTTCCCGCGCCGCCGCGGACCCCTGGGAGATCGCGCCGCGCAAGCGCCGCTCGTGGGTGCGACGGGCGCGCCGGTAGAGATCGGCGTGCGAGAAGTCCTCGGCCTGCAGGTAAGCGAGAAGATCCGCTCCGCGCGGGTCGAGCTCGATCGAGCGCAGCCAGGCCTCGAGCAGAGCGCGGGCGTCGCCGGGACCGATGTCGGCGGCGACCTTGCCCTCGCGCGCGGCGCCCTCGCTGATCGTGCGCTGGGCGATCTTCAGTACCGCGGCGGGGTCGGGGGCGCCGTGCTCGCCCCCACCGTCGGGGGCCAGGGCGCGGGTCGCCAGCGCGATCGCCGCGTGGGCCCACTTGGCGGCGCTGCCCTGCTCGCCGCCGGCGACGGCGTCGCCGGCGCGCAGGCGGGCCAGAAACTCTTCCGGCGTGGCGGCCGCGGGCACCTCGGTGAAGGTGCGGCCGATGTCCACGCCGGCGTGATCGTCGGAGCCGCCGATGCCGGTTCCCCCGTGCGTTTCGACGTAGATCGCCGCCGGCATGTTTAGCTCGGCGGCACGCGAGCCGTTGCGCACCTCCCAGATCGGAAAGAGCTCGGCCAGCCGTCGCCGGTGCCGGGCGGTCAACGGTGCGTCGACGTTGTAGAACGGGTGCGCAAGCGCGCAGGCGATCTCGTTCTCGGCAAGGTAGGCGGCGCAGGCCTCGAGGTCGCCGGCGTGTGCCTGCAGCCACTCGTGGTCCCCGGGAGTGATCCCGTAACAGAGGACGTGAACCGCCTGCGGCTCGCCAGCGAAGCGGGCGGTCAGCTCCTCGGAGACGAAGCAATCGGGACGATCGGCGAGCTCGATGCAGCCGTCGATCGTGTCGTGGTCGGTGATCGTGACGAAATCCATTCCCCGCCGCTTGGCCAGCTCGTAGACCTCCTCGGGCGGCGTCGCGCACTCGGGCAGCCCCAACGATCTCTGCACCCCGAGCCGCGAGAGCTGCGAAGCGGTGGAATGGCAATGCATGTCAACTCGGGAAGCCATCGGTGTCTCCCTGCTCTAGTCGTTTCTGCCACCTCCAGAGTTCGCCATGTGCGGGGAAAACATGTGAACGAGCGGGAAACGCAGGGTGAACTTCGTGTGACTACAGACTTGTCTCGAGCGCAGCCCAGGTGCCCTTGCTCGTCTCGGCCTGCCAGAGCTCGACGAACTGGCGGAAGAGGCGCTCGCGACGCTCCCCGAGCAAGCTGGCGACGGAGTCAATCCCTTCGACCTCGGTCCGCATCAGGTCGCAGTCGTGCAGGTCACCGAGCGTGGACTGCAGTTGCTTCGCCGCTCGTCGAGCAGCGTTCGCCTCCTCGCCCAGGCACTGGCTGAAGATCTCGAGCACGTAGCGCAGGCGCTTGGCGGCGATTCGCATGTCGTGCTGCGCCTCGCTGGCGTCCTCGGCGAGGGCAACGTCGGCGAAGTCGCGCAACTCATCCAGCCGCACGGAAACGATCCGCGAGACGTTGGGTCGCAAGGGACCGGCTGGGTCGAGGCCCTCTACCGCGCGCGCCTTCACGGCCCAGCCGCCTTGGCGAGCTTCTCGAGGCGATGGCGCAGCTTCTTCAGGCGCTTGGGGGAGACGTGGGGCACGAGCTCCTCGTTGGCCTCCCGTTGACGAACGCGGCGCCCCTCGATCAGCGTACGGAGCACTGCGCGGTCTGCCTCCGCCGCCTCGCCGGTGAGGTCTTCGAGCAGCTCGATTTCGACATCGGCGTCACGCCGTGCGCCGAGCGCGTCGGCCAGCACCTTGACCTTTTTCAGGGCCTTGCGGTGGCGCTTGCGCGGGAAGCACGGCTCGAAGATCTCCAGCGCCGCCCGCAGCCGTCGCGTTGCCACCCGCATGTCGTGAACGCGCTCGACTTCCCCGAGGTCGAGGACCCCACGGGAATGGGCGAAAACCTCCCTGGAGCGGGCCTTGACCACCTGGGCGGCCGCCCGTGAAAACGAAGCCCCGCAGTCGAGCTCGACCTTGCGCGCAACTGCCACGACACGAGGCTAAAGGAAGCGAGACCCGAAGCCGCACCGCATAAACGGCTAGGCGACAAGACGAAGCGAAGAGCCGTTGGTCCTGCCGTTGAGCAGATCGAGGATCACGCCCTCGCGCAGTCCGCCCTTGCCGATCTGCAGCGGCTGACCGAGCAGCTCGGAGACCTTCTCCAGCAGCAGCACTCCGGTGGTGAGGATGCGGACCCGTTCGGGATCGAGCTCGAAGCGCCGTGCAACCTCGGCGGCGGGATCGCCACAGAGCACGCGGATGCCGCGCTCCAGGGTCTCGTACTCGAGCACGGCGCCGACCAGGCGGCGCAGCGAGGTGGCGCTGCCGCCGACCGCGACTGCCTGAGCGGGATGCTCGATCTCGACCCCGGCGAAGATGTCGTCGACGCGGTCGCGGACCTTGCGGATCTCGGCCGCCGACGGGGGATCGGAGGAGATCAGCTCGTCGGCGAGCACGCCGGAGCCGACGCGCCAGGAGCGCACCTCGCTGGCGCCGCCGGGCACGGTGCCGAGGATCACCTCGGTCGAGCCGCCGCCGACGTCGACGACGCCGACCCTGCCCTCTACCGGGTGCCCGAGGGTCTTGGTGGCGCCGATGAAGGAGAGCCTTCCCTCCTCCTCGTCACTCAGAACCTCGACCGAGACGCCCGCCGCATTGCCGACCGCCGCCGCAACCTCCTCACCGTTCGAGGCCTCGCGCACGGCCGCGGTGGCCACGGCGCGAATCTCCTTCGCCCCCAGCTCTTTGGCCAGCCGCACCTGCGTCGCGACGACGTCGCAGACCTCGTCGACCTTCTCGGCCAAGATCATGCCGTCGCCGTCGAGCGCCTTGTTGATCCGCGTGTACGCCCGCTGCTCCATCACCTTCTTCAGCTGCCCGGCAACGGGCTCGGCGACGAGCACGCGCGTCGTGTTGGATCCGATATCTATGGCTGCGCAGAGAGTCACGGCCTTCTCCCGGATGTTCCCAGACGACTCGGATCTCAACCGAGGCTAACCCGCAGGATGCGAGGCATCCTCGAACTCCTGGAACAAGCCCGTGACGACGAAGGCGACCTGCTCGCCGATGTCGACCGCGTTGTCGCCGATCCGCTCGATCGCCCGTGCTGCCAGCAGCATCGTCATCGCCCACTCGCGCTTGTCGGCGTCATCGCCGATCTCCAGCGCCATCCGGAAGCACTCGCGGTTGAGGTTGTCGACGGCGTCGTCCTGGCGCACCAGGTCATGCGCCAGTTCGACATCGCGGCCTGCGAAGGACCGCTGGGCCTGGCTAATCAGCGTCCGGGTCTGACCGCCCATCGTCAGGATCAGCCTCACCATCTCCTGGTCCGAGGGCGGCTCGTTGCCGGTCAGCGGGATCATCTTGCAGATGTTCACGCACTGATCCCCCATCCGCTCGACGTTCTTCAGCACGTGCAGCAGGGCCGAGATCAAGCGCAGGTCGGTCGCGACCGGCGACTGCGTGGCGAGCAGCGTGATCAGCGCCTGATGCACCTCCAGGTAGCGCCCGTCGATGCGGTCGTCGTCGGCGACGACGATCTGGGCCAGCTCGACGTCCTGGTGCTCGATGGCCTCCAGGGTGCGGCTCAGCGCAGCGCTGACCAGGTCGAGCCCGCCCAGGGCGCTGGCCTCGAGCCGTTCCAGTTCCTCCTGGTATTCGACCCTGACCCCGCTCGGCATCTCTAGCCGAACCGTCCGCTGACGTAGTCCTCGGTGGCCTGCTGGGAGGGGCTGGTGAAGATCTTCTCGGTCGCGCCGATCTCGATCAGACGACCGGGCTTGCCGGTCTCCTCGAGGTTGAAGAAGGCGGTGATGTCGCTAGCCCGTGAAGCTTGCTGCATATTGTGGGTGACGATCGCGATCGTGTATTTGCTCTTCAGCTCGCCGATCAGGTCCTCGATCGCCAGCGTGGCGACTGGATCAAGCGCCGAGCAGGGCTCGTCCATCAGCAGCACCTCGGGCTCGACCGCGATCGCGCGGGCGATGCAGAGTCGCTGCTGCTGTCCGCCGGAGAGTCCGGAGCCCGGCTTGTCGAGCCGATCCTTGACCTCGTTCCAGAGGTGCGCCCCCCGCAGCGAGCGCTCGACGACTTCATCCTTCTCTGACTTCTTCACCCGGCCGGCGTTGAGGTTGAGCCCGGCGGCGACGTTGTCGTAGACCGACATCGTCGGAAAGGGATTGGGCTGCTGGAAGACCATGCCGACGAGGCGGCGAACCCGGACGGGATCGACCGCCGAGCCGTAGACGTCCTGCCCGTCGAGGGTGATCTCTCCCTCGACCCGGGCGCCCACGGTGAGCTCATGCATGCGATTGAGCGAGCGCAGGAAGGTCGTCTTGCCGCATCCCGAGGAGCCGATCAGCGCCGTCACCTTGTTCGGCTCGACCGTCATCGTCACGTCTTGCACGGCGTGGAAATCGCCGTAGTAGAGGCTCACCTCCTTGGCCTCGAGCGTCTTGGCGGGCCGGCCCTGCACAGCGGCGACCGACTCGGGGGTGGTCTGCGTTCCTGTGATCGGGGGCTTCATCTCAGCTTTGCCGACCTCGGTGTCGGATCGGGTTGCGCCCGCTGCTCCCATCGGTCGTGCTCTCCTTCCATCCACTTAGCGGATCTCGGTTCTGTACCGGCGATAGATCAGGCGAGCCACGAGGTTGAGGACCATGACGATAACGATCAGGGTCAGCGCGGCTGCCCAGGCCCTGTCGTAGGAGGCCTGCTTGAAGACGCCGGGCGTTCGGTACTCGCTGTAGGCGTAGACCGCGAGATTCTGCATGCGGCCGGAAAAGGGGTTGCTGTTGATCGAGTCGACCACGCCGGTGGTGACGAGCAGCGGCGCCGTCTCGCCGATGATCCGCGCCACCGCGATCATCATCCCGGTGATCAGCCCGGCGAAGGCGGTTGGCAGGACGACCTTGACGATCGTCCGCCACTTCGGCGTGCCCAGCGCGTAGGACGCTTCGCGCAGGTGGTTGGGGACGATCTTCAGCACCTCCTCGGAGGTGCGGATCACGATCGGGATCATCAGCACCGAGAGCGCGATCGAGCCCATCACGCCGAGCCGGATTCCGGGACCGAGAATCAGCGCGAAGAGGGCGTAGGCGAAGAGGCCAGCGACGATCGAGGGGATGCCGGTCATCACGTCGACGAAGAAGGTCAGGGCCCGGCGCAGGCGGCCCCCGGCCCCGTACTCGGTCAGGTAGATCGCCGCCATCAAGCCGACCGGGATCGAGATCAACGCGGCGACGCCGGTGATCACCAGCGTGCCGACGAGCGCGTGGGCCGCGCCGCCGCCGCCTATGTGCCCGCGCGCCGACTCGGTGAGGAATTCGAGGCTGAGACCGGGGATGCCGCGCTTGGCGACCTCGAAGACGAGCGAGAGCAGCGGGATCAGGGCGAGCCCGAAGGCGGCGACGATGATCAAGGTGACGAGCCGGTCCTTGGCCCGGCGCGACCCCTCGATGCGGCGCGACCAGGTGTAGGTGACGATCGCGGCGACGAAGACGGTGAAGACCAGCAGCAGGGCGACGCTGAAGGAGCCAGCGGCGAGCAACAGCGCCGCGGAGAGCAGCGCCGAGCCGGCGACGGCGCCGTAGGGGGACCAGTTGGGCAGGACGCCGGTGTCGAGCGTGGCGTTCATTGGATGTTTTGGCGGGCGATGATCGCGCGGGCCGCAAGGTTGGTGACGAGGGTGATCGCGAAGAGGACGAGGCCCGAGGCGATCAGCGTGTTGATCGCGAGGCCGGTCGATTCGGGGAAGTCGAGGGCGATGTTGGCGGCGATCGTCGAGGGGTTCGCCTGGCTGATCAGGTTGAAGGTGACGATGCCCGAGACGGAGAGGATGATCGTCACGGCCATCGTCTCGCCCAACGCGCGGCCGAGGCCGAGCATGGCGCCGCTGATGATCGAGGACTTGCCGAAGGGCAGGACCGTCATGCGAATCATCTCCCAGCGCGTCGCGCCCAGCGCCAACGCGCCTTCCTGCAGCTTGCCCGGTGTCTGTGAGAAGACCTCGCGGGCGACGGCCGAAACGATCGGCAGGATCATCACGGTCAGGACCAGGCCGGCGACCAGCATCGTGCGGCCGGTTACCGAAGCGGGGCCCTCAAAGAAGGGGATGAAGCCGAGCTTCTGTTCGAGCCATTCCATCGGGCCCACCGCGGCGGGCCCGAGCACGAAGATGCCCCAGAGGCCGTAGACGATGCTGGGAACGGCGGCGAGCAGGTCGACCATGTAGCCGAGCGGGAGGAGCAGGCGTCGCGGCGCGATATGGCTGATGAAAAGCGCCACCGCGACCGCGAGGGGAACGGCGAGGACCACCGCGATCGTCGCCGCCAGCACGGTGCCGAAGGCGAGCGGGGCGATGTAGTCGATCAGGCTCTTGCCCCCCGGCAGTTCGGAGGAGCTGGCGGTAACCGCCGGCGCCGCCTGAATCAGCAGGAAGGCCGCGACCCCGGCGAGCAGGGCGAGGATCGTGACCGCCGCCGCGACCGCCGCGTTGGAGAAGACCCGGTCCCCCCACCGCCGCCGCCCTCCTGAGGCGGCGGCGATGAGTTGACCAGCGTTGGTCGTGGTGTCGGCGCGTGCCTCCACCTAGCCTTCGATTGCTTCAACCGCCGGCTGGACCTTCTTGGCCAGGGAGGCCGACAGCGGGGCGGAACCGGCGTTTTCAGCGGCGATTTCCTGTCCTTCGCTGCTGATCACGTAGTTGAAGAACCCCTTGACGATGGCGGCTTCATCAGCCGAGCCGTACTTCGTGCAGCCGATCAGGTAAGAGACCAGCACGATCGGGTAGGTGCCCTGCGATTCGGTCTTGCGATCGAGTTCGAAGGGGAACATGTAGGGGGTCTTGGCCAGATCTTTGGCTTCGGGCGACTCCTCGAGGATCTTCGCCGCGGCCTCCGGGGTCGGTTCGACGTACTCGTTGCCGACCTTGATCGTGGCCACGCCGAGTTCACCGGCCTGGCTGGCGTCGGCGTAGCCGATCGCACCGTCGCCGGCCGTGACCGCTTCGACCACGCCGGACGTACCCTGCGCGGCCTCGCCGCCCTTCACGGGCCAGTCGCCGCTGACTTCGTATTTCCAGATGCTGGGGACGACCTGCGAGAGGTAGTCGGTGAAGTTCTCGGTCGTACCCGACTCGTCGGAGCGGTTGACCGGGGTGATCCGGGTGTCGGGCAGTTCGGCGCCGGGGTTGTCCTTGGCGATCGCCGGATCGTTCCAGCTGGTGATTTCCTGGTTGAAGATCTTCGCCAGGGTTTCGGGGTCGAGCTGCAGAGATTCGACGCCTTCGAGGTTGTAGATGATCGCGATCGGCGAGACGTAGGCCGGGATCTCGATCAGCTTGCCGGGAGCGCAGCGATCGATCGCCTTTTTCAGTTCGCCTTCTTCTTCTTCGAGCGCGGCGTCGCTGCCGGCGTAGGCAACGCCGCCGGCGATGAACTGTTCGCGGCCGCCGCCCGAGCCCACGGCGTCGTAGGAGATCGTCACGCCGGAGTTTTCGTTCTCGAATTCGGCGATCCAGGCTTCTTGCGCGGCCTCCTGCGAAGTGGCGCCAGCGCCGGCTATCTGGCCGGAGAGGTCGCCGCCGGAGGAACTGCTGCCGCTGTCGCCGCTGCTGCCACAGGCGGAAACGCCGATCGCGAGGACGGCCAATGAGGCGAACACGGCCAACCATCTAGAGGGACTCACACGAACTCCTTTTCGTCGTAGTGCACGAAAGCCGACCGGGGTCCGGCCTGCCCGCTGGCCACACTCTCAGCGCGCCTGTGACAGCTTGTTACCTGCCTGTATCGGGATTGTGAAAAAGATGTAAAAAACCCCCGGAAGGGCGGCCGTTCTCATCCCTCGGGGGAGAAGCGGTAGCCGATGCCGCTGTGCGTGTGGATCAGACGTTGGCCAGGCAGCGCTTTGCTCAGCTTCGAGCGCAGGCGGCTGACGTAGACGTCGACCGAGCGGTCATCGTTGCGGGGTTCACGGCCCCAGACCTCGGCGTAGAGTTCCTCGCGGGTGAGGATGCGCTGCGGATGGGCGGCCAGCGTCGTCAGCAGCTGCAACTCGCGCACGGTCAGGCTCAGCGGGCGGCCGTCGACAAGCGCCGCGTGCTCCTCGGGCCGGATCTCCAACATGGCCCGCGAGGATTGCCGCAAGCGGCGCGGCGTCGGTTACGCGACCGTAAAGCTGCTGTGAACTACTTGTGAATCGGCCGACCGCGGCTCGAGGCTCGCCTTCGCCTCCTCGACCAGCTCAGGGGCCACGCCACCACCGACCGCCTCGGGATCGAAGCGGTAACCGACGCCGAAGTGGGTGTGGATGTAGCGCCAGCCCGGCGAGCGCTTCTCCAGCTTCTGGCGCAGCTTGCGGATGAAGACGTCGACGGAGCGGTCGCCGTGGGCCATCGCGTAGCCCCAGACGCGCTGGTAAATCGCCTCGCGCTCGAGCACCTGGCCCCTGGCATCGGCGAGCAGTTGCAGCAGCTCGAACTCGCGGCGGGTCAGGTCGAGGCTGCCCTCGCCAACGAAGGCCTGGAACTGGTCGGCGCGAATCTCCAGCTCGCCGACCACGACCGGACCGGCTTCGGCACCCGGACGGCTGCGCCGGCGCCGGCGCGAGACGGCCTCGATCCGCGCCATCACCTCCTCGGGATGGCAGGGCTTACCGATCCAGTCATCGACGCCGAGGCGCAAGCCGCGCACCCGCTGGGCGACGGTCGAGCGACCGGTGCAGACGATCACGCCGAGGTCGGGCAGCATCGCGCAGACCCGCTCGAGGTAGTCCCAAGCTTCGTCGCCGAGGACGCCGAGGTCGAGCAGCAGCGCGTTGAGCTTCATCGCCACCAGCTCCTCGGCCGGGATCGCGCTGCTCAGCACCCGCTGCTGCCAGCCGGCGGCCTCGGTGCGCTTCGAGAGCACGGTGACGAAACCGCTGTCGTCGTCGATTACCGCGAGCCGAATGGTTTGCTGTGGGTTCAAGTGACGGCGCCAGTTTGGACGAGGAGTGCCCGTACCTGGAAGTGGCGGGATTGTATGCGCCAGCAACGGCGGCGTGCTGGCCAAAATCCCTGCGTTCACAGGATTTTCACAGCCAAACGGCCCTAATTTGCGGGAAAGTGGTCACCGGAGCTTCACGAGAGATTCTCTGGATATTCACTGACGAGCCGTTCCGCGCGGTCAAACTCGGGCCCACGAGACTCCTCTCTCGTCACCGCGAACGGCCCACTGCCCCGGGCCGTTCGCTCTTTTTGGGCCCGGGCTAACTGATGGCGCCAGTGGCGGCCAGCACGAGGACCAGGGCGCCGAGGGCGATCCGGTAGACGACGAAGATCTCCAGGGTGTGGGTGCTGAGGTAGCGGAGCAGCCACGCGATCGCCAGATAGCCGGTGACGAAGGCCACCAGCGTGGCGATCGCCGTCGCCGCCGCCGAGGGACCGCCGTTTTCGCCGACCTTGCGCAGCTCGAAGAGGCCGCTCAGGACCACCGCCGGCACCGAGAGCAGGAACGAGTAGCGGGCGGCGGCGACCCGGTCGAAGCCGCGAAAGAGCCCCGCCGAGATCGTCGCTCCCGAGCGCGAGACGCCGGGAACGAGCGCGAGCGACTGGGCGACGCCGATGAAGATCCCGTCGCGGCCGTTCATTTCGTCAAGAGCTCGCTGCTTCGTGCCAACCCGCTCGGCGAGAACCATTACGAAGGAGAAGAGGATCAGCGCCGAGCCGATCAGGTACAGGCTGCGCGCGCCCGACTCGATCTGGTCCTTGAAGGCGAAGCCGAAGATCGAGATCGGGATCGTTCCGAGGACGATGAACCAACCCAGCTTCGCCTCCTGGCTGGCCTGGCGAATCGGCATTCGCAGTTCGCCCAGCCAGGCGGCGGCGATGCGCCAGAGGTCGGCGCGGAAGTAGATCAGGACCGCGGCCATCGTCCCGAGCTGGATCACCGCGGTGAAGCCGGCGCCGGGATCGGACCAGCCGAGCAGCGCCGGCACGATCCGCAGGTGCCCGCTCGAGGAGATCGGCAGGAACTCGGTCAGCCCCTGAACGAGGCCGAGGACGATGGCTTCGAGGGTGCTCACGGCGCGGCAGACTCTGGCGCGGGCATCGGCGGCGCATCCTATTTCAGGGCCTAAAGGCAGTCTGAAGCCGATTGGCGCCGCGGAGGTGCGCTAGATTCCCGGGCGTGAAGGCTCCCTCGCGCTCAGCTCGTGCCGTCGCCGCCATCTGCGCGTCGCTGCTCTCGCTGCTGCTGGCCGCCCCCCTCGCCCTCGCCGACAACGGCGTCGGCCTTGCCGGGCCGACGACGGACAAGACCGTCACCTTCTTCTGCTTCGGCGTGATCGCCTTCTTCGCGATCCTCGTGATCGTGCTGTCCATCGTTCAGGGCAAGCTCGAGAAGCGCAAGGAACGCCGTAGGTACGACCTGGAGCGCTACGGCTAGTCCAGCCGGAAGCCGCTGAGCAGGCGTTTCTCCGTCTCGCCCTCGATCTTCGCGACCACTTCGACCTTGCCCTCCAGCGGCGTGCCGCGGATCTTCGTCGCCAGCAGGTCGTCGACCTGAAAGATGCCGGCCGAGTTGTTCAGCTCGATCTCCAACCGCACCGGCCGCGTCTCCCCCGCCTCGATCCGCACCTCGTCGACGGCGGCGGCCGAGATCGAGTGGATGCCCTCCTGGCCGGCTTCGATCGGCAGGCGGGTGCGGCCCTGGGCCATGTCGAGCGCGTCGGCGACGCGGACTACTCCCGCCTCCAGCGTGTAGGGCTCGCCGCGGCGGCGGTGGCCGATGATCGCATGGAGGATCTCCGAGGCGACGATCGTGCGCTCGGGCTCGCGATAGGAGCCGGCGAGCAGCCGTTCAAGCGCGCCGCTGGCGAGAAAGAGGCTGTAGGCCTCGTGATCGGCGCGGTGGATCGACATGCCGACGTCGTGCAGGAGCGCGCCGCCGGCGACGACGACCTCGGCGTCGCGTGCCGACATGCCGTGGTCAGCGACGACCGCCGGCTCCACGCCCGCCTTGACCAGCAGGCGCAGCAGCCGCAGGGCGATGTTGAGCACGATCTGCATGTGGACCCAGGAGTGGTCCGACATGCCGAGGCGCTCGGCATGGACCTGGGTCATGTACCACCAGGCCCTGACCTGATCGTCGCCGTTGATTGCCTCCAGAAACGACTCGAGCTTGCGGTTGCCGCGGGTCGGCGCCCGCACCTTCGCCTCGGCTATCGCCTCCTTGGGCGGCTTGCGCTGCGGTCCCTTTGGATCGGGTGTCGGGACCGCATCGCTCACGGCCGTGATCGTAGGCTCAGCCGCAGACGGGCCAGGGCGAAGATCCGGACTGGGCGTAAAGCAAAGCTGCGCGGTAGTCCTGCTCGGACTCGGAAGCTTGTGCCGGGTCGCCGCTGCCACCGACGGATTCCCAGGTGCCGTAGTCGAACTGGTACTTGCCGCGGTAGGTGCCGTCTGAGGAAACCGCCGTCGGGTCGCCGCCCGACTCGCAGGCCCCGATGGCGTCGAGCGTTTCCGGCGAGACGCCGCCGGGAAGCGAAGCGAACAGCTCGCGCCGCCTGCGCCGTGCTTCGGCGCGGTGGACCGCCTTCAGGTGGGCAACGGTGATCCGGATCGTCTCGTGGAAGCTGACGACCGGGCGCTGCAGGACGCTGATCTTGGCCGGCTTAGCATCGGCGACGCCGGTCCGTTGTGGGGAGTCCCCACTCGCCGCAAGGGCGGCAGCGGGGAAGGCGATGCAGGCAACCAGGACAGGAATGAAATATGTGCGTTTTGTGAGCAAGCGCGGGACCGTGCCGGTATTTGCAGCGACGGAACGTGATCGCGCTCACACAACAGCCAAGATGCAGCGGAACCTGCACTTCTCGTACATAGAAAATAGTTTGTTTTTATTCAGGGACCTCTTAGTCTGCCGCGCGACCACTTCAAACAAGGGGAGATAGATGAAGGTCAAGGTCGCGCTGTTGAGTCTCGTCGCCGTGCTGCTGCTTGGCGCCGTCGCGGAGGCGTCTGGCTTCCTTCCGTTCGGGCAGGCCCGCCGGTTCACCAAGGCGTGGGTCAGCGAAGCCTGTGAAGAGCGGGGCCCTTCGTGCACGACTTGGAAGGTGGGGCACTGCGCTCGCATCGCCCCGGAGCGGGTCGACTGCGTCGCCGCCATCGCCTTCAAAAGCGGCGAATTTTGCGTCTTCATCCTTGAAAACAGGCTCAAGAGCGACGGCTATGTCCACCAACGCAGGAGACATACCCGCTGCGAACACGCCTAGCTGATCGATTCCACGGCCTGCCCATATCCAGGCAGGATTGGGCGGGATGGCGGGTGCACCTCTGCGGGAATTGACACCTCAGCGCTGCGCGCTGGGGTGTCAATTCGACCGCAGGACGGCCGGTCTCCCTCCCAAGGGGTCGTGGGATCGATCGTCTAGCGGGGGTTTCAGACGGCCATGGCGCTGACCATCGCCAGGCTCGGCAGCGTCCGGAAGGTCTTCTTCTCGGCCGGCCCGAAGCCCGCCTCGGCGAGCCAGCCAGAAACCTGCTCGACGGTGTAGGTGTCGGCACCGGAGGTGAGGTGGAAGAAAAGACCGAGGATTGAGCCGGAGTCTGGTTTCCGACCCTCCGGGCGGTCATAGAGCTCGAGCACGCAGAGCGGCGAGCCGGGCCGCAGCACTGCGCGGATACGGGCGAACAGCTGCTTTGCCTGCTCGGGACTGAGGTGGTGGACGATGTTGAAGCAGAGGGCGCCGTCGTGGGGACCGCCGAAATCGGCCTCGAACATGTCGCCCTCGACGTGGTGGACGCGGTCGTCCATTCCAGCGCCGGAGACAATCTCGCGGCCGATCCGGGCGCTACCCGGAAGGTCGACGATCGTCGCCTTGAGGCCGGGATGGTGGCGGCAAAGCGCCATTGAGAACTCGCCGTGGGCGCCGGCGACGTCGAGCAGCGAGTGGGCGCCCCGCTGCAGCGGCACCGCCTTGGCGACCTCGTCGGAGCTGAGCCGGGCGATCTGGTACTGGCCGCGGATGTAGGAGCGCCAGTACGGATCGTCAGCAGTCTTGTCGTGCAGCTCAACGTGATGGCCTTCGCGGACGAGGTCCTCGAGGCCTTGCCACCACTGCCAGTATTCGGCCGTGTCGGCGAGAAAGTCGCCGACGTAGTGCTCGGAGCTGGGGTCGAGCCAGCGGCGGGCACGATCGCTCATCTCGTAGCGCCCGTCGGCGCGAATCTCTACGTGGCCGAGCGAAGCGATCACATCGAGCAGCAGCTCCGTTCCGGCCGCCTGCAGACCGAGGTGTTCGGCCAGCTCAGCCGGCTCACGCGGGCCCTCGGCCAGCGCCGCGAGAACGCCGGTGCGTTGCGCGACCTGCAGCGAGCGCGCCACCGGCATGCCGAACATCGCCTCCCCGATCGGAGTCGGGAGACGATTGAGCATCAGCCCGAGCCTCTCGGTCAACCCATCCGGCACAGCGGCGATTCGCATCGAATGCAGCCTAGCCGCCCGCGCCCGCCGAGGGCGCAGACCGGCTCAACCGCCATCATCCCTGCATCGACGGTCAATCCTCGACTTCACGGCTCCTCCTCGCCTGCTCCGACCGGCCCGGCCTGATCGCCGCGGTCAGCGGCTTTCTCGCTGACGCCGGGCTCAACATCGTCGATGCCGACCAGCACTCCAGCAACGAGGGTCGCTTCTTCATGCGCATGGTCTTCGACGCGGTACCGAAGGCCGAGCGCGCGGAGATCTACGGGCGATTCGAGGCCGAGATTGCCAGGCGCTTCGAGATGGAGCACCGCTTCGCCGAGTCGAGCGAGCACAAGCGGCTGGCGATCATGGTCTCGCGCGAAGACCATTGCCTGTCCGACCTACTCTGGCGTTGGCGCAGTGGTGAGCTGGGCGCCGAGGTGACCGCTGTGATCTCCAACCATGCCGACCACCGCGAGCAGGTTGCCTCGCTTGGACTGCCCTTTCACCACGTTCCGGTCGAAGCCGACAGCAAGGGCGAAGCGGAGGCCCGCGTGCTCGACATGCTCGACGGTATTGATCTACTCGTGCTGGCCCGCTATATGCAGATCCTCTCCGCCGATTTCCTGCGGCGGCTCGGCGCTCCCGCGATCAACATCCACCACAGCTTCCTGCCCGCCTTCGTCGGCGCCGACCCCTACCGCCGCGCCCACGAGCGCGGCGTCAAGCTGATCGGGGCGACCGCGCACTACGTCACCGAGGAACTCGACGCGGGGCCGATCATCGACCAGGACGTGACCAGAGTCAGCCATCGCGACGAGGTCGTCGACCTGGAGCGGATCGGTCGTGACATCGAGCGCCTGGTGCTCGCCCGCGCCGTCAAGGCTCACCTCGACGACCGCGTCCTTCTGGACGGCGCCCGCACGATCGTCTTCTGACCGCGTATCCGACTTTGACCCCACTGGGGCGGGGTCAAAGTCGGATACGCGGTCAGTGATGAGATGAACTGGCTAGTCAGCCAGTTGATGTTCTATGGTGCTTTCGATGGAGCAGGCAACGATCCGACACACCCCCGCCGCGGTAACCGCGCGTACAGAGCCGCCACCCGGCTCCAAAGCCCCGTCGCTGCTACAGGCCCTGCGCTATGCGCGCGATCCGCTCGGCTTCCTGATCCACCTGCAGCGTCGCTACGGGGACATCTTCAGCCTCTCCTTTCCTTTCTTCGGCAGGCTCTACTACGTCGCCGACCCGGCGCTCGTCAAGGCGATGTTCACCGGCTCGCCCGCGCAGTTCCACGCCGGCGAGGCCAACGCCACCGTGCTCGAGCCGGCGCTCGGGCCGAACTCGGTCCTCACCCTCGACGACGCGCCGCACATGCAGCAGCGCAAGCTGCTCCTGCCGCCCTTCCACGGCGAGCGGATCCGCGGCTACGGCGAGCTGATTCGCGAGATGACCCGCCAGCAGATGGAGACCTGGCCGGTCGGCGAGCCCTTCGCCCTGCGGCCACACACCCAGCGGATCACCCTGGCGGTGATCATGCGCGCGGTCTTCGGCGTTCACGACGAGGAGCGCCTGGAGCGCTTCGAGCGCCTGATCGACGACTTCAGCAAGCGGGTCGGCCTGATCACCACCTTCCCCGCCCTGCGTCGCAACTTCGGGCCCGGCAGCCCCTGGCCGCGCTTCCTGCGCTCACGCGAACGGCTCGACGAGTTCATCTACGAGGAGATCGGCCTGCGCCGCGCCGAGGTCGAAGCCGGCGAGGAGGGGAACGACGACGTCCTCTCACTGCTCCTCCAAGCGCGCCATGACGACGGCAGCCCGATGAGCGACGAAGAGCTGCGCGACGAGCTCGTCACCGTGCTCGGCGCCGGCCACGAGACGACCGCTACCGGCCTCGCCTGGGCGATGGAGCGCCTGCTGCGCACCCCGCGCGTGCTGGCGAAGCTGCGCGAGTCGATCGCGGCCGGCGAGGACGACTACCTCGACGCCACGGTCAAAGAGACGCTGCGAGCCCGGCCGGTGATCGTCGACGTCGCCCGCCGGCTCACCGCGCCGGCGCAGATCGGTGGCTACGAGCTGCCCGGGGGCAGCTTCGTGATGGCGGCGATCGCCGCCCTGCACTATCGCGAGGACCTTTTCCCCGAACCGGAGGAGTTCCGGCCGGAGCGCTTCCTCGAGGAAAAGGCGGACAACTACGCCTGGATCCCCTTCGGCGGCGGCGTGCGGCGCTGCATCGGTGCCGCCTTCGCCGAATACGAGATGCGAATCGTCCTGCGCGAGTTCGTCGGGAGCGCCGAGCTCAGTGCTCCCAACCCCAAGCCGGAGGCGGTCAAGGTGCGCAACATCACCCTGGCGCCGGGCAAGGGCACCCTGGTCAGGCTGGATCGGCCGCTGCGCTGAGGAGGCGTTCGGCCTCCTCCCATTCCTCGTAGAGCTCGGCGACCTTGCGCTTTGCCGCCTCGTGACGCTCGCCCGCCCGTTCGGATCTCTCAGGCGTCGACCAGGTCGCGGGGTCGGAGAGTTCGTCCTCCACGTCGCGGAGCTCCGCTTCCGCCGCCTCGACCTTCTCGGCGAGGCGGCTCGCCTTGCGCGCCGCCCGCTGCGCCACGAGCGCCGGGCGCTGGCGCTTGCCGTCTTTGCTCGACCGCTTCGCCGCAGCCGCCGAAGCGGTCGCGGCTTCCGCGTCTTCGTCGCGCCGGCGCTGGTACTCGGCCCAGCCGCTCGGGTGGCTGCGCAGCTCGCCGTCCTCGCAGACGATCGTGCGACTGCCGACGGCCTCGAGCAGGGCCCGATCGTGGGAGACGAGTATCACCGCTCCCGGGAAGGCAGAGAGCGCGTCCTCGAGCGCCTCGCGGCTCTCGACGTCGAGATGGTTGGTCGGCTCGTCGAGGATCAGCACGTTGGCGCCGGAAGCGACCAGGATCGCCAGGGAGAGGCGGCGCTGCTCGCCGCCGGAGATGTCGTCGAGCGATTTCTCGACGTCGCTGCCGGAAAAGAGGAAGCCGCCGAGCAGGTCGCGTGCCTTCTGGCCGCTGAGCCCCGTCTCGCGCTGGGCGGCGTCGAGCACCGTCCCCTCCCCCGCGGCGCTCTCGGCGTGCTGTGAGAGGTAGCCGATCTTGACGTTGTGTCCCGTCCGCACCGAGCCGGAAGCGGGCTCGCGGCGCCCGGCAAGCGCGTCGATCAGCGTCGTCTTGCCGGCGCCGTTGGGCCCGACGAGGACGACGTGCTCGTCGCGCTCGACTTCGAGGTTGGCGTCGTCGAGCAGGGTGCGGCCGGGGACCTCGATCGTCCCGTTGACGAGTTTCAGGACGACGCGGCCAGGTCGCTCCGGCTTGACGAAGGAGAAACGCAGGTCGCGACGGTCGCGGGCCTCGGCCTTGACCCCGTCGCGCTTGATTTTCTCGATCATCTTCAGTCGCGACTGCGCCTGTTTGGCCTTCGTCGCCTTGTAGCGGAAGCGCTCGACGAAACGCTCCATGCGGTCGATCTCCGCCTGCTGGCGCTCGATCGCCTTGCCACGGGCGATCTCCCGCGCCGCCTGTTCCTTGCGCCAGGCGTGCCAGGGCCCGGCGAAGAAACGACCGCGCTGGGCCTCCAGCTCCAGCACCGAGGTGCCGACCGCCTCGAGGAACCAGCGGTCGTGGGCGACGAGGACGACCGCGGCGTCGAGGTCGACGAGGTAGCGCTCCAGCCATTCCAGCGAGGGGATGTCGAGGTGGTTCGTCGGCTCGTCGAGCAGCAGCAGGTCGGGGCGGGTGGCGAGGGCGCGGGCGAGCGAAGCGCGGGTCAGCTCGCCGCCGGAGAAGGTCGAAAGCCGCCGCGCCGCGGCCTCGTCATCGAAGCCGAGGCCGCCGAGCACGGCGAGCACGTCGTCGCGCCAGCGGTAGCCGCCACCGGCTTCGAGGCGCTGCTGGGCGGCCGAGTAGGCGCGCATCGTCTCCTCGTCGGGCTCGCCCTGCCCCATCGTCGCCTCCAGGCGCGCCAGCTCGGCCTCGGTCTCCTCCATCTCGGCACGGCCGGAAAAGACGTAGTCGCCGAGCGAGATCGCGGCGTCGCGGGGCGGGCGCTGGTCATGCAGCGCCACGCGCGCGCCTTTCTGAAGTGAGATGCTGCCGGCGTCGACGGGTCGCTCCCCCGCAAGCACGCGCAGCAGCGTCGACTTGCCGGCGCCGTTGCGACCGGAGAGCGTCATCCGCTCGCGGGGCTCGAGCTTGAAGGAGACGTCGGCGAACAGCAGCTCACCGCCCGCGTAGACGTCGATCGTTGTCGCTGTGGCGATCGCCATTCACCAAACACTACGCAGGCAACCTCGATCCGGGATCGAGCCGACCTGGATCCTCGCTAGTTCTAATCAACGACCAGCCGGCCGCGGTCGCCGTTCGGGACCAGCCTCAGAGAGGAAGCAGTAGGTTTGTGACGTCGAGCAGGGGCTGCTGCGGACCTTCTTTCTCAGCGGTCCAATTAGTGTTGCCTTCTTCTTCGAGTTGTTTGCGAATTGCCACGACATCCGCTTTGGTTGCTGGGTTGGCTATCACAGCAAGAATTGCAGCTGCCCCCGCCACGGCTGGTGCCGCCATCGAGGTACCAGTCTTTAAGCCGTATCCTTGATTGAGAACAGTCGATAAGATGCAGACACCCGGCGCGACGATGTCTACCGCTGCACCCCAATTGCTCAAATTCGCCCAGGTATCGTCTTTCTCCGCACCCCATAAAGTTGATTGATAGTGAGTGAGATTACAAGGAGGTGTACTGCCCGTACCTCCTTTTTTCCCGTCGAAGTCGGCAATAGCGCCCACCGTGATTGCTTCGGGGCTTTTCGACGGTGAAAAATTTTCGGCTTCTTTCGCCATGTTCCCCGCGGCAACAACTACAACTATTCCTTTTGAAACAGCCACGGCGATTGCTTTTTCAACATTTGACCAGGTGCATTCAGTGGCAGGTGGGTCCGGATGACAGATGAGGCTCAGGTTCGCAACCTCGATTTCGGAGGCATGAGCAATAACCCAATTGAGCCCGGCGAGGACCCATGTTTCATCGGTTTCATTCTGCGCGTCGATCACCCTGACGGACCACAGGCGAGCACCGGGAGCCACGCCGACCACCCCTACGGAATTGTCCTTCGCCGCAGCGATACCGGCAACATGAGTGCCATGGCTGTTGCCGGCGCCTCCGCCTTCCCTACATTTTTCTTCTTTCGTTTTTGCTTCGGTGATTTCTTCGTCTTCTTCTGTGTCTTTGAATTTTTCTTTTTCTTTTTCCTCGGCAGCGGGCAGGCAGCTGACGGACTGCACGACGTTGAGATCCGGATGCGCAGCTTCGATGCCGCTATCGAGTATCGCTATGTCCGATTCGACGGTTACGTCTTCTTTTTCGTTGATCGCAAGACTGCCGTTGTCGAGGGCGAAGACCCGTTTGACTCCAGTCGGAGTCGTCTGCGCCTCCCCTTCGCCCAGGGTATCCGGGGTGACGTGTCGAACCCTTGGATCGTGGCGCAGTGCCTTGACCGCCCTCTTGGAGAGGGTGGCTGAGTAGCCGATCGGCGCATAGCGATAGACGAAACCGAGACGCCCCCCATGCGCGGCGAGTTGGGCGCGAGCCACAGCGCGGGGATGGTCGATCGAATTCTTGAGGACGACGATGTAGCTGTGCGGTACCCGGATGCCCTGCGCGTTGTTTCCCCTAGCCGGCGGCGCCGCGCCGACCGGGGCCGAAAACCAAAGGGCACCGCATGTCAGGGTAGCCAGCCCGAGAAGCAAGCTGATACGGACCGAAGAACGCCGCGTGGATAATCGAGAGTCTCCTATTATTCAAGATAGTTTACATAATGCGCTTTGCAATGCCAAGTAATCGAGATCCACGCCCTGGCGTAAGCTGCGCCGCGTGCAGCGAGAGGAGCTACAAGCGATGCAGGCACCGCTCAAGCACCGCTATCGCGAGGAGCCTGAAGCCGCGCTGGTGACGCTCTCGGCCGAGGGGGAGCTGGGCGAGGGGGTCTCCTGCTCCGTCAACACCGGCCGGGCGATCGCCGAGGCCGGCCTGCATCCTGCCTCCGGCGGCGACGGCAGCCAGCTCTGCTCGGGGGACATGCTGCTCGAGGCGCTCGCCGCCTGCGCCGGCGTAACCCTGCGCGCGGTCTCGACCTCGCTGGGAATCGAGGTGCGGAGCGGCAAGGTCCGCGCCAGCGGTGAGCTCGACTTCCGGGGAACCCTCGCCGTCGATCGCGAAGCCCCGGTCGGCTTCAGGTCGATCCGCCTCGCCTTCGAGCTCGACACCGACGCTTCGGCCGAGCAGTTGGAGACGCTGCTGAAGCTGACCGAGCGCTACTGCGTCGTCTTCCAGACCCTGAGCAGCCCGCCCCAGCTCTCAGCGACGGTCGCGACCGGCTAAGCGCGGGTGGCCGGGCCCCTGCGACATCTCGGTGAGCTGGCCAGGGCGCGGGCCACCCGGAGCGCCGCCCGACGCGAAGACGGACAGGCGCTGGGCGAGCTGGAGAAGGGGCGCCTGGAGCTGCCCGCTGGGCTGGAAGTCGAATGGCTGGGGGTCTCCGGCTACAGGCTGAGCGCGGAGGGGAAGACGCTCTTCGTCGATCCCTACGTCTCGCGCGTGCCGTTCGGTGACCTGCTGCGGCGCCGTCCCACCCTGCCCGATCCGGCGGCGCTGGATCGCTTCGTCCGCGCGCCGGGGGAGGTCGTCGGGGTGCTCGTCGGGCACACTCACTTCGACCACGCGGTGGATGCGCCGGCGATCGCGCGGCGCCACGGCTGCAGGGCGTACGGATCGGACTCCCTGGTCAACCTGATGGCGCTGCACGGCCTCGCCGACCGGAGCGTCGAGGTCGAGCCCTACCGCACCTATGAGCTCGGCCCCTTCGAGGTCAGCTTCACGCCCAGCGTTCATTCCAAGCTGCTGCTCGGCCTCGCCGTTCCCTACGACGGCGACCTCACCTGCGAGCACCTCGACGCCCTCTCGCCAGCGGCCTACCGCTGCGGCCAGGTCTGGGGCATCGCGATCGAGGTCGCGGGCATCACCTTCTACCACCAGGGCAGCGCCAACCTGATCGACGAGGCGATCCGGGCCAGCGACGTCGACGTCTTCCTCGCCGGCATCGCCGGCCGCAGCTTCACCGACGACTACTGGCAGCGGATCATCCCCCGCCTCGACCCCAAGGTCGTAGTTCCCACTCACTACGATAACTTCTTCCGCCCCCTTGGCCAGCAGATGGAGTTCGTCTCCAATGTCCAGCTCAACGGCCTCCCGAAGGAGATCGGTGCGGTAAGCCGCGACGCCAAGCTCGCCGCCCTCCCCCGCGCGGACTTCTCGATAGACGTGTGACACCCTGCGCGCCATCCATGCGTCGAGAGCACCTACCGTCCTGTCGTGTTCGCAATCGAACCAGGCGACGCCGGTGAGCTGATCGAAGCTGCCGTCACAGCCATTTCAGTTCTGGGTGGGACGATGGCGTACTGTAGTGGCTACTCCGCGTCTCAAGCGATGTCTGAGGAGCAGCCTCACGAGGTCCTTGGCCAGCGGGTCAACGAAGGACTGGGGGAAGGCTTCTCGTGGGGATGGCCGACGGCCATCGTGGCTCTTATCATCGTGATATGGACCTGATGGCTCGGTTTCTCAAATTCCCCCGAGGAGCAGTCCTCCTCAGCTCCCTCGTCTCGGCGGCGACAGGCATCGCAATCATCGGCTTCGGCGCGCCGCCAGCCACCCTGATCCTTGTTTCCTGGGTGGGAGCCACCGTCTACATGCCGCTGCAATCACGGATCAACCGCCGACTCGGTCGCCGGTAGGCCGCCAGTCACTCAGGAAAGTACTTTGGCGGCGATTTGCTCGACGGTGCCCTTGGTCCTGATCGTGGTCGGGCCCAATGCCCCAGCGACCGCCTTCAGGTCGAGGTCCGAATCGGAAAGGCCGCCCCGCGGCAGCCAGTAGAGCTCCCGGCCCTGGATCGCGAGACGGTCGGCGTGGCTCGATAGCGCGAGGGCCTTCCTGCGGGCGGCCGCCGTCGGTTTCGCCGCCAGGAAGGCGATCTGCAGCTTCCCCTTGGATCTATCGTGCGCTGCGGAATCGAAGGGCTCGTGCTCGGCGACTTTCTGCAGCTCCGCCGCGCCGCGGAGGAAGACCGGGACCTCGTAGCCGAGCGCCTCGCCGAGCCCTGCTTCGATCCGCGCGGTCAGCGCCGCCTCCTCAGTGCTATCGCTGGAGAAGATCACGTTGCCGCTGGCGCGAAAGCAGGCCACGTCGGCAAAGCCAAGCTGCCCGAACTCCTTGCGCAGTTCCTCGTTCTTGATCCGGCGACCGCCGAGGTTCATTCCCCGCAGGAAGGCGACGTGGGTCTCACGGCCGCAACGATACGCGGCGGCAGATCTGGCGCCGCGTGCAAGCATGCGCCCGTGAGCACCGACTTCAACGAGCTGCCGGCCGGCCTGCCGGTTCCCGAGGACGACGGTGCCGCGGATCACCTCGAAGGGTCGCCTTTGCCGGACCTGGCGCTGCCCTCGACCCAGGGCGGATCGCTGCCGCTGGTGGAAGCAGCGGGAAGCCGCCTGGTCGCCTACGTCTACCCCCGCACCGGCGTCCCTGGTCAGCCGTCGCCCACCGGCTGGGACGACATCCCGGGCGCCCGCGGCTGCACGCCGCAGAGCTGCGCCTACCGCGACGCCCTGGCGGAGTTCAGGCAACTCGGTGCCGCCGTCCTCGGCATCAGCGCCCAGAGCCCAACCGAACAGCGCGAGTTCGCCGAGCGCGAGCACATCCCCTTCCCCCTGCTCAGCGACCCCGACCTCGCGCTCGCCGAGGCGCTGCGACTCCCCACCTTCGAGGTCGGCGGAACGGCCCTATACAAGCGCCTCACCTTCGTCGCCAAAGCGGGCAGAATCGTCAGGGTCTTCTATCCCGTCTTCCCGCCCGACCGCAATGCCGGCGAGGTGCTCAGCTGGCTGCGCGGGTCTATCTCCAGTGGAGGCGGCCGGAATTGAACCGGCGTCCGAGGTCGTAGCGCGAAGGCTTCTACAGGTTTAGCCGGCGCTTGGTTCTCGTCTCCCGGGGTCCGCGCCGGCGGGCACTGCGGGAGACAGAGCCCTCTGAGATTTCCCCTGGCGGACGGGGCGATCCGCCTGGGTGAGCCCGCATTCTGAAGCCGGCTGCCCTCCCCGCGGGCGGGGGAGGACCGACTCTCATCGCCTAGGTTCTAGCTAGGCAGCGAGGGCGAACTCATGGTCCGCACGTATTGGTTTTTGCCGGTGTTTAACGAGGCCTCCGACAACCTCGACCTGCAACCGTTCGCACGGACCGACCACGTCGAAGCCTGTCGCCCCCGTGCTATGTGTGGACCGATTGTACGGAGTCGGGTAGGAATACCAGCGTGGCCAAGGAGTTCGACGCGATCGTGGTCGGCGCCGGGGCGCCGGGCGAGGTATGCGCCGGGCGCCTGGCCGACGGCGGCCTAACGGTCGCGATCGTCGAGCCGCACCTGGTCGGCGGCGAGTGCTCCTATTACGCCTGCATGCCTTCCAAGGCGCTGCTGCGGCCATCCGACCTGCTCGCCGAGGCGCGGCGGGTCCCCGGGATCGCGGTCAGCGACAAACTCGATCCACAGGCCGTGCTCGACCGCCGCGACGAGGTGATCCACGACCTCGACGACTCCGGACAGCTCCCTTGGCTGGAAGAACGGGGTATCGAGCTCTTCCGCGACAGCGGCGCGCTCGACGGCGAGCGCCGGGTGCGGATCGGCGAGGAGGTGCTGAGCGCACGGCGCGCGATCGTGCTGGCCACCGGCAGCGGCGCGGCGATGCCGCCGATCGAGGGCCTCGACACGGTCGGGGCCTGGAACAACCGCCAGGGCACGGGTTCGAAGCACGTGCCGGAGAGCATGGTCGTGCTGGGCGGCGGCCCGGTGGGTTGCGAGCTCTCGCAGGCCTGGTCCTCGCTCGGCACCCGGGTGACCCTGATCGAGGGTGGCGAGCGCGTCCTCTCCCGCGAGGAGCCCTTCGCCGGAGAGGAAGTCGCCACCGCGCTGCGCGACCGACACGGCGTCGACGTCCGCACGGGAGCCCTAGCGCAGCGGGTCAGCCGCGCAGACGGCCTCGTTACGGTCGAGCTCGAGGACGGCAACGAGATGAAGGCCACAGAGATCCTCGTCGCCGTCGGGCGCAAACCGCGCAGCGCCGGGATTGGCCTGGAGACCGTCGGCGTGGAGCCCGGCGAGCGAGGCTTCATCGAGACCGACGACCGCCTGCGGGTGAACGGCAACGAGTGGCTCTACGCGATCGGCGATGTCAACGGGCGGGCCCTGTTCACCCACATGGGCAAGTACCAGGCCTGGGTCGCCGCCGAGAACGCGCTGGGACGCCAGGTCGAAGCGGGCGCGGAAGCGATCGGCTCGCCCCGCGTCACCTTCACCGACCCCCAGGTGGCCGCCGCCGGAAAGACGCTGGCGCAGGCGCGGGATGCGGGCATCGATGCCAGAGTCGTCGACGTCCCCACCGACGGCACCGCCGGCGCCAGCTTCCAGGGCAGGGAAACCGGCGGCACCTCCCGCATCGTCGTCGACGAGTCGCGCCAAGTGATCGTCGGGGCCACCTTCACCGGCTTCGAGACCGCCGACTTCCTCCACGCCGCCACCGTCGCAATAGTCGGCGAAGTCCCCCTCCCCAAGCTAAGACATGCGGTTGCCGCATACCCAAGCCGCAGCGAGATCTGGCTAAAGCTCCTCGAGGCCTACGGTCTGTAGCACCAGCCTGCTGAGCGATCCCCAGTAGGGGTGGAGCGTCTTGTACTTTTTCGGCAACCCCTTGCGGCGCCAGCCACCGCGTCTCCACCGAAAAAGTTAAGCGGAACCCCTACTGGGGATCGCTGGTTAAGCGGAACCCCCGCTGAAGCCCGCTCAGACCTGAGAGCGGCGCTTCAGGTCTTCAAGCACGTCCTGGGGAAAGCCCGGCACCTCGTCGAGATCGTCGACGGACGCAAAGCGCCCTAGCCGCTCGCGATGGGCGAGCAGGCGGGTCGCCTGCGTTACCGAGAGGTTCTCGGCGCGCAGCTGCTCAAAGCTGACCGAGTTGAGATCGATCGTGGCACCGGAAGCGGCTGCCGGCGCCGGCGGCTCTGGGGTCGCCGGCGGCGTCGGCGGCGCTGGTGTGGGTGGAGGCGGAGTCGGCTGCGGTGACGGAGTCGGCGCGGGCGGAATCGGGCTCGGCGGAACCGGCTCTGGCGCGGGCGGAACGGGCGGCCCGGGGTCGGGAGCCGGAGGCGTGGGCTCGGGCGTCGGCGGCGGAGCGGGTGGGGTCGGTTGCGGAGACACCTGTCCGGACTGGCCCCCGCCCTGCACGGACTGGATCACCGCCTGCTCGGCCGCGGCGGCGCGCCGCTCGGCCTCGCGAGCGCGCTCTTCCGCCTGGGCGACGCTGTCGCGGATCTCCTGCAGCCTCCGCTCGCGCTCCTCCTCTTCGGACTTCAGCTTCGCCAGGCGCTCCGCCTCGGCCGCGCGGCGCTCCGCCTCCTTGGTGCGCTCTTCGATCTGGCGCAACCGCTCCTGCGCCTCGGCCATCGCCCGCTCCTGCGCTTCGCGTTCCTGCTGCAAGCGCTGCTCGGCGGTCTCCAGGCCGGCAACCGCGGCTGCCTCGCCGGTCGGCGGCGCCGTGGGCGCCTGTGAAGCCGGAGGCGAGACCGAGGGCATGCTCTGCGTCACCGGGCCCGCTTGAGCGCGCGCGGCGCGCTCTTCGGCCTCGCGCTGCTGGCGCTCGGCCTCCTGGATGCGCCGGTCGGCCTCGGCTCGGATCCGTTCCTCCTCGCGCTGGATCTCGGCCACCTTGTCCTGAACGCGCTGTTCGGCGACGGCCGGGTCCTCGTAGCCGAGGGGGGCGCCGGGGGCCACGGGCGCGAGGGGCGGCGTGGGTTGAGCAGCGGGCGGAAGCGGTGGCGTCGTGACCGGTTCGGGGGGGACCGGAGGCACCATCGGTGGCGGCACCGGCGCAAGGGGTGGCTGCGGCGGCGGCGCGCCCTGCTGAAGCTGTTCGCGCTCGTGCGCGGCGCGCGCCTCGGCCAGCTGGCGTTCGGCCTTGGCGGCTTCCTTGCGCGCCCGCCGGCTGTCGGCGCGGCCGCCCTTGCCCGCCGGCTTCTGGCGACGTTCGGCGCGCTTTGCGACCCGTTCTTCCTTGCGGCGCTTGGCCTCCTCCTGGCGCCGCTTGCGGTGCTCGAGGCGGGCGGCGCGCTGCTGCTCGCGAGCCTGCTTGCGCTTCTCCTTGGCGTTCGCCGGCGGCACCGCGGCCGGTGGCGGCGTCGAGCCGCTCGGCGGGGCCCCGGGGGGCGGGGTCGCCGGCAGCTCCGCCGTCTGTGCCTGCGCCGGGGCGGCCATCGGTGGAGGCGCCTGCGCCGGGGGCGGCGGGGGTTGCGGCGTGCCCGGCTTGGTGGCCTTCTCCTTGTTGCGCCGCTGGGTGATGCTGATCACCAGCAGGAGCAGCAGAATCGCCGCAACCAGTCCGCCGACGAAGTACTGGATGTGATCGCTGACGAAATCGCCCGCCTCGCTGGGGAAGGATTCAGCCTGGGCCTGCGCAGGGATGGCCAGAGCCAGAGCGATGAGGGTCACCGTGGACCACAGCAGGGCAATCCTGGAACGCATCGGTCCCGAAGCTACCTCATCCGGCCCTTGAATTCCCGCTCGACTTCCCGGCGCACGTCGCGGTCCGCGATCTCCCGCCGCCGGTCGCGGCCCTCCTTGCCGCGTGCCAGCGCCAGCTCCACCTTCGCCCGCGGCCCTTTGAAGTAGATGCGAAGCGGGATCAGCGTCAGGCCTTTCTCCGCGGTCTTGCCGATCAGCCGTTCGATCTCGGCCTTGTGCAGGAGCAGCTTGCGCGGGCGCTCCGGCTCGTGGTTCTCGCGGCTTGCCGGTTCGTAGGGCGGGATATGCAGGTTGCGCAGCCAAACCTCCCCCCTCTCTACCACCGCGTAGGCGTCGGTCATCTGCGCCTTGCCCCCGCGCAGGGACTTCACCTCGGAGCCCAGCAGAACGATCCCCGCCTCCATCTTTTCCACCGGTTCGAACTTGTGGCGGGCCCGCCGGTTGGTGGCGACATCGCCGGAGGCAGGCTGGCGCTGCGCCTTCTGCTTCTTAGCCATCGACGAGCTCCAGGTCGACCCTGCCGCGCTCGGGGGCCACGTCGGCCACCCGGACGGATATCGGATCGCCGAGGCGCAGGGTGCGCTTCGTCTCGCGACCGACGAGCGCGGTCTCGGTCCCGTTCAGCTCAAAGCGCTCCTCGCCCATCGTCCGGGCGGGAACGAAGCCCTCGTAGACGTCACCGAGCTCACCGGCGAAAGCGACGAAGGCCCCGGCGCGGATCGCGCCGGAGACCTCGCCGGAAAATCGCGCGTCCTCCCCGTGCTCGTCCAGCTCTCGCTGCAGCAGATAGGCGGCGCAGACGTCGTCGGCATCGCGCTCGATCCGGGCCGACTCGCGCTCCTGCTCGCTGCAGTGCCAAGCAACCTCGCGCGCGTCCGCCGCCCGCGGCGCCTCCTCACCCTCGCCCAGGGTCGCCAGCAGGGCCCGGTGGACGAGTAGGTCCGGGTAGCGGCGGATCGGCGAGGTGAAGTGGCAGTAGGCGGGGCTGCCCAGGCCGGCGTGGCCGCTGTTGCGATCGCTGTAGGAGGCTTGCATCAGGGAGCGGAGCACGAGCGATGTATACGCCTCGCGGCCGTGCCCGCGCCGCTTGGCCTCCTCGAGCACCAGCCGGCTTGCCTCGGCCGCGACCTGACCGGCCTGGCCTGGGGCGAGGCCCTGACCAAGCGGCGGGGTCGGCAGGCCGAGCGCGTGCAGCTGCTCGATCAGGCGCTCGATCCGCAAGGGGTCGGGCGCCGGGTGAACGCGGTAGACGGTGGGCACCCGCTTGCGCTCCAGCAGTTGCGCGACCTGTTCGTTGGCGAGGACCATCAGCCGCTCGATCAGGCGATGGGACTCGGTCTGCTCGACCGAGTGAGCACCGACCGCGCTGCCGTCCGCGTCGAAGCGGAACTCGGGCTCGGCGGACTCGATGTCCAGGCTCGCACCGCCGCGGCGCTCGCCGAGGGACGCGGCGGCCTCCCGCGCAGCCGCCAGTGGCCCGGCCACGCCCTCCTGGGCAGCGGCCTTCCCGGCAAAGACGAGGTCGAGCTGGTCGTAGTCGAGGCGAGCCTGGGAGCGGATGCGGCTGCGGTAGAAGCTCGCCGCCGCCGGCACCCCGTTCGGGCTGAGCTCAATCTCGGCGCTCACCGCCAGCCGCTCGACCCCTGGCGCCAGGCTGCAGGCGTCCTCGCTCAGCGCTCGCGGCAGCATCGGCTCGACCGCACCCGGCGCGTAGGTGCTGTTGGCTCGCCGGCGCGCCTCGAGGTCAAGCGGGGTGCCCGGCCTGACGTGAGCGGCCACGTCAGCGATGTGGACCCAGACGCGCCAGCCGTCCTCCTCGCGCTGCGCCGAGACGGCATCGTCGAAATCGCGCGCCGTCGACGGGTCGACCGTGAAGGTCGCCAGCGCGGTGAGGTCGCGGCGACGCAAACCGTTCGTCTCCGCGGCGTCGGCGGCCCGCCCGGCTTCAGCCTCCAGCGCGGCGGGAAAGCCCCGCCTCTCGAGGCGCTCCTCCAGCAGCGCCTCGACCGCCTCGCGCGCGTTCCGCGGCTGCTCTCGCTTGCGCCCGCGTCCGCGCGCCCGCTGCCGCTCCCGGTAGTAACGCCAATCCCGCCGGCTCACTGGGCCGCGAGAACGTCGAAAGCCCGTTCCAGGGCCTCGTCGGGAGCCGTGCGCGGGTCGTCGGCGACTTTTACCTCGGGGTGGATGCCGTGGCTCCTGGCCAGGTTGACCCCCTCCGGAGTGAAGTACTCGCCAATCGTCAGCTTCAGCGCGCCGCCGTTGGAGAGACCGACCTCCTGCTGGAAGACGCCCTTGCCGTAGGAGCGGGTGCCGACGACCCGCGCGTCGGCGTCGTCGGCGAGCGCCGCAGTGAGGATCTCCGCCGCCGAGGCGGTGTTTCGGTCGATCAGCACCACGATCGGCAGCGCCCTCAGGTTGTCGCCAACGGTCTCGTAGACGGCGTGGCCCTGGGTGCGCGAGTCGGTGGTGACGACCACCTGGTCCTTGGGCAGGAAGACGCTCGCCGTCAGCACCGCCTCCTCGAGCAGCCCGCCGCCGTTGCCCCGCAGGTCGAGCACGATGCCTTCGGCACCCTTCTTCTCGACCTTTTCCACCGCTTCGCGCAGCGCCGCATGAGCCCCTTCGCTGAAGGAGATCAGCTGCACGTAGCCGAGCGTACGATCGCCTACCCGCTTGACCCGGCTGCTCACCACCGGCAGCGAGATCTGTTCGCGCGTCACCTCGACTTCTCGCGCCTTGCCGTCCGGCTCGGCTCGCACCCCGATCGTCACGTCCGAGCCTTCCGGGCCTTTGATCTTTTCGGTCGAGACCTGGCTGCTCTGGCCGGCGATCGAGTCGCCTTCGACGGAGACGATCACGTCGCCCGCCTCGATCCCCGCCCGCTGCGCCGGCGAATGCGGGAAAACGCCGTCGACGCGCAGGCCCTCCTTCACCTGCGTGACGGTCAGGCCGATGCCGGAGAAGTGGCCCGAGATCGCTTCGTCGAAACGAGCCAACGCCTCGGGGGAGAAGTAGTCGGAGAAGCGGTCGTGGTGGCGGCGTCGCAGCTCGCGAACCATGCCCTGCAGCGAGGCGTTGGTCAGCTCGCCGGAGCCGACCGGGCGGTAGTAGTTGTCCTCGATCAGTTCGGTCGCTTCCAGGTTGAGCCCGGCGGCGTCGTCGACGAAGCGGTCGCGGAGGAATTCGGGCAGCTTGGCGGGGTGGCCACCGAGCCAGATGCCGGCGCAGAGGACGACGATCAGGGCGGCCGCGAGGGCCGCGATCCGGCCGGCCCTCACGGCGCGATCAGACCTTCAGGAAGCGGCGCAGGGTGATGCCGGAGCCGATCGCCGATACCAGCACCGAGGCGGCGAAGAGGATCGCCACCAGCGCCGGGAAGGAGAGCGTGCTGTTGTTCTGCGCCGCGAGGAAGGAGAAGGTGTCGCTCAGCGGGTCGACGATCGTGATCTTGCCCAGCCACAGGATCAGTATGGCTACCAGACCACCGGCGAAGCCGACGACGACGCCCTCGATCATGAACGGCCAGCGGATGAACCAGCGGGTCGCGCCGACCAGGCGCATCACCTCGACCTCGCGGCGGCGGGTGTAGATCGAGAGCCGGATCGTGTTGCCGACCAGCATCAGCGAGGCGACGATCAAGAGCGCCGTGATCACGCTCAGCACGATCTTCAGGGCGCTCGTCACCTGCTCGATCTTCTTGCCGCCCTGCTGCTGTTCGAAGGTCGGGGTTTCGGCGACGATGATCGAGGAGATCGGCTTCGGCGTCCCATCGGGGCCCGGCGGCGCCACCGCGTCGCGGACCGATTCGAGGTTGCTCGCGTCGTCGGGCTTGACCGAGAAGTTGCCCGGCAGCGGGTTGTGGCCGCGCAGCTGGGTGATCGATTCTTCGACTTTGGCCTTGCCGTAGGAGGCCTTGAATTCGTTGAGCGCCTGCGCCTTGGTGACGAAGCGCACCGAGGCGACGTGCGGAATCGCTTCCAGCTTGCGCTGCAGAGCGCTGATTTCGGCCTCGGTCGCGTCGTCGTAGACCGGCACGCGGAATTCGAGGCTCTGGCGGATCTCGCTGCTCTTCGCCTGGGTCGTTTGGAAGACCGGGATCAGCACGCCGAGCAGGATCACCGTGGTGACCGTGGTGACGATCGCCGCCATGCTCGGGGCGCCGTTGCGGCGCAGTGCCCGGAATGCCTCCGCGATGAAGAAGAAGAACCGTGACATCTAGATCAGCGAGTCGTGTCCGTTGGTCTGGCCCTCGGGGGCGACGCCCATCTCGGCCCGCATGCGCACGCCGAACTCGGTCGTCGACTCCTCGGTGTAACCGCCGCTGACCTCGTCGCGGACCACGCGGCCCTCGTAGAGCTCGATCACGCGGCGGCGCATGTTGTCGACCATCTCGCGATCGTGGGTGACGACGAGCACGGTCGTGCCGGTCTTGTTGATCCGGTAGAGCAGCTGCATCACGCCGATCGAGGTGACCGGGTCGAGGTTGCCGCTGGGCTCATCGGCAAGCAGCAGCGGCGGGTGGTTGACGAAGGCGCGAGCGATCGAGACGCGCTGCTGCTCGCCGCCCGAGAGCTGGTCCGGGTAGCTGTGCAGCTTGGTCGAGAGGCCGACGAGGCGCAACGTCTCGGGCACTTGGGTGCGGATCTGGGCGCGGCTGGCGCCGATCACCTGCAGCGCGTAGGCAACGTTGTCGTAGACGGTGCGATCGGGCAGCAGCTTGAAGTCCTGGAAGACGGTGCCGATGTTGCGCCGCAGCTGCGGGATCTTCTTCTCCGCCATCGTGCCGATGTCGCGGCCGGCGATGCGAACGGCGCCCTCGGTCGCCTCCAGCTCGCGGATCAAGAGCTTGATCAGCGTCGACTTGCCGCAGCCGGTCGGGCCGACGAGGAAGGCGAACTCACCGCGGTCGATCGCCAGCGAGACGCGATCGAGGGCCATGTGGCCACCGGGGTAGACCTTGGTCACGTCGCGCAGCTCGATGATCGGCTTGCCGCCGGGGCGGCGCTGCGCCTGCGGCTGATCGCCGCTCTGCTTTCGCCTTCTCATTCTGGCCATGCCCGCGGTCCCTTCTGCGAGTACAGGGTGACTCCTGCGCCCCGCCGGGCGCGCAATTCCGCGCCCAGATCGGCTCAGCCCCTTGCCCGGCAGGTGCGGGTCAGGACCGGGCTGAGGGTGAGTCCGCTGGCGAAATCGAAGCTCGTCCGCGCCAGCGGGAAGGCCGCGCTTGGGAACCCCGCCGGGGCCGGGCAGCCGGCGCTGAGGAAGCTGCGCGACCTGCCGTGGTAGCTGAAGCGCCGGTGAAGGTTCATCCGCAGGCCGGTGACGTAGCCCCAGCTGCCGGTTGCCTGGGGCAGCGACGCTTCGAGCACCGTGCCGTAGGTGCCGTGCCCGTCCCTGAGCAGGAAGGGCAGGACGGCCGAGGTCGGCGCCGGCTGGGTGCCATATATGTGGGCGAGGATCGCCGGCTTGCCGCCGATCCGGCCGTTGAAGGCGAGGACCTCGCCTTCCGAGGGGAAGGGAGACTGCTCGGGGAGCTTGACGTTGGCCGAGAAATAGCCTTCCCCCACCAGGGCGCCACGACAGGCGGAGAGCGCGGTGGTCGTGGTCGACGGCTGGATCTGATCGATCCTGCAGGCGGGCAGTCCCGTCGAAGCGAAGTGCCCGTTGCGGTTGATCGCGATCGTGATCCGGCGCAGCTGGGGCGGTTCCTCGCCGCCGGTCGCGCCGATCTTGGCGTCGACCACTATCCCCACCGGCGCCATGCCGTGGCGGGGCAGCGCGTGCGGCGTGAGTTTGCCGTCGAAGCTGACGCGAACGCCGCGGCGCTGTTCGGCCACCGAGGCCGAGGCAGTGGGAGCGGCGGCGCCCGGCGACGTTCCCGGGACAGAGCCCGGCGGTGCCGCCGCGGCGTTCCCGGCGAGCGCCTCTCCCCCTTCTACAGCGGAGGGGGCAAACGGTTCGAAGGGCCCGTACTTGACCGCGTTGGCGGCGAAGCTGTTGCCGGTGGTGACGTAGAGGTCGCCGGTTTTCGGGTCCACGGCGATTCCGGACGGTTCGCCGAAGATGGGTCCTTCCATCTGTCCTTTGAAGCCGACGCGGCGGGGAGTGAGATGATCGAGGAACGCGCCTGTGGCGTCGAACTCCAGGATTGCGGCGAGGGGATCCTCGAATCCCTGCTTGAGGTCGTCGACCACCAGGACGTGTCCGTTCGTCGGGTCGACCGCGAGCGAGGCATCGACCAGCGAGGCGAATTCGTAATCCGTCGCCAGCGAGGGGGTGGCTGCGCTGCTCCCGGTCGGGTAGCCCTTGACCGCGCCGTCGCCGGCATCGGCGACGTAGACCGTTCCGCCTTTGGGGTCGACCGCCAGCCCGTAGCCGTCGAGCAGGCTGGCGCCGCCGATTTTTTCGACCGGCGCCTCGCCGGCTTCGATCGGCGCCGCGTACACGGCGATGTAGGTGCGACGGTCGACGTAGACGTTCCCTTTTTCGTCGACCGCGACGCCGGTCGCCTGGCCCGGATCGATTACCTGTTCGCTCGGCGCCAGCCGCAGCACCGCCTGGTGGTATTCGTTGGCGTAGAGGTTGCCCGCCGGATCGATCGCCAGGCCGCAGACGGCGTTGAGCGTGTTGATTTCCTGCGGCGGCCGACCGCCTGGCAGCGGGATCGAGCCCAAGCCAGTGGCTTTCGTGGCGGAATAGATGCCAATCGCGCGGTGGTAGTAGTCGGAAACGTAGATTTCTTTGGCGGTCGATACCGCCAGGCCGCATGCGCCTTCCAGTTCGACCGGAACCACTTTTTCTTCTTTTTCGGTGAGCAGCCACTCTTCGCGGTTGCCCAGCTCCACCGGATGGCTGAGCAGTTTCCGGTATGCCCCGGCATCGCTTGTCCCCAGGGCCAGTCCACCCAGCAGGCAGCAGGCGAGGATCGTCACTATCGCCTTGACCCTCATCTCTTTCCTTTCTTCTTCTTGCATTGTGCCTTCACTTCGGGCCGCATCACCCAACCGCGATTTGCCTGGCTGACGAACCGCGCCCGCGCGAGTTGCGGCGCGCGGCAGAGGTTTTCCGCGTTGACCAGCACCCCGCGCGATCCTGCCTTCAGGGTGAGGACGAACTTCCGCACCGGCGCGTCGGGGATCGTCGGGAAGACGCCGCGGATGCCGCCGCGGAAGGAGTCGATCCGGCCGGCGACGTTGACCTCGATGCCGTGTCCCCTCAGCGCGAAGACGAGGTCCGGCAGCTCGTGGGCGGAGGAGCGCAGGTAGGCCGGACCTTCCATCGGAGCTTCGAGCAGCGGCGTGAAGGCGCGGACGTGCCCGTAGACCGACCCTTGCGGACACCTGTCGGCGGCGAACTGGACCTTGGAGCAGATCGTTTTGATGTGCGCCTGGTCGAGGAAGATCGAGGGCGGCAGGGTGACCTGCGAGGAGGCGATGTTGGCGTCGCCGGGCCGCGGCTTGACGACGACGCGAAGCGCCGGATGGTCGCCGCGTTTCGTCCCGCCCAGGAATCGCAGGTCGATCCTCGGCTTGAAGCGGAGCGAGGCGCAGTCGAACGCCTGGAAGGGGGCCGTGGCGACCGCGAGGGTGTCGTCCGAGCGGTCCGCGTAGCGCTGCCCGGCGCCGTTCAGCGCCGAGGCCACGCTGAAGGGAGAGCAGTTGGTCGGGTTGAGCGTGAAGTTGGGGCGGTCGATGTAGGCGCGGATGTCGCGCAGGTGGATCGGGATTCCGTCGACGATGTGGGGGATCGGGTCGGTGCCGGTCGCGTCGATCGAGGCTTGGGTCGTTTCCGGGTCGATGCGAATCGCCGAGCGGACGATCACGACGCCGAGGTCGAAGGGGCCGACAAGGGCCGAGTCGATCGCGACGACCGAGAAGGAGGAGCCGCGGTAGGGACCGGCGAGGTAGAGGTTGCCGGGCGCGTAGGCGAGTACCGAGCCGACGCCGTAGCCGGAGGTCGTGTGGCCGATCAGGCTCGCGGCCGGGCAGGACGGGTGGTCGCGCTCGGCCACCCCGGAGTTCACTCGCGCCGCCTCGATCGCCGCCTCGGGGCAATAGGGGACGCCGGCGATCTTGCCGAGCAGGCCGGGTGGCAGCTCTGCGGAGTAGGAGACGATCTCCTGTTCGGTAACCCGCCGCGTTAGGTGCAGGTAGAAGGGCGTGTAGGCGCCGGCGCGCGGGTTGAGCGTGCCGCCTTTCGCCTGAGGAGCGAACGGCGCCAGGCCCGATGGACAGGGACCGCCACCCAGGCCGGCGGTGATCGCGGTGGGCAGTGACTGGTGCCTGACGAGGTCGGGGTCCCGCCAGGGCGTGAAGGACGCCTCGGTAGAGATCTGTCCGCAGGCCGCCGGCGTCGCCAGGGGGCTGCGCTGGCCTTCGCGAAAGTGGATGCGCAAAACCGAGTACGGCAGCTGCGGCAACCTGTCGAAGGTCGCGGTGAGGCGGCCGCTGGCCGGATCGGCTTCGAGCTTGCCGGCCACCTTGACCAGGATCCCGCGATCGCTCGCCTTGGCCACGAGATAGACCGCGAGCAGGCCGCCGAAGGGGTTCCGGAACGGCGCCGCGAGAAAGATCGAACCGTCGATTTCGGCCGGGACGATCGGGCTCTTGACGCGAAAGTCGCCGATTTTCGATTGGCTGGGACAACCCGCGCCCGGCGGCGAGGAGACCGTCTCGGCGTCGTACTGCTCGAGCGTGCATACGCCCAGTCCCGCGCCGACGGAGGGATTGATCGTCACGCCTTCGGGCAGGCTGACGACGGCCTTACGCACCGGAGTCGGCGCTTGCAGCTTCGGATCGAGGAGTGCGAGGGTGTCGACTTCTATGTCGAAGGCGTAGCCGGAGGGCGAGGAGGCGCGGAGATCGCTGAGCTGGGCCACCGCGTGCGGTGCGAATGGGAGTTCGGAACAGCCTTTGAGCGGGGCGGTGGCGCCGAATTCGCGCGGCGGCACCTCCTCCGCCTGCCCCCAGGCCCTGGCCGTCGCTTTGAAGGTCAGGCCCGTTTCGCATTCGGTTGGCAGGGTGAGGTAGGCGCGGGGCTCATTGACAGGTTCGGTGGGTGGTCCAACCGAGCATTTGGCCCAGCCGAAGGTCGGCTCCACCTCGTTGAGGCAGTTGCCCCGCTGGGCGTTGTGGATGACCGACCAGGGCGTTCCCCAGATCGTCACGGTGAGGCCGGTGACGTCGAGCAGCTGCGAGACGTTCTCGGTCTTCAGCGTGATCCCGTATTCGCCGTCGGCCTGGCGGATCGAGGGCACGAAGACGATCGGGGTGCCGAAGGCGTTGAGGCCGACCTCGGACGGCGCCCCGGGCGGCGGAGCCAGGTTGAAGATCCCGAAGGTGCGGGTGCTCCCGCCCTCGCGCGCGGAGCGCACGGTGGCGATTCCGACCTGGGCCTTGTCCGGGCAGCTCTCGCCGGAGAGGCTTTCTTCCCAGGGGGAGTCACGGGGCGTGTGGAAGGCCTCGGGGCTGCACTGACCCACCGCGGCCGCCCTTTCGATCAGGCCGGGCGGCATCTCGATGCCGAGGTCGCGCAGATCCCCCGCGGTGAACGGCCCCCCGCCCTGGAGAGCGAAATCGACGTCGAAGCTGACCGAAGCCGGATGCGATCCGGCCAGGGAGGCGTCGGTCGTTCCGCCCTCGTAGACGTGGGCTTCGAAGCCTTCGTCGCCGGGCAGGAAGTCGAAGGCAACCGCCGACGCCGGCGTCAGCAGGAGCGCGGCGGCAACGAGGACGCCCACTGCGGCGCGCACGGGCACGCTCATCGTTGCGAACCCGCCCTGGCATGACGCCCCTCCTGCTTGTGACCGCCGCGGCTGCGGTGCCCGCGGTGCCGGTGGTGTTTGCGGTGGTGCCTGCTTTTCGATTTCGGCTTGAAGATGCGCAGTTTCGGGTTGCCCGAACTGGGGATGAGGGTTCCCGGCGTCGGGTCGTCGGGTTCTCCGGGCAGGGGCTGGCAGTTGTCCGCAACGCATATGATCCCTTCGTCGATCGGGAAGCCCCCTCCCGCACGGGCGTCGTAGAGGTCGATCGAGCCGAGATCGACCTTGGCCAGCAGCGGCTTGTCGGTGACGAAGTAGACGTCGGTGCCGTCGGCCGAGGCGTCGATCAGCCTCGCTGCGGTCGACCGGTCACCCGAGATCGCCGTAGCGCAACCGAACGGCCGCGCGCAGCCCCCGGCCCCCTGCGCCTGCCACTCGAAGATCCGCGAGCCCGTGCTCCCGCCTCCCGTCGTTTCCTCGCGTTCGAAGAAGAGGCGCAGCCCGTCGGCGCTGAGGACGCGGGGCCTGTAGGCGAGGGTGCTCCCGTTGACCTGGGTCCCCGCCAGCGCCGCTGGGCCCAGCGGGCGTTCTCCATTGCGCTTGCAGGAGGCGCAGACGAGCTTCGCTTCTCCGCCGCCCACCGGCGGCCCGTACACGTAGGCCTCGGCATCCGGCAGGTGCGTGTTCGCGTCGATGTTGTCGAATTTGGTCAGCGGCAGCTCCGAGAGGAAGGCGAGGTAGCTTCCGTCGGGGCTCACCCGTGCCGTCGCTGTTGCGGGGGGGTAGTCGCTTTCGAGCGCCGCGTCGCCGCCCTCGGCGATGGTCGCGATCGTGCCACCTCGCCAGAGCTCGAGCCCGTCGGCATCCTGGAAGTACACCGACCCGCCATCGGCCGAGGCGCCGAGCATCCCCACGACGCCGCCTGACGGAGTCAGATCGCTGAGCGCTTCCGTTGCGGCGGTGAAGCGATAGAGGTGACCTCCCTTGATGAGGAAGGCGATGGCGCCGTCGGGCGTGGCGGTCTGGAACTGGCCACCGCCACCGACGCCTTCGTCGACCCAAACGGTCGCGCCCCCCTGGCGGAGGTAGAGGTTTCCGCCATCGCTCCAGTAGATGCTGGAGCCGTCGGCGGAGACCGCTCCGAGCGGTGCGGCAATCGCAGCATCCGGGGTCGTGACGCTGTCTCCGGGCAGCAGGTTGACCGCCCTCAGGCCAGCCGTCGCGGACCAGTCGTAGAGGTTGGTCGCGGTCGGATCGCATTTGCCGGCCCCGGCCGGCACCTCGACCGCATCGGCGCTGAGCTTGGCGCAGCTGGAGAGCACCACGTGGGAGAGGTCGGGCGTGGCCGCGGCGAAGCCGACCTCGAAGTTGACGGGGGTCACCGCACTGTGCGCCACGTCCGCAGAGCCGAGCAGCGAGGCGAAGTGACCGTTGGCGTCGTTACGCAGGTAGTAGGCCATGTAGCCCGCCGGCGCGCCGCTCCCCGGCAGCGGCGGGTTTGGCACCGGGCAGCCGACGAGTCCGCCACGACAGGCGAGGCCGCCGAAGAGCAGGGCGCTCGAGAGGTCTTCCGAGAAGACGCGGTAGGGCGCCCCGTCGGGCGAGTCGCCGTAGGCGGCGGATTCGAGCGGCGCCGAGACGTTTTCGGTGACCCAACCGGACGGGGTGCGCCGGGAGACGTACTGGCTCGACGGCGGTGCGCCGGCCCCTGCACCGAACGAACTGCTCGAGCTGTAGGTGACCACCCCCGTCGCCCCGGCCTGGAAATCGCCGCCGCCGAACAGCTCTCCGGGGGCGGCTATGTCGCCGCCGTTCTTGTCGACCGGCGAGACCATCTCCCAGACGCGGCCGTCGGGCAACTGGGACGAATTTTCTCCTTCCGTTACGAAGACGTGCTCGAGCGCTTCGCCACCGATCGTCGTCCCTTCGGAATCGAAGGCGACCGGGCGGTAGTGGTAGACGGTGAACGGGACGAGGGAGCCGCTGATCGTCCGGCTGACTTTCGCCACGCCGTTGGATTCGGTCCCCCCCTGCGAGGTTTTGGCAGCGCCCGCGAACCGGTTGCCGACCGGGTTCGCCTGGTAGGCGGCGTCGGTTATGTATTCGAAGTAGTAGTTGGCGTGTTTGCCGTTGAGGGCGAGCTGCATGAAGAGCGTGGCGCCCGTCGTGCTGATTCCTTCAGCCCACGATTCCTCGATCGGCGGTCCGGCGGCTGCCGCACCCGACGGCACCGCGAGCAGGGCAGCGCAGGCAAGTACCCCCGCGGCTGCCGACATGGTCTCCCTGACCCAAGCCACCGTACATTTCTACGGTACGGACAGGGTTTTCGCAAGATATGCTCAGGTCTTCTTAAGCTTGCGCCAACGCCAGGGCGCGCTCCGCAGCCACGACCACATGCGCGGCGTCGATGCCGGCGGCGGCGAGCAGCGCCTCGGGCGGGCCGCTGCCGGGACGCTCGCTGACCGCCAGCCGGGTCAGCTTGGTGCCGATCCCGTTCTCGGCCAGGACCCCGGCCACGGTCTCGCCGATGCCGCCCTCGGCCCAGTGGTCCTCGACCGTGATCAGTGCCTGCGTCTCGCTCGCCGCCAGGAGCAGTGCCTCGGCGTCGACCGGCTTGACCGAGTAGAGGTCGATCACGCGGGCGGCGATTCCCTTCTCGGCCAGCGCGTCGGCGGCGGTCAGACATTCGTGCAGGGTGATGCCGGCGCCGATCAGGGTTATCGCGTCCTCGTCGCTGGAGCGAACCGTGTGGCTGCCGCCGATTTCGAACGCCTGCTCGGGCGGGTAGATGACCGGCGTCTTTTCCCGCGTCGTGCGCATGTAGCTGACGCCGCGGTGCTCGCGCATCAGGTCGAGCAGGGCAACGGTCTGGTTCGGATCGGACGGGTAGAGGACGATGCTGCCGAGCACGGCGCGCAGCGAGGCGATGTCCTCCAGGGCCATCTGCGAGGGTCCGTCCGGGCCGATCGAGACGCCGACGTGCGAGCCGCAGAGCTTCAGGTCGGCGTCGGAGATCGCCCCCATGCGGACGAAGTCGTAGGCGCGGCTGAGGAACGCGCCGAAGGAGGAGGCGAAGGGCTTCCAGCCGCGCGCCTGCATCCCCACCGCGGAGGCCACCATCTGCTGCTCGGCGATGTACATCTCGAAGAAGCGGTCCGGGTGGGCAGCGGCAAAGCGCTCCGCGTAGGTCGAGTTGCCGACCTCGCCGTCGAGCGCCACGACCCGCTCGTCGATCGAGCCGAGCCAAGCCAGGGCGTCGCCGTAGGCGCCACGGGTGGCGACCTTCTCGCCGAGCTCGTAGCTGGGCCGCTCGACGGGCGCCCGCTCGATCTCGAACGGCTGCGCCTCCCCCGGCGCCTGCACCTCGACGCTGACCTCGCGGATGCCGCCCAGCTCCTCGATCGCCGCCTCGGGATCGGCGAGCGGCTTGCCGTGCCAGTTCGGTTGGTCCTCGACGGCGGAGACGCCGGACCCCTTCTTGGTGCGGGCGAAGATCACCGCTGGCCGCTCGGCCGCGAGGGCGGACGCGTAGGCCGCGTCGATTGCCCCGAGGTCGTGCCCGTCGATCTCCTGAACGTGCCAGTCGCAGGCGGCGGCGCGGGCGGCCAGCTTCGAGGTGTCCCACTCGTGCATGGTCGGGCCGCGCTGGCCGAGGCGGTTGACGTCGACGACGGCGATCAGGTTGCGCAGGCCCGCGTAGCCGGCGTGCTCGAAGGCCTCCCACATCGAGCCCTCGGCGAGCTCGGAGTCCCCGCAGAGGACCCAGGTGCGGAAATCGGCCCGCTCGAGCTTGGCGCCGGCGAGCGCGATGCCGACCGCGATCGGCAGTCCCTGGCCAAGCGAACCGGTGGCGACGTCGACCCAGGGAAGTTCCGGCGTCGGGTGGCCCTGCAAGCGCGAGCCGAATTCGCGGAAGGTGAGCAGCTCCTCGTCGTCGATCGCTCCCGCAGCCTTGTAGAGCGCGTAGAGCAGCGGCGAGGCGTGGCCCTTGGAGAAGACCAGGTGGTCGTTGGCCCTGTTCTCCGGGGCCGAGAAGTCGTAGTGCAGGTACTTGCTGAAAAGGACCGCCATCAGGTCGGCGGCGGACATCCCCGAAGTCGGGTGCCCGGAGCCAGCGGCGGCGCTGGCGCGGACCGCATCGACGCGCAGTTGCTGGGCGAGCTCCTTCACGGATCGGACAATATCTAGCGCTAGCCGATCGCGACCATGCGCTCGATCGGCAGCTTCGCCCGTTCGGCGATCGCGGCCGGCACGCTGACCTCGAACTTCATATCGCGCAGGCTGTCGCGCAGCTTCGGCAGCGTGATCATCTTCATGTACCTGCAGAAGGCCATCCGGTTGGCCTCGATCAGGTTGGCCCGTGGGGCCGCCTGCTGCAACGGGTAGAGCATGCCGTTCTCGGTGGCGACGATGAAGCTGCCGTCGGGGTGCGCTTCGACGTGCTCGAGCATCCCCGAGGTGGAGAGCATGTGGACGCCCTCGGGCTCGACGTCGCCGGCGGCGACGTACTCCATCGCCTGGGTCGCACAACCGCACTCGGGGTGGATCAGGAACTCGGCCTCAGGGTGCTCGGCGCGGGTCTGGGCGATGTCGCCGGGGCGGATGCCGGCGTGCACGTGGCACTCGCCGTCCCAGATGTGGAAGCGGGCGCGGCGCTCGGGATCCTCCTGGATCCCGGTCTCGCGCTCGACGAAGGCGCCCAGCCACATGTCGGGGCCGAAGAGAATCTCGGTGTCCGGCCCGTGCTCGGCCCAGATGTGCTCGACCACTTTGACCGCGTTGGAGGAGGTGCAGCAGTAGTCGGTCTCGGCCTTCACCTCGGCCGAGGTGTTGACGTACATGACCACCAGCGCGCCGGGATGCTGGGCCTTCCAAGCGCGTAGCTGATCGGCGTCGATCGAATCGGCGAGCGAGCAGCCGGCGTTGAGATCGGGGATCAGCACCGTCTTCTCCGGCGAGAGGATCGAGGCGGTCTCGGCCATGAAATGGACACCGCAGAAGGCGATCGCGTCGGCGTCGGTGGCGGCGGCCTCGCGCGAGAGGCCGAGCGAGTCGCCCATATGGTCGGCGACGTCCTGGACCTCGGGGAGCTGGTAGTTGTGGGCGAGGATCACCGCGTTGCGCTCGGCGGCGAGCGCCCGCACCTCCTCGCTGAGGGCAGCGATCGCTTCGGGCGAGAGAGCGTCCGGTGAAATGGGTTGGATCGTCGGGAGCTCCTGCACGAGCCCTTCCTTTCCTGATGTTCGCTGGCCCGGCATCGCTGCCTTGCAACCAGTCGAATGAACGTGGAACAAGTCTAAGCGATTGGCCTCTCGGCCCGCGGGTATGCCACCCGCGGGAGGAGCGGAAACGGCAGACTTGGTCCATGCCCGAGTTGCCTGAGGTTGAGATCACGGCGAGGAGGCTGAACACCGCGCTGTCGGGAGCTTCTGTCGAATCGGCGGTTGCGCCGGGGATGAACGTGATGAAGACCTTTGAGCCGCCCTTGGAGGAACTGGCGGGTTCCAAGGTCAGTGGCGTAAGAAGGGTCGGGAAGATGCCGGTGGTTGAGTTCGGGGATCTCTCATTGCTCATTCACCTGATGTCGGCGGGGCGGCTGCGGCTGTTCGAGAAGCGGGCTTCATTGAAAGACCGGGCCTCCCGCGTGCTCGTCAGGCTGGAGGGCGGGCGGGAGCTGCGGCTGCGGGAGTTCGGGACGAAGCAGCGGGCCTGGGCGAAGCTGCTTGCGAGCGATGCGGTCGAGGAGGACGAGGCGGTTGCCAGGCTGGGCCCGGAAGCCTGGCCGGCGCCGTCGCTGGAGGAGTTCGCGCCGCTGATCGACCAGCCGCGGCACCTGCACCCGCTGTTGCGACACCAGGGCGACATCGCCGGGATCGGCCGCTCCTGGGTCGACGAGATCCTCTGGGAGGCACGGCTCTCGCCCTTCAAGAAGGGCTCGGAGCTGGATGAAGAGGAGGTCGAGCGGCTACACGTCGCGCTGCACGTACTGGGCGATGCAATCGACCACTACGAGAAAACGATCGGCGAGCAGCTACCGGACAAGGTGCCGATGCCCCTACAGGTCCACAAGCGCGAGGGCCAGCCATGCCCCCGCTGCGGCACCCCCATCGAGGCGGTCTTCTTCTCCGAGCACCAGACCAACTATTGCCCGAAAGAGCAGACGGGCGGTCGTGTGCTCAAGGACCGCCGCCTCTCCCGGCTGTTGAAGTAGGCGGGCGGCTAGGCGAGCTCGATCAACATGCTGAAGTCGAGCGTCGGAGCTGAGTGGGTGAGGGCGCCAACCGAGATGAAGTCGACACCGGATTCGGCAATCGTGCGCACGGTGTCGAGGCTGACGCCACCGGAGGCCTCCAGGGACGGGCCTCCCCCGCGCCTGCTGGCGTTGCCGTCGCGCAGCCCCACCGCTTTGCGCAGCGTGCCGGCGTCCATGTTGTCGAGCAGCAGCACGTCAGCGCCGGTGCCCAGCGCGTAGGCGACCTCGTCGAGGTTGCGGCACTCGACCTCGACCGCCAGCTCTGGCTGCTTGCTGCGAGCGGCATGCACCGCCCTGGCGAGGCTGCCGGCGAGGGCGATGTGGTTCTCCTTGATCAGGATCGCGTCGTGGAGACCCATGCGGTGATTGCGCCCACCCCCGGCTCGCACCGCCGCCTTCTCCAGCTCGCGCAGGCCGGGCGTCGTCTTGCGCGTGTCGAGGATCGTCGCTCCCGTTCCCGCTACCGCCTCGACGAAGCGCGCGGTCAGCGTCGCGATGCCGGAGAGATGGCCGAGGAAGTTGAGCCCCGTCCGCTCCGCCGCGAGCAACCCCCTGGCGGACCCGCTCGCGAACAGCACCTCCGCCGGCACCCCGTCGCGCCACTGCGCCTCGACGACGAGGTTGTCGACGTCCTCCACCCCACACTGCCGCATCGTCTCCGCAACCACCTCGAGCCCGTAGACGACGCCCGCCTGCTTCTGCACGATCCGAGCGCGCCCCCGCGCCTCCTCAGGCACCGTAGCCTCAGCGGTCACGTCGCCAGCCCCGAGATCCTCGGCCAAAGCCCGCCCCACGACCCCCTGCAGAGACTCCGCCATCGCGCCCCAGCCTAGCCCAGCCAAGCGGTCGCATTTCCCGCCGCAATGCGGCGGGAAATGCGACCGTGACGCAGATCTCGACTCCTTCAGCACCCGATGTCGCACTTGTCGCCGCTATGCGGCGACAAGTGCGACATCAAGTCGTCTCACGCTCCAGGGACGGGGGAGCGTTTAATCCCATAGGTGACCCCTTTGCCGCCGTTCCAGACATTGATCGACGAGCACGCCGCCGACGTGATGGGTGTCCTGCGCGGCGCCGTCGGCCGCAGCGATGCCGAGGACTGCTTTCAGGAGACCTTCCTCGCCGCCTTGCGCACCTACCCGAAGCTCGGCAATGCCGAGAACCTGCGCGGCTGGCTGCTGACGATCGCCTACCGCAAGGCGATCGACCACCACCGGGCCAACGGTCGCAGGCCGCTGCCCGTCGCAGAGGTGGTGGAGGTCGCCGTCGAGGACCGAGCGCCCGCCGATGACGGCATCTGGAAGCTGGTCGGCGCCTTGCCGCCCAAGCAACGAGCCGCCGTCGCCCTGCGCTACGCCTGCGATCTGCCCCACGCCGAGATCGCCGCCGCGCTCGGCTGTTCCGAGGAGGCGGCGCGTCGCAGCCTGCACGAGGGAATCAAGCGACTGAGGAAGGAGCTGGCATGAAGACCACCCTGCAGCGCTTCGCCGAACGAGCCGACGCCGAGGGCCTGCTCGACGTCGCCTACGCCAACGTCGACTCCCCCTTCGGGCCCCTGCTGCTGGCCGCCACCCCGCGCGGGTTGGTGCGGGTCAACCTGCCCACCTACGACCCCGCCGAAACGCTGGAGGAGCTCGCCGCCAAGGTGTCGCCCCGCGTGCTGGAGGCCCCAGCCAAGCTCGACGGGGCGCGACGTGAGCTCGACCTCTACTTCGCCGGCAAGCTGACCGAGTTCGACCTGCCGATCGACTGGCGGCTGACCGACGGCTTTCGCGGCAAGGTGCAGCGGGCGATCAACCGCATCCCCTACGGACAGACCCGCACCTACACCGAGATGGCGCGCAGCGCCGGCAACGAGCGCGCCGTCCGCGCCGCCGGCACAGCATGCGGCTCCAACCCGATCCCGATCGTCGTTCCCTGCCACCGGGTGCTGCGTAGCGGCGGCGGCCTCGGCGGTTACGGCGGCGGCCTGCCGATGAAGGAGGCGCTGCTGAAGCTGGAGGGCGTGCTCTAGACGGGGCCGAAGAGGGCGCGAGCCCGCTCGATCACGAGCTCGGGTTTCTCCTCGGCGATGAAATGCCCGCAGTGCTCGACTTCCTCGACGCTCATCTCCTCCGCGTAAGGCTCGTAGCCGGCCAGGATGTCGGCCCGGATCACCGGGTCCGCTTCACCGTGAAGGAGGAGGGTCGGCACCGAGCTGCGCCGCGAGCGGTAGTCGCCCCTTTTCAGGCGCGGCAGCTCGCGAAGGAGAAAGCTGCGGTAGACGTGGGAGGAAGCGAGCGCATGATCGCGGGGGCGGAAGGTCTCTGCGTAGCAGTCGAGCTCCTCTTCGCTCCAGCGCATCGACGGGTGGGCGCCGCGACGCAGGGCGAGCTTGACGAAGCCGGGCTGGAAGCGCAGCACGCTCGTGCCGATCCCCGGGGTGGCGAGAATGAACTGGTAGGCGGTCCGCCTCAGTGCCTGCGGCGTGACCTTGGGCGGCTCAAACCAGGGGTGCACGACACCGAGAGCCAGGTAATTGCGGATGCGTTGCGGTGCATCGAGACAGAGCAAGAAGCCGGTGTAGCCACCCCAGTCGTGGCCGATCAGGTCGACCCGGTCGAGGCCCAGCTCGTCCAGGAGAGCCGTGATATCGGCGGCGAATTCCGACATCTCGTAGCGTCCGGCCGGCGCCTCGCTCCAGCCGAAGCCGCGCAGGTCGGGGCAGATCAGCCGGCGTTCGCCGGCCAAGGCCGGGATCACCTTGCGCCAGATCCACCAGTGCTGCGGCCAACCGTGCAGGAGGAGGACCGGTGGCCCCTCCCCCGCTTCGGCGACGTGCAGGCGGGCGCCGGGGACGTCGACGTAGCGGTGCGTGACGCCTTCGATCTCTGGGGGCGCTCCGCGCATCGCCGTGAATCTAACCGCAACCTCGCTAAAGCGATCCGGCCCGCCAACCGATGAAGGGGGCGTGAAAAACGCAAGAGTCGCCCTCTTCCTGCTGCCGTTGATCCTGCTCTTGACCGCCGGCCTCGTCCAGTCAGCCCTGGGCGCAGCCGAATTCGAAGCTGCGGCCCCCTTCGAATCGACCGCCGAGATCAGCGAAGAAGGCGAAGTCGAAGAAGAATGCGTCGAAGAATTCGAGGAGGGGGAAGAAGACGAAGAAGCGGTCGCCGAAACCGAGGAAGAATGCGAGGACGAAGCGGAGGAGAGCAGCCGCGTCTCGGCTGAGGACTGCCTGCTGCGCACCACCCACGCGCGGGTCGTCGCCTTTCCCTCGCGCAACCAGGTCCGGCTGACCCTCGGCTACACCACTTACGCACCCGCTCAGGCGACGGTGGAATACAAAGCCAGCCACGACCGCCTGGGAGCCGCTACCCGCCATCTCGGCCGCAGCGGCGTCGTCCGCCTCAGCAAGCACCTGGACGAAAAACAAATGAGCCGGGTGCGCGGGTCGGGCCGGTTCACGGTGACCGTGCACGTATCGGACGTGCCGGGGGCGTGTCAGCGCTTCGAGTCCGATCGGCTCGCAGTCGACCGCCGCGGTGGCTCCAAGATCACCTGGGGCGAGGACGACTAGCCCAGCGGGGGCAGCGTCTCCCGCAACCAGGTTGCCGCGGCCGCCAGGTGCGCCGGATCGATCTGGTGGCCGAGCGCGGACTCGTGGTACTCGACAGCGAGCCCGCCGGCCTCGAGCAGTTGGCGCGCACGGCGGGCGAACTCGACGGCGATGATCGGGTCGTTGCTCCCGTGCGAGATGAAAGCGCGGGTGTCGAGGCGATCGTCAAAGCGCGGCGCCCAGCCCTCGACAGTCGGCACGAAGCCGCTGAAGGCCAGCGCTCCGGCGACCGGTGGGCGCTCGGCGCTGAGCGCCATCGCGTAGCTCATCACGGTGCCCATCGAGAACCCTCCCAGCACGGTCCGCGCCGGCTCGACGCCGGTCTCCTCCCAGAGCCGGTCGTGCAGCTCGGCCAGAGCGTGCCGCGCCGCGTGGAAGGTGTCGTGGTCGGGGTAGCCGACGCGTGGCACCAGGTACCAGTGATAGCCGGGTGACCCTTCGAGCACGAGCGGCGCCCGCGGGGTGACGACACGCAGCCGCCCATCGGGATCGAGCGCGTCCGCCAGCCCGAGCAGGTCGCGCTCGTCAGTGCCGCGGCCGTGATGGAGCACCAGCAGCCCCTCCGGCGCCCGCTCCGCGGGCCGCTCGAGGTACGTCAAGGACCCGGCTGGCACCGTCCGCCCATCCTTCGCGCGAGCCTCAGCCGGCCGCCGCCGCGGCCGTCTTGTTCAGGTAGTCGCGGATGAACTCGTCGAGGTCGCCGTCGAGGACGCGCTGCGCGTCGCCGGCCTCGTGCCCGGTGCGGTGGTCCTTGACCCTCTGGTCCGGGTGCAGGAAGTAGCTGCGGATCTGCGAGCCCCAGGCGACGTCCTTGACCTCGCCGCGCACCTTTGCCAGCTCCTCGGCGCGTTTGCGCTCCTCCAGCTCGATTAGCTTCGAGCGCAGCAGCTGCATCGCCACGGCCTTGTTCTGGGTCTGCGAGCGCTCGTTCTGGCACTGCACGACGACCCCGGTTGGCACGTGGGTGATGCGCACCGCGGAATCGGTCTTGTTGACGTGCTGGCCACCGGCGCCGGAGGCGCGGTAGGTGTCGATGCGCAGGTCGGCGTCATCGATCTCGACCTCCACCCCCTCGTCGACCAGCGGGCCGACGTCGAGCTGGGCGAAGCTGGTGTGGCGGCGGGCCGAGGAGTCGAAGGGGGAGATCCGCACCAAGCGGTGGACGCCGCGCTCGGCGGCGAAGAGCCCGTAGGCGTTCTCGCCCCGGGCGATGAAGGTCGCCGACTTGAGGCCCGCCTCCTCCCCCGGCGAGGCCTCCTTCATCTCGACCTCGAAGCCACGACCTTCGGCCCAGCGCAGGTACATGCGCAGCAGCATCTCGGCCCAGTCCTGGGAGTCGGTTCCGCCGGCGCCGGCGTGGACGCTGACCACGGCATCGCCGGCGTCGTAGGGACCGCTGAAGAGGCGCGCCTCTTCGAGCGCCGCGAGGTGACGCTCGACGGTGGCGAGCTGTGTGCCCAGCTCGGCCGCCATCTCCTCATCCTCCGCCGCCATCTCCGCCAGGTCGCCGAGGTCGGCGACCTCGCCCTCGAGCTCGCGAAAGGTCTTCAGCCTGCGCTGCGCCCGGGCGTGCGCGGCCGAGGTGCCAGCCGCCGCCTCCTGGTTGTCCCAGAAGCCCGGCCGCTGCATCTCGGCCTCGAGCTTCTCGACTTCGGCCTCCAGTACCGCAGGGTCAAAGGTAGTCCGAGAGCAGGGACAGCTGCTCTCGGATCTCGGCCAGCCGCGCCGGCACGGACTCGGTTGACGCGGCTTCAGCCATGGCCCACAGGTTATTGCGGCGCTCGGGCGCTGAGGATCCAGGTCGAGGCGGGCGCGTAGACACCGTCGGGGCCATCGAACTCGGCCAGCGCCTTACGCAGCTCGGCGGCGATCTTCGGCCGGATCTCGCCGATCCGGTCTTCCCAGAGCCGCAGGACCTCTCCGGCTGGGCCGAGCGCCATGTTGAACTCGACCGCGTGGTCGAGGTCGTTGCCGATCTTCAGCGGCAGGTCGCAGCGCTGCAGGCTGATCTCCTCGAAGCCGGCGATCTTGAGCTGCTCGCTGACCGTGTCTGCGTTGGCCATCGAGAAGGGGCCGGGCCCGCAGGTCGGCTCGTCGCTCTCCTCGGGATGATCTAGGTACTCGTCGACGACCAGCTCCGCCCGGCGGACCCATTCGTTGTCTTCCTTACGCCGCCAGACAACAGCGCAGAGACGCCCGCCAGGGGTCAGCGCCTCGCACACGTTGCGCAGCGCCGCCACGGGGTTGGCGAAGAACATGATCCCCATCCGCGAGAAGGCGTAGTCGAACGTCTCGCCGAACTCGGTCACCTGCACGTCGCCGACGTCGAAGCGGACGTTCGCGACCCCGGCTTCCTCCGCCTCCTTGCGAGCCATCTCGATGAACGGCTCCGAGACGTCGACGCCGAGCGCCTCGCCCTCGGCCCCAATCAAGCCGGCCAACCGCTGGGTCGTATCGCCGAAACCGCAGCCGAGATCGACGACCCGGTCGCCCGGCCGCGGCGGGTGCGCCGCCATCGCCGCCTCGCCGTGCGCGCCAAGGCCGCCGGCGACCAGCTCGCGGTAGCGCACAAAGCGGTCGAACAGCGGCCCGCTCCAGGCCTCAGTCGCCTCGCGGTTCTCTGCGGCCGGGGTGCCCATCGCCACCATGGTACGCCCGCCAAGCCATCTCGCGATCCTCAAAGGGCCGCCAGCTGCGAATCCGATGCTCGCGCAGCTCAAACAGCCAAGCCATCTCCTCCGTGGAGGCATGCGAGCCGTCCTCGTCCCAGTGCCAACTCCGCCGGATCAGCGCCAACGCCCGACCGCCCCCCGACTCCGTGTCGTCCTCGAACAGCTCCTCCACCTCGATCGTCTGCTGCACCCCCCCAGGCGCCCGTGTAGCCCAAACCCGCGCCGCCTCAACCCCCTTGCGCAACCCCTTCATCGCATGAAGCTCAACCTCCGGATCGAGCGTGCCCACGAACGAATCGAGATCCCTCTCGTTGAAGGCCCGAATGAACTCCCGAACCGGGTCGTGGGCCTTCAGGCTCCGTGGCACTTCTTGAACTTCTTGCCACTGCCACACCAGCAGGGATCGTTGCGACCGATGTTCTCCCGCTCGTCCTTGACCACCGTCTCGACCACCTCGGTAGCGCCGTTGCCTACCTGGCCATCGGGGGCGGCCACCGCTTCGAGCCCCGCCGCGGCACCGGCGCCCGCCGCGACCTGCTGCAGCGCCGAGGGCTGGCCGTCGGGAGTACCGCCCGAGTAGGAGAGCGCGGCCGGCGCGTTGCCGCCGTTGGGACCGAGCGCCTGCTGGGCTTGGGCGGGATCGATCTCGACCTCGACGTGGAAGATCAGCTTGCTGAACTCCTCCCAGATCGAGTGCATCAGCTCCTCGAACATGGCGAAGCCTTCGTTCTTGTAGGCGACCAGGGGATCGATCTGGGCGAACCCGCGCAGGTGGATGCCCTCGCGCAGGTAGTCCATGTCGTAGAGGTGCTCGCGCCAGCGGTTATCGATCACCTGCAGCAGGAGCGAGCGCTCCAGGTAGCGCATCAGCTCCTCACCGAAGACGCCCTCGCGCTCGTCGTAGGCGCTCATCGCGTCGTCGTCGAGCTCGTCCTTGAGCCGCTCGCGGTCGACCGTCTCCGGTGACATCGAGGCGACGTCGAGGCTGACCGGCCAGATCTGGCGCAGCTGCGTCTCCAGCTCGGGCATGTCCCATTCCTCGAGCACGTCGCCGGGCGTGTACTCGTCGACGAGCCGCTCGATCACGCCCTCCATCTCGTCGCGGGCGATCTCCGACATGTCGCGGCCCTCGAGGATCTCGCGCCGGTACTTGTAGACGACGCGGCGCTGCTCGTTCATCACGTCGTCGTACTCGAGCACGCGTTTGCGGATCAGGAAGTTCTGCTCCTCGACCTTCTTCTGGGCATTCTCGACCGTCTTGGTCAGCATGCCCGCCTCGAGCGGCATCTCCTCGCCCTCGTCGTCGACGGGGCCAAGCCGGTCGAGGATTTTGTAGATGCGGTCGCCGGCGAAGAGGCGGATCACGTCGTCTTCGGCGGAGAGGAAGAAGCGCGTCTCGCCCGGGTCGCCCTGGCGGCCGGAGCGGCCGCGCAGCTGGTTGTCGATGCGCCGTGACTCGTGGCGCTCGGTGCCGCAGATGAAAAGGCCGCCCAGCTCGCGGACTTCATCGGCCTCGGCGGCGCAGATCGGTTCCAGCTCGGCCACCTTGGTCTCGAGCGCTGCTTCGTACCCCTCGTCCCCGGGCGCGACGCCCTTCTTCTTCAGCTCGTGGATCGCCAACTGCTCGGAATCGCCGCCGAGCTTGATGTCGACGCCGCGGCCGGCCATGTTGGTGGCGATCATCACCGCGCCTTTGCGACCGGCCTGGGCGATCCGCTCGCCCTCTCGCTCGGCGTGCTCGGGCTTGGCGTTGAGCACCGCGTGCTCGATTCCCTGGCGTTTCAGCTCATCGGAGATCATCTCCGAGACCTCGACCGAGACGGTGCCGACCAGGATCGGCTGGCCCTTCTCGTGGCGGGCGGCGATTTCCTCCAGCACCGCCTTCCACTTGCCGTCCTTGGTCTTGAAGATCTGGTCGTTCTGGTCGGCCCGGATCATCTGGCGGTGGGTCGGGATCTCGACCACCGGCACTTTGTAGATCTTCATGAACTCGGTCGCCTCGGTCAGCGCGGTGCCGGTCATCCCGGAGAGCTTGTCGTAGAGGCGGAAGTAGTTCTGCAGCGTAATCGTCGCCAGGGTCTGGTTCTCCTCGCCGATCGCCACGCCCTCCTTGGCCTCGACGGCCTGGTGCAGGCCCTCCGACCAGCGCCGCCCCTCGAGGATGCGGCCGGTGAACTCGTCGATGATCATCACCTGGCCGTCGATCACGGCGTAGTCCTTGTCCTTGCTGTAAAGGGACTCCGCCTTCAGCGCCTGCACGAGGTGGTTGACGAGGCTGCCGTGCTCGCCGAGGTAGAGGTTGTCGACGCCGACGAACTCCTCCGCCCTTTTGACGCCGCGCTCGGTCGGCGAGACGGTCTTGTGCTTCTCGTCGAATTCGTAGTCGTAGTCGGCCTCGGAGGTGTCCTTCGACTCGCCGAGAGAACGCAGCTTGTCCTTGGCGGGGACGCCATTCATCTGCCTGGCCAGGCGGGCGAAGGTGTAGTAGGTCTGGGCCGCCTGTTCGGGCGCGCCCGAGATGATCAGCGGCGTGCGCGCCTCGTCGATCAGGATGTTGTCGACCTCGTCGACGATCGCGAAGTGGTGACCTGGCTGCACGCAATGCTCGAGCGCGTCGGACATGTTGTCGCGCAGGTAGTCGAAGCCGAACTCCGAGTTGGTCCCGTAGACGACGTCGCAGGCGTACTTGGTCTGGCGGGTCGCGTGGTCGTCTCCCTCCTGGATCGCGGCGACGCTGACCCCGAGCGCGTCGTAGATCGGCTTCATCCATTCCGAGTCGCGGCGGGCGAGGTAGTCGTTGACGGTGACGAGATGAACTCCGTTACCGGCCAGCGTGTTGAGGAAGACGGCGAGCGTGGCGGTCAGGGTCTTGCCCTCGCCGGTCTTCATCTCGGCGATCGCGCCCTCGTGCAGGGCCATACCGCCGATCAGCTGTACGTCGTAGTGGCGCTGGCCGATCGAACGGCGCGCCGCCTCGCGGGTCAGGGCGAAGGCCTCGGGCAGGAGGTCGTCGAGCGACTCGCCGTCCGTAGCCCGCTTGCGCAGCGCATCGGCCTCGGCGCGCAGCTCGGAGTCGTCGAGCAGCTCCATCTCCGGCTCGATCCGGTTGATCGTCTCGGCGCGCTTCTCGTACCCCTTGAACTTGCGTCCCTCTCCCACACGCAGCGCACGCGTGACCATGTCTCTCGCATTGGCCATGGCCCAAGGGTAGCGGGGGGTGTGCCGAGGGGATCGGCCGCGTGCCGGGTAGGCTGGCCGCCGCATGGTGAGTGCCGAAGAGATCGGGGCGATCGCCGTCTTCGGAGCGCTCGACGAGGTCGAGCGAGAGCGGCTTTCCGGCGTGGCGGCCGACATCGGTCTGGTGGCGGGAGAGTTCGCCGCGCACGAGGGCGACGAGCGTGCGGTCTTCGCCGTGCTCGAGGGACGGATCGAGGCGGTCAAGTCCGTCGACGGGGTCGAGCGGGTCGTCGGCGAGCGCCTCCCCGGCGACGTCTTCGGCGAGGTGCCGATCGCGCTCGGAACGGTGTTTCCGGTCGGCTTCCGCGCCGCCGAGGACTCGCGCGTAATGCGGCTCGAAGCCAGCGACTACCACGCCGTCGCGGCCGTGGTCCCGGACGTCGGCAAGGTGATCGGCAAGCTCGCGGCCCATCGGATGGGCGGCTCGCGCGGGCTCGAGGGCATCGCCGCCGACCCACCGCCGCCGCGCGCCCTCGTGGTCGGGCATCGCTGGGATGCGTCCTGCGCCGAGCTGAGGCGCTTCCTGGATCGCAACCAGATCACCTTCAGGTGGCTCACGCCGGAGACGCCCGACGCGACGGGGCAGTGGGGTGGCTCGCTCCCCCCGGAGGGGGACTGGCCGGCCATCCGCGTCGTCGACGGCAAGACCGCCATGCGCCCGGAGCTGCGAGAGGTGGCCGAGCTGCTCGGCGTCGAGACCGCGGCGGGGGGCGGGGAATACGACACGGTGATCGTCGGCGCCGGCCCCGCCGGCCTGGCCGCGGCCGTCTACGGGGCATCGGAGGGACTGCGCACGATCGTGGTCGAGCGGGAAGCCCCCGGCGGCCAGGCCGGCACCTCATCGCGGATCGAGAACTACCTCGGCTTCCCCTCGGGGGTCTCCGGGGACGAGCTGGCGAGCCGGGCGCTGCAGCAGGCGCGGCGGCTCGGCGCCGAGATCCTCGTCACCCGATCGATCGAGCGGATAGACGCCGAAACCCTGGAGCTGCACCTCGACGCCGGCGACGTCCTGCACGCCCGGACGATCATCCTCGCCTGCGGCGTCGCCTGGCGCCGCCTCCCGATCGAGGGCTTCGACCGCCTCGCGGGCAAGGGGATCTCCTACGGGGCGGCGCGCAGCGAAGCGTCGAACACGCACGGCCTCGACGTCCACATCGTCGGTGCGGGCAACTCGGCGGGGCAGGCCGCGCTCTTCTTCTCCACCCACGCGCGCAGCGTGACGATCCTCTGCCGCGGGGCAACGCTGGAGAAAAGCATGTCGCGCTACCTGATCGACCAGCTCGCGACCCGCTTGAACATCGAGGCGATCTTCGGCGCCGAAGTGGCGGCGGTGCACGGCGTCGACTCGCTCGAGGCGATCGACGTGCGCGACTCCGGGTCGGGCGAGACCTCCCAGCTGGAGTCCGGCGGTCTGTTCCTCTTCATCGGGGCCGATGCGGAGACGGCCTGGCTGCCAGCCGAGATTGCGCTCGACCGCCGCGGCTACGTGCTGACCGGCGCCGAAGCGCACTCCGCCGCGAGCTGGACGCTCGACCGCGACCCCTACCTCCTCGAGACGAGCGTCCCCGGCATCTTCGCCTGCGGCGACGTCCGCTGCGGCCCGGTGAAGCGCGTCGCCGCCGCTGTCGGCGAGGGCAGCATGTCGATCGCCTTCGTCCACCAGTTCCTCAAGCAGGCCGACGGCGCCGGGCCCTCGCACCCAACCTCCAAGCAGACGGCGTGAGCCCCTCTTAGGCGGTGCGGCCCCGCATCCGGGCGGCGGCGCGGCGCGTCTGCGTGCGCTTGCGGCGCAGCTCGCGGTGCTTCTTGACCTGGCGGCGAATGTCCTCGGCGAGCTCGTGGATCGTGTGCATCATCTCCGGCGTCGCCTCGCGCGCCCGCAGGGTGACGCCCTTGAGGCGCAGCGTCGCCTCGGCGACCTGGCTGTCCTCGATCGAGGGGTTGCGCTCTTCGTAGACCTCGACGTCGAGGGTAGCCAGCTCCGACACCTGTTTGCCGACCCGGCGAAATCGCTTGGTCACGTGACCCCGCAGCTCGTCGGTTATCTCGACGTTGCGCCCACGAATCTCGATCCGCATCTTTTCCTCCTTGGTGTCGGGCTCCCGATGCTACGCCGTCACCGGCGTCCGGTAAAGGGTCAGAGGCGCCTGGTGAAGGTGATCGCAACTACCCGGATCGCGCCGCCGTCACGCAGCGCCCGGGCGCAGGCCGAGAGGGTGGCGCCCGTGGTGAGGACGTCGTCGACGAGCAGGACGCTGCGTGGCGCGGCGTGGCGCAGCTCGACGTGCGGCGGCTGCCCGATGCGCTCGGCCCGGCGCCTGCCGACCTGGCGAGCGGCGCCGCGGCGCCTCAGGCACGGCTCCGTGCTCAGACCTGTCCGCTCCGCGAGGGCGGCAGCGATCTCGGCGGCGGGGTCGAAGCCGCGGGCCAGCGAGCGCAGCGCCGCCGTCGGCACCGGCACGATCTCGCCGCTGAGCAGGCTCGCCGGCGCCAGCCAGTGCAGCCGCTCGGCGATCAGGTCCGCGACCGGCAGCAGGCGGCGGAACTTGAGCGCGCTGACGAGGTCGCGGGCGACGCCCTCGTGCGGCGCCGAGGACCAGCAGCGATCGAGCCCGGCGACCCTGCTGCCTGGCAGGGGATCGGCCTCGGCGAGGCGACGCGCGCAGCGGGTGCAGAGAACGCCGCCAGGCCGGCAGCCGCGCCCGCAGGCAGCGCAGAGCGCCGGCAGCAGGCCAGCGGCGACGGCGTGGAGCGGCTTCATGCCCCGATCCTGAGGCGAGGGGGCGCGCCCGTGGCGCGCTGGATGTCACGAAAGGCTCAGGCTTTGGCAACGCGGCCGGCGATCGCGCCGACCAGCATCGCCTCGGGCGGCAGCTCCGCGCCCGAGAGCAGGATCGAGTCGCGTACCCAGGAGCCGGCGCCGAGCCGGCAGCCGTCGCCGACGATGGCCGGTCCCTGGATCCGCGCCCCGGCGCCCAGCTCCACGCCAGCGCCGATCAGCGCCGGGCCCTCGACCTCGGCGCCGTCCAGCGGGCTCGCCGAACGGATGCCCTCCCCCACCTCCGGCGCGCCGGGCTCGACCCGCACCGCACCGCTGAGTGCGTCGAGATTTCCCTGGCGCAGCTCGCCGAGATTGCCGATGTCGTTCCAGTAGGCGTCGATCTCGTGCGAGTAGAAGGGAACGTCGTTCTCCAGCAATGCCGGGAAGACGTCCATCGCCCAGTCGGCGAAGCCAGGTGGGTCATCCGGACCCGCGGCCCTGCTCGTGCCCGGCTCCGGGAAGAAGTCGAAGATCTCGGCGCGGAACATGTAGATGCAGGTGTTGGCGAGATCCGAGAGCGCCTCGGCGGGGTCGGGCTTCTCCTGGAATCCCTGGACGCGGCCGTCCTCGCCGGCGATGACGACGCCGTACTGGTCGGTCTCGGCGACCCGCTTGGTGGCCATCGTCGCGATACCGTCGTGGGACTCGTGGAACTCGCGCATCGCGGCGAAGTCGAGATCGGTCAGCGCGTCCCCGGCCACGACCAGGAACGAGCCGCCGAGGAAGGCGGCGGCGTTGCGAACCCCTCCCGCCGTCCCCAGGAGGTGCTCCTCGCGGCTGTAGGTGAGCTCGATGCCGAAATCGGAGCCGTCGCCGAAGTGGTCCTCGATCGTCTCGGGGAACCAGTACAGGTTGGCGATCGCCTCGCCGAAGCCGTGGCGGGCGAGCAGCCGCACGCTGTGCTCCATCACCGGCCGGTTCAGCACCGGCACCATCGGCTTCGGCATCGCGTAGGTGACCGGGCGCAGCCGGGTGCCGAGCCCGGCCGCCAAGACCATTGCCCTCATTTAGTAGCGATAGTGATCGGGCTTGTAGGGCCCCTCGACCGGGATGCCGAGGTAGGCGGCCTGCTCCTCGGACAGCTCGGTGAGGTTGACGCCGAGCGCCGCGAGGTGCAGTCGCGCGACCTTCTCGTCGAGGTGCTTGGGCAAGACGGTGACCTCCCTGGCCGCGAACCCGTCGGGCTGACCGTAGAGCTCGATCTGCGCAATCACCTGGTTGGTGAACGAGTTCGACATCACGAAGCTCGGATGTCCCGTCGCGTTGCCGAGGTTGAGCAGGCGACCCTCGGAGAGCAGGATGATCGAGTGGCCGTCGGGGAAGCGCCACTCGTCGACCTGCGGCTTGATGTTGATCCTCTCGGCCGGCGAGGATTCGAGCCCGGCGACATCAATCTCGTTGTCGAAGTGGCCGATGTTGCCGACGATCGCGTTGTGCTTCATCCGCGCCATGTGACCAGCGGTGATGATGTCCTTGTTGCCGGTGGCGGTGACGAAGACGTCGGCACTCTCGACCACTTCGTCGAGCGTCCGCACCTCGTAGCCCTCCATCGCCGCCTGCAGGGCGCAGATCGGGTCGATCTCGGTGACGATCACGCGGGCGCCCTGACCGCGCAGCGAGGTGGCACAGCCCTTGCCGACGTCGCCGTAGCCGCAGATGACGGCGACCTTGCCGCCGATCATCACGTCGGTGGCGCGGTTGATCCCGTCGATCAGCGAGTGACGGCAACCGTAGAGGTTGTCGAACTTCGACTTGGTGACCGAGTCGTTGACGTTGATCGCCGGGAAGAGCAGGTCGCCGGTCTCGGCGAGCTGGTAGAGCCGGTGCACGCCGGTGGTCGTCTCCTCGGTGACCCCCTTGATCCCCTCGGCGATCTGGGTCCAGCGCTGCGGGTCGGATTCGAGCGAGCGCTGCAGGGTCTCGAGCACGACGCGGAACTCCTCCGAGTCGGCCGAGGCCGGGTCGGGCACGGCGCCCGCCTTCTCGAACTCGACGCCCTTGTGGACGAGCAGGGTGGCGTCGCCGCCGTCGTCGAGGATCATGTTCGGGCCCTCTCCGTCGGGCCAGAGCAGGGCCTGCTCGGCGCACCACCAGTACTCCTCCAGGGTCTCGCCTTCCCAGGCGAAGACCGGGATGCCGGCCGCGGCGATCGCGGCGGCGGCGTGGTCCTGCGTGGAGAAGATGTTGCAGCTGGCCCAGCGGACCTCGGCGCCGAGAGCGACCAGGGTCTCGATCAGCACGGCGGTCTGCACCGTCATGTGGAGCGAGCCGGTGATCCGCGCCCCTTGCAGCGGCTGCTCGGCCGCGAACTCCTCGCGGGTCTGCATCAGGCCAGGCATCTCCACCTCGGCGAGAGCGATCTCCTTGCGCCCAAAGTCGGCGAGGTCGATGTCGGCGACTTTGTAGTTTGCGGTGGCGGTAGCCATCGATTCCTTTCGTCTATTTGTCCCGGCGAAGGATACGTAGAAACCGTCAGCCGGACGTGCCGGTGGAACGAGGTCCATACGGACACCGGAGCATCGACACGTCAGGCGCGGTGGAGAGAAGTCTTGAGGCGGTCGATTGCGGTGACCGGCAGGGGGTCGACCTGGCGTGCCGAGGCGATCTCGAGCGAGACCAGGTCACCTAGCATCACCGTCCAGAGCAGGCGCTCGCCGCGGCTCTCGCCGGCGGCCTCGATCCGCACTACGGGAGCACCGTCGCGCTCTACCTCGGCCGCCGTCAGGTCGAAGCGCAGTTGCTCACGCGGGTGCTGGTCACGATCCTCGAGCATGATCGCCGCCAGTGGCGCGGCGCCGGGGGGGGCCCAGGCGCAGATCTCGTTGTGATCGGCCTCCGGCAGCTCAGAGTAGAAGGCGGGCAGCTTGGCGTTCTCGTTCACCTGGGTCTTCCAACGCCTCGCGGCACCGGCGCTCGGGCCCGCGCCGTAGATGACCGGGATCCGATCGCCGATCGTCGCCGCCACCTCGACGGCCAGGTGTCGGAGGTTGTCGCGCTCGGTCTCGAGAAAGGTCGCGGCCGCCTCGATCTCCCCCGCGAGACGGGGTGCTATCCCGACCGCGGCGGCGACCTCCAGCGCACAGACGAGCATGTAGGCGACGGCGGTGCGCGGCGCGGGCAGGAGGCCGGGCAGCCCGACCACCGGATCTCCGGCAGCCCGTGCCCGCTCGGTGAGCGAGCCCCCCGTGCTGGCCACAACTCGGCGGGCGCCGAGCGCCTCGGCCGCGACGAAACAGGAAAGGGTCTCCTCGGTCTCGCCCGAGTAGCTCGAACACAGCACCGCCCACTCGGCGCTCGCCCAGCTCGGCAGCGCGTAGCCGCGCACGGTCAGCAACGGCCCGGTGAGCCTCTTGCCCAACACCGCGGCTGCGAGATCACCGCCGACCGCGGAGCCGCCCACGCCGCAGATGAGCAACCCGGCCGACTCATCGCGCCCGAGCCGTGCCGACTCGACCCGCCAGAGGGCATCGCGCAGGTGATCGGGGATGGCGAGGACGTCGTCGAGCATCGGTCAGCCGGCGATCCTTTCGCCCTCGGCAATCACGGCGCCTGCAACTTCAGCCCCCGCCGGCACTTCCGCCCCCGGCGAGAGGATCGAGTCGACCAGGCGGGCGTTCTCGCCCACCTTGGCACCGGCGAGCAGAACGGATCCCATCACCATGGCGCCGGCCCCGATCCGGCAACTCGGGCCGACCACCGCGCGGGGGCCGAGAGTGGCGCTGTCCTCGACCTCCGCGGCCGGGTCCACCAGCACGTCCGGCCCGGAGGGCTCTACTCGCGTCTCCACTCGTCCCTCGAGGATGTCCCAGCTCGCCTGCAGGTAGCGCTCGGGCGTGCCGATGTCCATCCAGTAACCCTCGAGAAGCAGGCCGTGCAGCCGGTTGCCGACCAGGCGTGGGAAGACGTCGCGCTCGATCGAGACGTTCTCACCGGATGGGATCAGCTCGAGCACCGAGCGCCGCAGCACGTACATCCCCGCGTTGACCTCACCGGGCTTGCGCTCGCCAGTCTTCTCGAGGAACTCGAGTACCTCCCCCCCGCCGCCGCTGCTGACCAGGCCGAAGGCGGACGAGTCTTCGACCGGATGCAAGCCGATCGTCGCCGCGGCCCCCCACTCCTCGTGGGCGCGCAGCAGCGCACTCAGGTCGAGGTCGGTGAGCACATCGCCGTTGAGCGCGAGGAAGCAGTCATCGAGCTCGTCGCCCAGCTCGTCGGCCGCGAAGCGGATCGCCCCGGCGGTTCCCAGCGGCTTGGGCTCGACCGCATAGCGGATTCGCACACCGGCTCGATCCTCCTCTCCGCTGAGCGCCGCGCGCAGGACGTCGGGCAGGAAGCCACAGGCCAGCACCACCTCGGTTACGCCATGGCCGGCCAGCCACTCGATCATGTAAGCGAGGAAGGGGCGGTCGACCAGGGTCAGCGCCGGCTTCGGGGTGGAGTTGGTGAGGGGACGGAGGCGCGTGCCTTCGCCGCCGACGAGGACGATCGCCTGCTTGGCCACGCGCACTAGGACGGCCGCCCCGCCACTTCCTTGGTGGCCGCCCTCCCGATGCCCTCGTACTCGAAGCCGGCGGCCTTCAGCTTCTTCGGGTCGAGGAAGTTCCGCCCGTCGATCAGCAGGGGTCGCGCCATCCGGCTCGCCGCATCCGCCCAGTCGAGCTCCGCGAATTCAGGCCACTCGGTGACCAGAACCGCCGCGTCGACGCCCTCCAGCGCCGCCGGCGCCGAGTCGCACAACTCGACCCCCTCGAGTAGATCGCGCGCCGGCTCCGCGGCCACCGGGTCATAGGCGACGACCTCCGCCCCTTCCCCCTGCAGCCGCGCCGCCAGCACCAGACTCGAGGCCTCGCGCATGTCATCGGTGTCCGGCTTGAAGGCCAGCCCCAGCAGCGCCACCCGCCGCCCGACGAGGGTCCCCAGGTGGGCGAGCAGCTTCTGCACCACCCGCCGCTTCTGCAGCTCGTTCACCTCGATCACCGCGTTGAGCAGTTGGAAGTGGTAGCCCGTATTGCCGGCGAGCATCTTCAGGGCGCTGACGTCCTTCGGAAAACAGGAACCCCCGTAGCCGATTCCGGCCCGCAGGAACGAGGGGCCGATGCGCTGGTCGAGGCCCATGCCGCGGGCGACCTCGCCGACGTCGGCGCCGACCTCCTCGCAGACGTTGGCGATCTCGTTGACGAAGGAGATCTTGGTGGCGAGGAAGGCGTTGGAGGCGAGCTTGATCATCTCGGCGCTGGCGACGTCCGTGTGCACCGCGTCACCCCCGAGCGGCTCGTACAGCGCCGCGACGGCGTCGGC
>JASLIG010000039.1 GCA_030152805.1 Solirubrobacterales bacterium
GGGTAGTAGAAGAGCGCCGCGGACGCGAGTTCGCGGTCCTTGCCGACCTTTTCCTTGAACTGGGTCATGCGGTTGAGGTCGCCGTGGGCGGTGACCGAGGAGAGCAGCCAGGTCAGCTCGGTGTGCTCGGGCACGTCGGACTGGCGGAAGAGGATGCAGCGCTCGGGGTCGAGGCCGGCGGCGAGCAGGATCGCGGTCGTGTCGTAGACGCGCTCCCGCAGTTCGACCGGGTCGTAGGGGACCGAGATCGCGTGCAGGTCGACGATGCAGAAGATCGCCGGCTCGCCGCGCTCCTGGCCCTCGACGTACTGGCGGATCGCGCCGATGTAGTTGCCGAGGTGCTTGCGGCCGGTGGGTTGGATCCCCGAGAAGACGATCGGTTTCGTCATCCCGCGGAGCCTATGCCAGGGGCCAGGGGCGGGCGCCCCTCGAACGGGCGGATACTCAAAGTCGTTGCGCTAATTAGCGCAACGACTTGTCCGGGCGAGAGGCGCCCGTCCCTGGCGCTCTGAATTAGGCTGCCCCCCGTGAGCGCACCCATCGTCTTCTCGGGGATTCAACCCACCGGCCGCAAGCACCTCGGCAACTACCTCGGCGCGATCCGCCAGTACGTAGAGGGACAGGACCGCGGCGACCCGGCGATCTTCTGCATCGTCGACCTGCACGCGATCTCGGTCGCCTACGACCCGGCCGAGCTGCGCCAGCGCGTCCACGACACGACCGCGATTCTGCTCGCCGCCGGCCTCGACCCCGAGCGCTGCATCCTCTTCCGCCAGTCCGACGTGCTCGAGCACAGCGAGCTGACCTGGCTGCTCTCCGCCGTCACCTCCCACGGCGACCTCAACCGCATGCACCAGTTCAAGGAAAAGACTGGTAAACAGCGTGAGCTGGCCTCGGCTGCGCTCTTCTTCTACCCGGTGCTGATGGCCGCCGACGTGCTCGCCTACCGGGCGACCGAGGTGCCGGTTGGCGACGACCAGCGCCAGCACGTCGAGCTGATGCGCGAGATCGCCCGCCGCTTCAACGAGCGCTTCGGAGAGACCCTGGTCGTGCCGGAGATACGCATTCCCGAGGTGGGTGCCCGGATCATGGACCTGCAGGAGCCGGAGCGGAAGATGTCGACCACCGGCGGGACCGAGGCCGGCACCGTGCTCGTGCTCGATGAGCCCGCGGCGATCCGAAAGAAGTTCGGCAGCGCCGTCACCGACTCCGGCCGCGAGGTGCGCCGGGCGCCCGACAAGGCCGGCATCACCAACCTGATCGACGTCTACGCGGTCGCCCGCAATGCCGACCCGGTGGCGGTCGAGCGCGAGTTCGAGGGTGCCGGCTACGGCGACTTCAAGGTGGCCGTGGCGGAGGCGGTCGTCGACTACCTCGCTCCGGTCCGCGAGCGCTATGCCGAGCTGCGCCCCGACCGAGACGCGCTCGAGGCGACCCTTGCTGCCGGCGCGGAGAAGGCCCGCGCGATCGCCGCACCGACCGTCGCCGACGTCCGCGAGCGCATGGGTTTCGGCCCCGCCTAAGCTGGGTTCGACGATTTTGCAGCGCCGCTACCCGTGTTGGACTGAGACCAGGGCGTTTCGCTCGTTTTGGCCCTTGACCGACTGCTCTAGCACCATGCCGATCCCCTTGACGTAGAGCTTGTGGTCGACGACGTCCGGCTCGAGCCGAGTCCACTCCCTGGTTAGGAGCGCCCGCTCCGACACCACCGCCGGCGTGTGGACATCCGCGCTGAGGCCGAGGACGCGGAAGCGGTCCTCGGCGTGCCCCCGGTAGAGCTCCTGCAGGCCGGTCTGTCCGCGGTGGGGATGGGCGGGCATGAAGACCCCGGCGCGGGCGCCGTGCACCCCCGCCTGCCAGCTTCCCTCTGTCGTCACGACGCCACCGCTCCGGCCCAGCTCGGCCGTGGTCTCGCCGAAGTACCAGACGTTGCCGGCCCTGTCCTGGGCGTACCAGTCCTGGGTCCGCTCCCGGAGCCGGTCGCGCAGGTAGAGCCGATCGCGGACGACGGTGCATGAGACCCCTTCGATCGTCCTCGTCGCTGCCGTCACCGTGACGACGTCGCGTGAGGGCTGGTCGTCCTTCACCCCGCGGTAGACGTAGGTGGTGCCGGGTCGGAGCGGGAACCACGGGTTGTCGACCCTGGCGACGAACCCGGCCGGTCCTGGGTGCTGGCTCGGCAACGCCGGGCTCGAGGAGGGCCCCAGGACCGCTGCGAGGGCGGCAGCTGCAAGCGACAGGATCAGCTTCATCTGCCAGCTGTCACGTTACTCCTGCGCCCTCGCGGGACCCCGTCCCTGATACGACCTAGTCTGTGCCTTGATGACCGTCGCCGAGCTGGACCTCGACCTCGACGTCTTCGCCGGTCCCTTCGACCTGCTGATGGCGGTGGTGCTGCGCGAGGAGGTCAGCCTGCTCGAGGTCGAGCTGGCCGAGGTCGTCGTCGCCTACGTCGAGCACCTCGAGCGCGAGGAGGAGTTGGAGCTCGACGTGGCGACCGAGTTCCTCGTCCTGATCGCGGCGCTCCTGGAGCTGAAGTCGCGGCTGCTGCTGCCGGGAGAAGAGGAGCTCGAGGACGTGACTCCCGAGGAGGCAGTCGAGGAGCTGCTGGCGCGGCTACTCGAGTACCGCCGCTACCGCGACGCCGCCAAGGTGCTCGAGGAGCGCTTCGAGGTGGCGCGGGGTTACCTCTACCGCTCGGCGCCGCTGCCGCCCGAGCTGCGTCAGGTGGCGCTGGAGGCGGCGACCGCCGTATATGAGCCGGAACGGCTCGGCGCCGCCCTCGGCGACCTGCTGACCGAGCCGCCGGAGCTGAACATCGACCACATCCGCCCGACCGTCTCGCTGCAGAAGAGGCTCGGCGTCCTGCGCGAGGCGCTGCGCGCCCACGCCAGCATCGACTTCGACGAGCAGTTCGGCGGCGAGGACCGGCTCACCCAGGCGGTGACGCTCTTCGCCCTGCTCGAGATGTACCGCAAAGGCGAGGCCACCTGGGAGCAGTCCAAGCCCTTCGGCCCGATCGAGATCCGCATCAAGGAGGATGTCTCATGAACCGTAGGTGGTGCGCGTGAGCGACCTGGCCCGCACGGTCGAGGCGCTGCTCTTCCTCTCGCCACAGCCCGTCTCGACCGCCGACCTCGCCGAGGCGAGCGAGGCGAGCGAGGGGCAGATCGAGGAGGCGGTCGAGCTGCTGCGGGAGGACCTCGCCGAGGGCCGGCGCGGCGTCGTCCTGCGCGAGGTCGCCGGCGGCTTCGCCCTGGCCAGCGATCCGGCCAGCGAGGCCGCCGCCCGCCGCCTGCTCGCCAAACCGCGCACCCCGCCGCTGACCCAGGCGCAGGCCGAGACGCTGGCGATCGTCGCCTACCTGCAGCCGGTTACGCGGCCCGAGGTCGCCCGCATCCGCGGCGTCACCTCCGAGTCGGCGGTGCAGACGCTGGCCGAGCGGGGGCTGATCGAGGAGTCGGGACGCTCGCAATTCGGCGCCGCGATCTTCAAGACGACGGAGTTGTTCGAGCGGCTCTTTGGACTCGCCGGGTTGGACGCGCTGCCCGATCCCTCGAAGTTCGATCCGACGCCCGACGATGAGCGGGAGCTGCGGGAACGGCTCCTCAAGGCGGGGGATCAACGATCGCAACCCTGAGGCGGGTGAAGGTCCGGGGGATGTCCCGACGGAGCAACAGCGGGGAGGCTCCGTCGGGACATCCCCCGGACCTCTTCACGGCGTGAGGCTCGCGAAGTTCCTCGCTCACGGGGGAGTCGCTTCGCGGCGGAAAGCTGAGGTGATCGTGGCCGCGGGAAGAGTGACGGTGGACGGAGAGGTCGTGACGGACCCGGCGAGGGATGTTGGAGCTTCAGATGATGTGCGGGTCGATGGGAGCTTGGTTGGGACGGAGGGGCGGGAGGTTTGGGTGGTGAACAAGCCGGCGGGGGTGGTCTCGACGGCGCGGGAGCCGGGGAAGCGGGCGGCTGTGGTCGAGTTGGTGGATTCGACGGCGCGGCTCTATCCGGTGGGGCGGCTCGATGCCGACTCGACCGGGTTGCTGCTGCTGACCAACGACGGGGAGCTGGCGAACCGGCTCACGCACCCTCGCTACGGCGTCGCCAAGGCCTACCGGGCGGAGCTGCGGCGGCCGCCCTCCGAGGCGGACCTGGGTCGCCTGGCGAAGGGGGTGGAGCTGGAGGATGGGATCACCGCGCCGGCCGAGGTGCGACGGCTCGGTGAGCGCGAGATCGAGATCGTCTTGCGCGAGGGCCGCAACCGCCAGGTGCGCCGCATGGCCGAGGCGGTGGGCAACCGCGTGGTCGCCCTGCGGCGCGTGCGCTTCGGCCCGGTCGAGCTGGGATCGCTGCCCGCGGGCGGCTCGCGCCGGCTCGACGAGGTTGAGGTCGGCCGGCTCTGGGAAGATTCCACTCGATGAGCGAGGAGCGACTCTTCGCGGTCCGCGGGGCCGTCCAGGCCGACGCGAACGAGGCCGACGCGATCGTCGGCGCCACCGAGGAGCTGATGCGCGAGCTCCTCGACCGCAACGCGCTCAGCGCCGAGGCGATGGTCAGCTGCCTCTTCACCACCACCGGCGACCTCGATGCCGAGTTCCCGGCGGTCGCCGCGCGCCGCCTCGGCCTCGACGCCGTGCCGCTGATCTGCGCCCGCGAGATCGACGTGCCGGGGGCGATGCCGCGGGTGATCCGGGCGATGGTGCACTACTACGCTCCGCCGAGCCACAAGCCCTCCCATGTCTATTTAGGAGCGACGCAGGAGCTGCGAGCAGACCTGCACGCGGCGCAGTAGCCCGGCTCATCGGCACAATGTGGCGATGAGCGTCACCTTTGCCGAGAAGCTTGCCCGCATGCCGGGATACCAGGCCGGCGTGCCGACCGGCCAGGCGCCGGAGGCGATCGCCTCCGGCGGCATCGCCCAGCTCGCCTCCAACGAGTCACCGATGCCGCCGCACCCCAAGGTCGTCGAGGCGATCGCCGCCGCGGCGGCGGCGATGAACCGCTACCCCGACCCCGACGCGACGCTGCTGCGCCGCCGCATCGCCGAGCGCTTCGACACCGACCCCGCCCGCGTCGCGGTCGGCAACGGCTCCTGCGAGATCCTGCTCGCCGCGGCCGAGGCACTCTGCGAGCCGGGGGCGGAGATCCTCTACGCCTGGCCCGCTTTCTCGATGTACCCCTACCTGCCGGCGCTGACCGGGGCCCGCGAGGTCCGGGTGCCGCTCGGCGAGGGCGACGTCCACGACCTCGGGGCGATGGCGGCCGAGGTAACCGCCGCGACCCAGCTCGTCCTCGTCTGCAACCCCAACAACCCGACCGCCACGCACGTGCCCGCGGCCGAGGTCGCCGCTTTCTGCGAGGGCCTCCCCGGCCACGTCACCGTGATCCTCGACGAGGCCTACGTCGAGTTCCAGACCCACGACGATCCCGACGCGAGCGTCGACCTGCTCGCCGACCTCCCCAACCTGGTCGTGCTGCGCACCTTCAGCAAGGTCTACGGCCTGGCCGGCCTGCGGGTCGGCTATGCGCTCGGCTCGCCGAAGTTCCGCGCCGCGGTCGACGCCGTGCGCCAGCCGTTCAGCGTCAACGCCCTCGCCCAGGCCGCGGGCGCCGAGGCGATCCTGCACCAGGACGACGTGAGCGGGCGCGTCGAGAGCACGGTCGCCGAGCGCCTCCGCGTCGAGGAGGGCCTGCGCGAACTCGGGCTCGCCACCTCCGAGACCCACGCCAACTTCTCCTGGATCGACCTCGGCGACGCCGCGGAGGCCGACGTCGTCGCCGGCCTCGCAGATCGGCAGATCGCTGTCCGTCCCGGCACGCCGCTGGGCGACCCTGGCCACATCCGTGTGTCCTACGGCAGCGCAGCCGAGGACGATCGTTTCCTCGCCGCGCTGGGCGTAGTCCTCGACTAACCCCGCGCCACCTGCTACAAAGTCAGGGAAGGTGAAGCAATCAGCCGACACGACGAGCGTCTCCCGCGCCTCCGGCGCCGCGCTCGCCCACGCGCGCTTCTCCTATTTCTGGCGATTTAGCTAGGCGTCCGGCCTCGCGGCTTCCCGCCGCACCGAAATGAGCAGTGGCCGGGCGTCGGAACGAATTCGTCTCGTTCGCCTGCGGGCGACGAGGAGGCGGAAGTAGGCTGGCGACTTGTGGAGGACGGTGAAGGCAAAATGATGATCGGGATGCGGGGAGAGACAAGAGACAGAGTCAGGGACCAGCGAATCGAGCGGATCGAGGAGCTGGTCTCGCCGGGGATGCTGCTGAGGGAACTTCCGCTCGGCGAGGACCGCGAAAGCGCGGTGGTGCGCGGTCGCGGCGAAGTCGGCAACGTGCTCGACGGCAGTGACGACAGGATGCTGGTGGTGGTCGGACCCTGCAGCGTCCACGATCCGGCGGCGGCGCTCGACTACGCCGGCCGCCTCGCCGAGCAGGCGCGCAGGCTGAGCGGCGACCTGCTGATCGCGATGCGCGTCTACTTCGAGAAGCCGCGCACGACGACCGGCTGGAAGGGGTTGATCAACGATCCGCACCTCGACGGCTCGCTCGACGTCAACACCGGCCTGCGCATGGCACGCCAGTTGCTGCTCGAGGTGCTCGACTACGACCTCCTGGTCGGCACCGAGTTCCTCGACCCGATCACGCCCCAGTACATCGCCGACGCCGTCGCCTGGGGCGCGATCGGCGCCCGCACGACGGAGAGCCAGATCCACCGCCAGCTCGGCTCCGGCCTCTCGATGCCGATCGGCTTCAAGAACCGCACCGACGGCAACGTCCAGGTCGCCGTCGACGCGGTGCGCGCGGCGGCGGCGTCCCACGCCTTCGCCGGCATCGACGACGCGGGCGCGCCGGCGATCCTCTACACCAGCGGCAATTCCGACGGTCACGTGATCCTCCGCGGCGGCCGGGGCGCGCCCAATCACGGCCCCGACGGCGTCACGGCCGCGCTGGAGCTGCTGCGCGCCGCCGGCCTGTCCGAGCGCCTGGTGGTCGACGCCTCGCACGACAACAGCGGCAAGGAGCCGGCTCGGCAGCTGCGCGCCGCGGGCGAGATCGCCGATCAGGTCGCCGCCGGCAACGGCTCGATCGCCGGCGTGATGCTCGAGTCGTTCCTGGTCGAGGGCCGCCAGGACCTCGGCGAGGGCGAGCTCGTCTACGGGCAGTCGATCACCGACCCCTGCCTCGATTGGGAGGCGACGGTCTCCGCGCTCGAGCAGCTCGCCTCGGCGGCGAAGACGCGGCGCGGCGAATGAGGATCGCCGTCCTCGGCGTCGGCCTGATCGGGGGGTCGATCGGGCTCGCGGCGCGGCGGCGTCTGGAGGCGAGCGTGGTCGGCTTCGACCCCGAGGCGGAGACAATCGACCGTGCCCTGAGCGAGGGTGCGATCGAAAGCGCGGCCGGCTCGGTCGCCGAGGCCTGCGAGGGCGCTGACGTGATCTTCTGCGCGGCGCCGGTTGCCGCGCTCGCCGCGCTCGCCGGGACCGCGCTCGACGCCTGCGGCCCCGAGGCCGTCGTCACCGACGTCGGCTCGACCAAGCGCGACATCGTCACCGCGCTTGGCGCCGATGAGCGCTTCATCGCCGGCCACCCGCTGGCGGGCGCCGAGACCTCGGGGGTAGAGAACGCTCGCGCCGACCTCTTCGAGGGTGCCCGCTGGTACCTGACGCCGCAATCGGCCCGTTCCAGTGGCCTCCTCTACGACCGCCTGCAGCGCACGATCGCCGGGCTCGGGGCGAGGGTGCAGGCGATCGATCCCGAGGCCCACGACCGGCTGATGGCGACGATCAGCCACCTGCCGCACGTGGTCGCCAACGTGCTGGTCGGCCAGGCGGTTGCCGAGCTGACTCGCGACTCCGAGCGCATGCCGGAGGTCGGCCCGAGCTTCCGCGACACGACGCGTGTGGCCGGCGCCAACCCGGGTATATGGGGCGACATCTTCGCCAGCAACAGTGACGCCGTCGCCGAGGCCGTCGACGCCGTCGCCGAGCGCCTGCGCGAGGCCGCCGAGCTGATCCGCGGCGGGGAGCGCGACGCGGTCGCCAAGTGGCACGCCGGCGCTGGCGCAGACCGCCGGCGCCTGCTCGAGACCGAACTCGCCGGCGGCCCGCTGCGCGAGCTGCGAGTCGTCGTCGCCAACCGGCCGGGCACGATCGCCGAGCTGGCCCTGGCGTTGGGTGAGGCGGGGGTCAATATCGAGGACATGGCGCTCTACCCGGCGCCGGACATGACCTCGGGGGCGGTCTCGCTCTGGGTCGCCGGTGACGAACAGGCAGACCGCGCGACGGAGCTGGTGCGCGAGCTGGGCCACACGGTCAGCGCCGTCGGTAACGGCATCTAGGTCGATGCCCTCGCGCTTCGAACCGGGGGCTCGCCTGCGCGGCAGGCTGCGCCCGCCAGCGGACAAGTCGATCTCCCACCGCGCCGCCCTGCTCGCCGCGATGGGCGAGGGGGAAACGGAAATCGAAGGCTACCTCGACTCCGCCGACACGCTCTCGACCCTGGCCGCGGTGCAGGTGCTCGGCGCCACGGTCGAAGGCGGCGGCCGCAACGGAGTCACGCCGGCGCTCAGCATCCAGGGCGTCGGCCTGCGCGGCGCGCGGTCGGCGCAGATCGACGTCGGCAACGCCGGCACCCTGCTGCGCCTGCTGCCGGGGTGGCTCGCCGGGCAGCCCGGCGGCGCCTGGTCGCTGGACGGCGACGAGTCGATCCGGCGCCGCCCGGTCGACCGGATCGCCGCTCCCCTGCGCGAGATGGGGGCGAAGTTGCGCTGCCGCGAGGACCGCCTGCCGCCGCTGGCAATCGACGCGGCCGAGCTGGAGGGGATCTCCTACGAGCTGCCGGTCGCCAGCGCCCAGGTGAAGTCCTGCCTGCTGTTCGCCGGCCTGCTCGCCGAGGGCGAGACCTGGGTGCGGGAGCCGGCGCGCAGCCGCGATCACACCGAGCGCATGCTCGCCGCCGCCGGCGCCGACGTCGTCTGGCTGCACGGCGGCATCTCGGTGCGGCCGGCCAAGCGGATCGAACCGGGCGAGCTGACCGTGCCCGCCGATTTCTCCTCAGCCGCCTTTTTCCTCGTCGCGGCGCTGCTGGTGCCCGGCAGCGAGGTCGTGCTGGAAGAGGTCGGCACCAACCCGACGCGGACGGGGCTGCTGGAGATCCTCGAGCGGATGGGCGCGGAGATCGAGATCGAGCCGGTCGGTGAGCGCGGTGGCGAGCCGATTGGCACCCTGCGCGCCCGCTGCTCGGAGCTGCGCGGCACCGAGGTCGGCGGCGGCGAGATCCCGCTGACGATCGACGAGCTGCCGCTGCTCGCCCTTGCCGCCTGCTTCGCCGAGGGAACGACGACGATCCGCGACGCGGCCGAGCTGCGTCGCAAGGAGTCCGACCGCGTCGCCACCACGTGCGCGGCGCTGCGGGCGATGGGGGGCAGTGCCGAGCCGCGCGAGGACGGGATGTCGATCGAGGGCGGCGGCGGCCTGCGCGGCGGCATGATCGAGTCCCACGGCGACCACCGCATCGCCATGCTCGGCGCGATCGCCGGCCTCGCCTCGCGCGAGGGCGTCACGGTCGAGGGGATGGAGGCGGCCGCGGTCAGCTATCCCGGCTTCGAGGCCGACCTCGCCACGCTCAGCCGCGGCGCCGACTGAGCCGCGCAGCCCGCCGTCGTCGGCGTCTTTACGCTGCGCCCCATGGTCATCGCCATCGACGGTCCTGCTGGGGCCGGCAAGTCCAGCGTGGCGCGCGCCCTCGCCGCCGCGCTCGCCTTCACTTACCTCGACTCGGGGGCGATGTACCGCTGCGTGGCGCTGGCGGCGCTCGATCGCGACATCGACCTCGACGACCCCGCCGCAATGGGTGAGCTGGCGGCGGGCCTCGAGATCGAGCTGCACGGCGAGCGGGTCAGGCTCGACGGCGGTGACGTCACGATCCCGATCCGTGAGCCGCGCGTCAGCGAGGCATCTTCGCGGGTCTCGGTGCACCCGCCGGTACGCGAAGCGATGGTGGCGCGCCAGCGTGAACTGATCGCCACCGGCCGCTACGTCGCCGAGGGTCGGGACATCGGCACCGTGGTCAGTCCCGACTCGCCGCTGAAGGTCTTCCTCACTGCCTCGGCCGAGGAGCGCGCCCAGCGCCGCGCCCTGCAGACTGGCGAGAACCCCGCCACCGTTCTCGCCGCCCAGCGCGAGCGCGACGAGCGCGACTCCTCGCGTGAGCACAGCGCCCTGCGCCCGGCGGAGGATGCGGTCGAAATCGATACCACCGGCTTGAGCCAGGATGAGGTGGTTGCCCGGATCGCGGCGCTAGCTCACCGCCAGGGACTCGCCGAGTGAGGTGCAACGCGTTGCCGATCCCTGGGCGCGGTAACGCGTTGCACCTGGAAGGGCGCTGCTCGTGAATGGGTTGCCGACCGTCGTCGTCGTCGGCTTTCCCAACGTCGGCAAGAGCACTCTCGTCAACCGGCTCGCCGGCGGGCGCGAGGCGGTCACGCATGCCGAGTCTGGCGTCACCCGCGACCGCAAGCGGGTGCGCTGCGAGTGGAACGGGCGAGCCTTCGAGCTGCTCGACACCGGTGGCATCGACCTCGAGGACTCCTCCGAGCTAGCCCGCGACGTGCAGAACCAGGCCCGCCTTGGGATGGCGGAAGCCGACGTCGTCCTCTTCGTCGTCGACGCCCGCGCCGGGGTGCGGGCCGGCGACGCCGAGCTGGCCAGGGCGCTGCGCGGAGCAGAGGCGCCCGTCCTCGTCGTCGCCAACAAGGTCGACCGGCTCGAGGACGAGCACCTGACCGCCGAGCTGCACGCGCTCGGCCTCGGCGAGCCGCTGGCGGTCTCGGCCACCCACGGCCTCGGCAGCGGCGACCTGCTCGACCGGGTGGTCGAGGCGCTGGGCGAGCGCGCCCCGGCCGAGGAAGCGGACGGCGCTGTCCGGGTCGCGGTGATCGGCCGCCCCAACGCCGGCAAGTCCTCGCTGGTCAACGCCTTCCTCGGCTCCGAGCGGGTGATCGTCTCCGAGCGGGCCGGCACCACCCGCGACGCGATCGATACCGAGATCGAGATCGACGGCCGCCGCGTGATCCTCGTCGACACCGCCGGCCTGCGACGCCGCTCCAAGGTGGCCGGCACGGTCGACTACTACGCGCAGCTGCGCTCCGAACAGGCGGTCGAGCGGGCCGACGTCGCCCTCGTCGTCTGCGATGCCGCCGACGGCATCACCGCCGAGGACCTGCGCGTCGCCGAGATCGCGATGCGCGCCGGCTGCGCCACTCTGCTGGTGCTCAACAAGTGGGACGTCACCCGCACCGACGTCGACGATGCCCGCGCTCGCGTCGCCCGCAAGCTGCGCCTGCGCCCCGACGTCGTTACCTGCTCGGCGACGCGCGGGCGCAACGTCGCCAACCTGCTGCCGAAGGCGCTGGAGCTGGCCGACCGCGCCGGCGAGCGCATCCCCACCCCGGAGCTCAATCGCTTCGTCACCGACGTCGTCGCCAAGACGCCGCCCCCGGCCCGCCGCGGGCGCCGGTTGCGCCTCTACTACGCCGCCCAGATCGGCGAGCGGCCGCCGCGGATCGCGATCCAGGTCAACGACCGCAAGCTGATCGGCCGCGACTGGGCCTACCACCTCGAGAACCGCCTGCGCGAGACCTACGGGCTCGAGGGCGTGCCACTTGTGATCGATTACGTGCCGCATTCGGGCAACCGCCGCGGCGGATGACGCGCCACTGCTCAAGACAACCATTTAGGCTTGGCCGATGAGCGATATCCAGCCACTCGCCGAGGGCGAGTACCTCTTCACTTCCGAGTCCGTCACCGAGGGTCATCCCGACAAGGTCTGCGATGCGATCTCCGACGCCGTGCTCGACGCGGTGATGGCCGGCGATCCCGAGGGACGCGTCGCCTGCGAGACCCTCGTCAACACCGGCATGGCGGTGGTCTCGGGCGAGATCTCAACCGACGTCCACCTCGACGTGCCGGAGCTGGTCCGCGAGACGATCCGCGAGATCGGTTACGACCACGGGGACTACGGCTACCACTGCGACCACATCTCGGTCCTGGTCTCGCTCGACAAACAGTCGCCCGACATCGCCCAGGGCGTCGACAAGGCTTACGAGACGCGCACCGAGCCCTCGGTCGAGGACGAGCTGCTGGTCGCCGGCGCCGGCGACCAGGGCATGATGTTCGGCTACGCGACCGACGAGACCGAGGTGCTGATGCCGATGCCGATCCACCTCGCGCACCGGCTCGCCGAACGCCTTGCCGCCGTGCGCAAGGACGGCTCGCTCGACTACCTCGGCCCCGACGGCAAGACCCAGGTCACGGTCCGCTACGCCGACGGCCGCCCGGTCAAGGTGGAGAAGCTGCTGATCTCGACCCAGCACGCGGAGGGGGTCGAGTCGGAGTCGAAGATCAAGCCCGACCTCTGGGAGAGCGTGGTGCTACCGGTGCTCGGCGCCGAGGCCAGCGGCCTCTTCGACGAGGCGGAGCTGCGCCAGCACTTCCTCGTCAACCCGACCGGCAAGTTCGTGATCGGCGGCCCGGTCGGCGATGCCGGCCTCACCGGCCGCAAGATCATCGTCGACACCTACGGCGGCATGGCCCGCCACGGCGGCGGCGCCTTCTCCGGCAAGGATCCGTCCAAGGTCGATCGCTCGGCTGCCTACGCCTCGCGCCACGTCGCCAAGAACGTCGTCGCCGCCGGGCTCGCGCAGCGCTGCGAGGTCCAGGTCGCCTACGCGATCGGCGTCGCCCGCCCGATCTCGCTGATGGTCGAGACCTTCGGCACTGGCAAGCTGCCCGACTCGCAAATCTCGCGCTTGGTCGAAGCGGAGTTCGACCTGCGCCCAGGCGCCTTCCGCAAGTACCTCGACCTGCACAGGCCGGTCTTCAGCCAGACGGCCGCGTATGGCCACTTCGGCCGAGAAGGCGATGCATTCACCTGGGAGCGGATGGACCGGGCTGAGAAGCTCAAAGCTGCAGCCGGGCTCGAAGCAGCTCCCGCTTAAGCGCAAGCAGGGAGGCGCCCGGACCGACCGGGCGCCTCATCCACACGCTCGAATGGGACACAAGCTATGTGCTCGAAGCTTGGGTGCTGCGAGAGGGATGCCGGTGCCCCTCACCGGGAATGTCGCCGACAGGCGGCCGCTGCACTCGTGATTCGAGGCGCGGCGATAGCCGCGCTCTTCGATTGTCGCTAAGCGCCCGCGAAGCGGGCGCGGGCGACATCAATTCCCGGGGAGGGGCACCGGCATCCCTCTGCTGTGAGCTTTAGCTGGCTGGCGGCTGGGGCTCGCCCAAGCCGTGGGAGCCGGCTGCGTTGGCGCCTGTTGCTTGGTCGACGCTGTGGACCACGTCGCCGGGGTCGGCGACTCCGGCGAAGACGAAGTTGTAGTCGTCACCGGCGGCCGTGTCGAAGTCGACGTCGCCAATCTGGACCAGCCGTTGGTAGACGCTCTGCTGGTAGTTGACGTTCTGGACACGCTCGAGGCGGGTCTCCTGGACCTCGCGGGAGATGATTCCCCGTTTGATGTTGAGGCGGCGGTCGGTGATCGTGTAGGTGGTCGAGACGCGCTTGACGAAGCCGATCAACACGGTCAGCACGATCACCGCCAGGACGACGAGGAAGACCGTGCCGCTGCTCGAGCCGAAGAGCTTGAAGATCACGCCGAGAATGGCCGCGACCAGGATCCCCTTTAGGTAGAAGCCGAGGATCGCCCGCCAGGAGGGGTGGCCTTGGAAGATCACTCTCTCTCCCGGACTGAGGTTGAGTGCCATCGGCGGCAGCATACCCGCGCCGTCCGCGTCCCTCCATAACTTCAGCGGGTGTCGATTGCCAAGGTCGAGCCGCTGACGACTGCGCGTGCGCTGCGCGGTCCCTTCGACTACCGCTTGCCGGACGCGATGGCCGATCTCGAGGTCGGCAGCGTGGTCAAGGTGCCGTTCGGGCGCCGCCGCATACTCGGCGTCGTCGTCGGGCTCGCCGAGGGCTCCGAGCTTCCCGCGGAGCGGCTCGCCGAGCCGATCGAAGCGCTCGAGGCGGGGGCTCCGGCCGAGCTCGTGCGGCTCGGCCTCTGGATCGCCGACGAGTACTGCTCGACCCCTTCGCGCGGCCTGCAGCTGGTGCTGCCGCCCGGGACGGGCGCCGCCGGCCAGCGGGTGCGCTCGAGGCTGGAGCTGCGGGCTGAGATCACCGCGGCGGGGGAGGCCGCGCTCAGCGGCGGCGAGCGACTGGGCGTGAAGCAGCGGGCGGTGCTGGAGGCGCTGCGGGCGGGGGAGATGTCCGCGCCGGAGCTGGCCGTCGCGGTGGGGGCGGACCGCGGCGTGCTGCGCCGGCTCGAGCGGCGCGGCCTGCTCGCCACCCGCAGCTCACGGGTGCGGCGCCGTCCGGCCCAGCCGCAGGTGGGTGCGAGCGGCGGCCGACCGCGGCTCCTTCCCGCTCAACAGGCCGCCGTCGAGAGCGTCCTCGCCGCCCTCGACGGCGAGGCGGACGCTCCTCGCGAGCAGCTCCTACACGGGGTCACCGGCTCGGGCAAGACCGAGGTCTACCTCGCCGCGGTCGAGGCCGCGCTGGCGCGCGGCAAGGGGGCGATCGTGCTGGTCCCCGAGATCGGCCTCGCGCCGCAGGCGGTGGCGCGTTTCCGCGCCCGCCTCGGCGATCGCTTCGCCGTCCTGCACTCCGCCCTCTCCGACGGCGAGCGCTACGACGAGTGGCGGCGCCTGCGCGGCGGCGAAGCCAGCGTCTGCGTCGGTCCGCGCTCCGCCGTCTTCGCGCCGCTGCGCGACCTTGGCCTGATCGTGATCGACGAGGAGCACGACGCCTCCTACAAGCAGGAGGGCGACCCCTGCTACGACGCCCGCGCGGTCGCCCGCCGGCGCGCCGCCGAGTGCGGCGCCGTCGTCCTCGCCGGCACGGCGACGCCGCGGCCCGAGTCCTGGTTGGCGCTGCCGCGCCTGGAGCTGCCCGAGCGCGTCGACGGGCGGCGGATGCCGCCAGTGCGAGTGCTCGACATGCGCGAGGCCGATCCGCGCTCCGGCGCCTTGCATCCGGACACCTGGACGGCGCTCGAGGGCGTGCGGGCCGCGGCGGCGAAGGCGATCGTGATGGTCAACCGGCGCGGCTTCGCGCCCTGGCTGACCTGCCGCTCCTGCGGCCACCACTGGGGCTGCCCTGACTGCGACGTCTCGCTGATCGTCCACCGCCACAGCGGGCGGCTTGTCTGTCACCACTGCGCCCACAGCGAGGCGCTCCCCGGGGCCTGCGGACCTTGCGGCTCGACCACGCTCGCGCGCTCGGGCGTCGGCACCGAGCAGGTCGAGGCGTTGCTGAGCGAGCGGCTCGCGCCGATGCCGGTCTTCCGCCTCGACGCCGATACCGCCTCCGGGCCCGGCGCCCACGCCCGCATCCTCGCCGCCTTCGGCGAGGCTGCGAGCGGCGTCCTCGTCGGCACCCAGATGGTGGCCAAGGGCCATGACTTCCCCGAGGTGACGCTGAGCGCGATCCTCGACGCCGATGCGACGCTGCGCTTCCCCGACTTTCGCGCCGCCGAGCGCACCTTCGCGATGGTCACCCAGCTGGCCGGGCGCAGCGGGCGCGGCGCCGCCGGCGGCGAGGTGATCGTGCAGACGCTGGCGCCGACGGCTCCCAGCATCGTCCACGCCGCCGGCCATGACGCCGCCGCCTTCCTCGCCGAGGAGATCGAGCGGCGGCGGGCGCTGCACTACCCGCCCTTCTCGCACCTGATCAGGATCGTGCTCAAGGCCGAGGAGGAGCAGCGCCTCGACCGTGCGGCCCTGCGGCTCGCCGAGGATCTCGCCGCCGCGATTCCCGCCGACACCGACCTGCTTGGCCCGGCGCCGATGTTCCGCGTCCGCAACCGTCACCGCCGCCGCCTGCTGCTCAAGGCCGACCAGCGCGAGGCCACCGTCACCGCGGTCCGCGAGGCGGTCGAGCGCCTCGCCGCCGACCGCGCCGTGCGCGACGTCGCCATCGGCGTCGACGTCGACCCCCAGTAGGGGGCGGTCCATAGAATTGATCCGTGGCCGAGGAAGCGGAGACGACGACCGGCGAGTGCGAGAGCGCGCTCGAAGCCGAACTGCGGGAGCGGCGCGAAGCGGCGCTCGCGAACGTGGTCAAGTTCGGCGACCCGGTGCTGAAGAGCGTGGCCTCGCCGGTGCGCGAGTTCGGGCCGGAGCTGCGCGCCGAGGTGGAGCGCATGGTGGGGATCATGCGCGACGGGATGGGGGTTGGCCTCGCCGCCACTCAGCTCGGCATGCTGCGCCGCCTGCTTGTCTTCCAGGCCGGCCCCGACAGCGAGCCGACGGCGCTGGTCAATCCGGCGATCGAGTGGCTCTCGGACGAGGTGGTCGTCGCCGAGGAGGGTTGCCTCAGCCTGCCGCGGGTCTCGATGGACGTCGAGCGGCCCCTGCACGCCCGTTTCAGTGGCCGCGACGTCGACGGCGAGGAGATCTGGATCGAAGCGTCTGGCCTGGAGGCACGCGTGCTCCAGCACGAGCTCGACCACCTCGACGGCGTGTTGATCCTCGACCGGGCCCCGCGCGCCCAGCGCAAGGGGGCCCTGCGGGCACTGCGCGAGGGCGGCAGTTACAGCCCCATGCCCGAGGAGCAGGTCGAGGGCGACGAGGGCGAGCACCGCGAGCCGAAGCACACGGCGTGAGCGACACGTGAGGACCGTCTACCTCGGCACCTCGGAGTTTGCCGCGGCGGTGCTGCGCGCGCTGGCCGCCTCACCGCACCGGCCGCTGCTCGTGGTCGCCCCGCCCGACCGCCCCAGGGGCCGTGGACGCCGTACGCAGCCGCCGCCGGCGGCGGAGGCTGCGGCTGAGCTCGGGCTCGACCTGCTCCAGACCGCAAACGTCAACGAGGGCGACGCGCTGGAGCGGATCCGCGCCCTGCGGCCCGAGGCGCTCGCCGTCTGCGCCTTCGGCCAGCTGATCCGCGAGCCGCTGCTCTCGGAGTGGCCGATGCTGAACGTGCACCCCTCGCTGCTGCCCCACTGGCGCGGCGCCGCCCCGATCGAGCGCTCGATCATGGCCGGCGAGGAGCGCACGGGGGTCTGCGTGATGCGCGTCACCGCCGGCCTCGACGCCGGTCCGGTCGCTCTCTGCGAGGAGCTGCCGATCGGTCCTGAGGAAGACTTCGAAGCGCTCTCGGCGAAGCTGGCAACGCTCGGTGGAGAACTGCTGGTTCGCGCTTTCGATTTACTGGCGGGCGAGCAGCTCGGGTTCACCGAGCAGGACGACGGAGCTGCCACCTACGCGGAGAAGATCTCGCCCGAGGAGCGCCGGCTCGACCCCTCGCGGCCCGCGGCCGAGCTCGCCCGCACCGTGCGCGCCCTGACCCCGCACGTCGGCGCCTACCTCGAGACCAGCGGCGGCGAGAGGCTCGGCGTGCGCCGTGCCCGCGCCGTCGACGTCGGCGTCAAAGCGGGCGACGTGAAGGCCGAGTGGGGAGCGCTGCTGGTCGGCTGCGGCCGAGGGGCGCTGCGGCTCGAGGTCGTGCAACCGCCGGGGGGCAAGCCGATGGCCGCCGACGCTTACCTGCGCGGCCACTCGCTGCCCAAGCTGTGATCTCGCCGGCGCGCCAGCTCGCCTTCGAGACGATCTGGGCGACCTTCGAGCGCGAAGCCCACACCGAGCGGGCCTTTCGCCAGGCGGTCGAGGAGCACGGGCTGGCGGGGCGCGAGCGCGCCCAGGCCCAGCGGCTCGCTTACGGGACCGTGCAGCGCCGCGGCACGATCGACGCCGGTCTCGAACGCCTCGCTGACAGGCCGCTGCGAAAGCTCGACCCCGCCGTGATCGCCGCCCTGCGGTTGGGCATGTTCGAGCTGATCTTCGCCGACGCGACCCCTGACCACGCCGCCGTCGATCAGGCCGTCGAGCTGGTCAAGCGGGCTGGCGCTGCCCATGCCTCCGGCTTCGCCAACGCCGTCCTGCGCCGCGCCAGCCGCGAGCGCGAGGAGCTGGTCGAGTCGCTGCTGGGCGACGATTCGACCCCCGAGGCGGCCGCGATCGCGCACTCGGCGCCGCTATGGCTGGCGCAGATGTGGTGGCGCGAGCTCGGTGCCGAGGACGCCCGCGCCCTGCTCGCTGCCTGCAACGAGCCGCCGGAGACCGCCTTCCGCGTAAACACACTCACCGCCGGGCGCGAGGCGGCTCTCGCCAAGCTGCTGGACGCCGGCGTCGACGCCCGCTCGGCAGACGGCGAGTGGCCGCTGGCGCCGCCGGAGATGATCGTGGTCGAGGGCCCCACCGGCGACCTCGTCCCCGAGCTGATCGCGGCCGGTGAGCTGACGCCGCAGAGCCGCGGCTCTGCGGCCGCGGTCGAGGTGCTCGACCCGCGGCCGGGCGAGCAGGTGCTCGACCTCTGCGCCGGTCCCGGCATCAAGACCGGCCAGATCGCGGCGCGGATGAGCGACCGCGGCGAGGTGATCTCGGTCGAGGCCGATCCCGAGCGAGCGGCCGAAGTCGCCGCCCAGGCGCAGCGGCTGGGCCTGCGCAGCGTCACCGTGATCGAGGCGGACGTGGGCGAGGCCGGGATGGCGCCCGTCTTCGACCGGGTCCTGGTCGACCCGCCGTGTTCGGACCTCGGCGCCCTGGCCTCGCGCCCCGACGCCCGCTGGCGCAAGTCGCCGGCGACGATCGAGCGGCTCGTCGCCGAGCAGGCCAAACTGCTCCAGCGCGGCTTGGAGGCGCTGCGCCCCGGCGGCACGCTGGTCTACTCGACCTGCACGATCAGCACTTGCGAGAACGAGCGGCAGCTCGACGCCGAGTACTCGATCCAGCTGCGCCCGGACCGCGATCGCACCACCGGCTTCTTCATCGGCCGGGTGAAACGCGATGATGGTGGCGATGACTGAGCCGGGCGAGGGCGAGAGCGGGATCATGCGCCGGGCGGCGTGCCCCGGCTGCGGCGAACCCTGGCTGCGCCCCACACAGCTCCCGGGCCGCTTCCGCTGCGTGTACTGTCTGCGCCGCTTCGAGCTCGTCTCGCAGTGCCCCAACTGCGGCGAGCACCAGACGATCATCCGGATGAGCACCACAGAGGACATGACCTGTCAGATGTGCGGGGACTCGATGTTGAGGCCCGTATGAGCGAGCGGATGCGCGAGGTGCTGAGCTCGCCGCGCGTCGCGCCGTCGATCCTCTCGGCGAACTTCTCGAAGCTCGGCGCGCAGGTTGAGGAGGTGCTTGACGCTGGGGCGCGGGTGATCCACGTCGACGTGATGGACGGGCACTTCGTCCCGCCGATCACGATCGGGCCGCTGGTCGCCGCCTCGATCGCCGAGCAGGTGCACGCGGCGGGCGCCGTCGTCGACGTCCACTTGATGATCGAGCAGCCCGAGCGCCACATCGAGGCCTTTGCCGAGGCCGGCGCCGACTCGATCACCTTCCACGCCGAGGCGACCGCCCACGCCAACCGCACCCTCGCGGCGATCCGCGAGCTCGGCTGTCTGGCCGGCATCGCGATCAATCCCGGCACCCCGGTCGAGGCCGTCGCCGAGCTGCGCGACCTCGCCGACATCGTCCTCTGCATGACCGTCAACCCCGGCTGGGGCGGCCAGGCCTTCGTCCCTAGCTCGCCTGACAAGGTCTCACGGCTCGTACCGCTGGTCGGCAACGCCAAGATCGAGGTCGACGGTGGCGTCGACGCCTCTACCGCAGGCTCTGTCGCCGCGGCCGGAGCCTCGCTCTTCGTCGCCGGCTCCGCCGTCTTCGGCGCCGCCGACCCGGCCGCGGCATACACCGAGATCGCCGAGGCGGCAGGCGCGGCCTAACGGGCGATCAGGGCCCCGATGACCTCCTGCCACCAGGCTTGCTCGGCAGGATCATCCTCACCGACTCGTTGCGCCCGGCGCTCGCACCAGCGGGCCACCGCGCGCCGGTCGCCGACCGCAACCGCGGCCTCCGAGGTCAGCGCGTAGCGCCCGTCGACCAGGGCGACCAGGGCGCTCGAGCTGTCGCGGCGACTGCGCAGCACCGAGGCGACGGCGATGCCGTTGATTTCGGTTGGCGCCGAGGGGTCGGCGATCGTGCCGCCGGGGCCGACCGAGAAGATCTGCGGCGAGCCACGCCGCGGCAGCCGTGGCGGGGCCGGCGTCCCGATCGGCCCCTCGTGCCAGCGCTTGGTCAGCTCCTCGACCTCCTCGCGCAGCTCGC
>JASLIG010000079.1 GCA_030152805.1 Solirubrobacterales bacterium
TAGCCGATGCCGACGTTCTCGAGGAAGGCGAGCCGTTCGGAGATCTCGCGCACGATCAGGCGGGCGATCGCCCGCTCGGTCTCGGTCATCTCCAGGGCCTCGATCCACTCCGCCGCCGCCCGCGCCGATTTGTCGCTGAACTCGGCGATGCTGATCCCGCCGACCTTGACCGCGAGGCTCTCCGGCCGCAGCCGCGCGCCCTCGCAGTCCGGGCAGGGCTGCTCGGCCATGTAGCCCTCGATCCGCTCGCGGTTGACCTCGGAATCGGTCTCCTCGTAGCGGCGCTGCAGCTGATTGAGGATCCCCTCGAAGCGGACCTTGTAAGAGCGGCGGCGGCCAAAGCGGTTGGTGTAGGTGACCTGATGGCGGGCACCGCCGGTGCCGTTGAGGAAGATCTCTTTCTCACTTTTCTTCAACTTCGACCAGGGCTTATCGACGTCGACTCCGTACTCCTCGGCGACGGACGCGATCAGCCGTCGCCAGTAGGCGGTGACGCCGCGGTTCCAGGGCTGCAGGGCACCCTCGGCAAGCGAGAGGGTCGGGTCGGGCACGACCAGCTCGGGGTCGATCACGCGCTGGAAGCCGAGTCCGTGGCAGCGCTCGCAGGCGCCGTGCGGCGAGTTGAAGGAGAAGATCCGCGGCTCCAACTCCGGGATCGAGGTGCCGCACTCCAGGCACGCGAACTGCTCGCTGAAGAGCAGCGACTCCCCGCCATCGACCATCTCGACTTCGACTAGGCCGGCGGCGAGGCCGGCAGCCGCCTCGACCGACTCGGAGAGGCGCCGGCGCAGGTCCGGCTTCATCACCAGCCGGTCGACGACCACGGCGACGTCGTGTTTGTACTTCTTGTCGAGGACGATCTCCTCGTCGAGCCGGCGCAGCTCGCCGTTGACTTTGACCCGCGAGTAGCCCTCCAGCCGCAGCTGCTCGAACAGCTTGCCGTACTCGCCTTTGCGCCCGCGCACCACCGGCGCCATCACCATGAATTTGGCCCCCTCCTCGAGGGTCATCAGCCGATCGACGATCTGCTCCTGGGTCTGACCGGTGATCTCGGCCCCGCACTCGGGGCAGTGCGGCGTGCCGATCCGCGCCCAGAGGAGCCGCAGATAGTCGTGGATCTCGGTCACCGTGCCGACTGTCGAGCGCGGGTTGCGCGAGGTCGTCTTTTGGTCGATCGAGATCGCCGGCGAGAGCCCCTCGATCGAATCGACGTCGGGCTTCTCCATCAGTCCGAGGAACTGGCGCGCGTAGGAGGAGAGCGACTCGACGTAGCGCCGCTGCCCCTCGGCGTAGATCGTGTCGAAGGCCAGGCTCGACTTGCCCGAGCCCGAAAGCCCGGTGATCACGATCAGCGCGTCGCGCGGCAGCACAACGTCGACGTCCTTGAGGTTGTGCTCCCGCGCCCCCGATATGACGATCTGCTCAGAAGCGGCCACTGAGAACCATCATAGGGAGGCGAACAGATGTTCCCCCCACCTCCTCCTCTCCAGATGTCGCACTTTCCGCCGGTATAAGGGGGGAAATGCGACATCTAAGCCCTCAGGGGGGCGAATTACACCCGCGGTCGCCTTTGCCTTCCCTATGCGAAAGGAAATGCGACCCCACGGCGCATTGGCTGACTTGGCGGCAGCGCAGCATGGCATTGTCTCTCACGCCCAGCTCCTGCAACTGGGCTACTCGGAAGCCGCCGTCGCGCGGGCCTCTGGTGCGGGACGGTTGCACCGGTTGTACCGGGGCGCCTACGGCGTCGGTCATCCCGCCGTTTCACCCCACGGCAGATATTTGGCAGCAGTTCTCTCGTGCGGGGAGGGTGCCCTTCTCAGCCATACGGCGGCAGCGTGGCTCCACGGGCTCGACCGCCTGTGGCGACCAATTCCCGAGGTGACGGCCCCGTTCCGCGGTCACCGTCGCTCCGGTATCCGAATCCATCATTCGACGATCCTCGAGGACGAGGATCGAGCCGACCCCCACGGCATTCCCGCCACAGCAGTGCCACGGACTCTGCTGGACCTAGCGCCGAGGCAAAACGATCGGCAGCTCCAGGGCCTCGTGGAGAACGCGGAGCGCTGTGGGCTGCTGGATATCGGTGCGATCGACTCGCTTCTCCGGCGCAGCGGCCGGCACGCTGGCCGCAAGCGACTTCGTCGCGCCACCGCGATCTATCGCGACCCGGTCATGTCGAGGGCTCGCACGGAACGAGCTTTCCTTGCCGTGGTGAAGCGCGCGGGCCTACCCCGGCCCGCGATCAACACATTCGTCGCCGGACACGAGATCGACGCCTACTGGGAGCGAGAGCGCTTCGCCGTCGAACTGGACGGATACGAGACCCACCGCACCCGTGCTGCTTTCGAGCGCGATCCTCTCCGCATTGAGGATCTTAAGCTGGCCGGGATCGACGCGATCCGCATCACTGCCCGGCGCCTCGAAAAGGAACCCGACCAGGTCGCCAAGCGCTTGGGAATGCTGCTCGAACGAAGGCGTCGCGCTCTCCGCCTCCACATATGAGGTCGCATTTCCCTCCGCTATGCGGACGATTTTGCGACCGCAGCCGAGCTTCGTGGCCGCCCGGCGAAGGATGTCGCACTTGACGCCGCTATGCGGCGGAAAGTGCGACATCACGACGGCTGGGGCTGGGGTGTTGGGGTTAGGTTGGTTGGGGTTAGTAGAGGGTGGTGGCTAGGCGGCGGCGGTACTCGCGGGCGGTCGGGTCGTCGGGCGGGAGGCCGGCGAGGATGCCGACTACGGCGCGGCGGAGCTGCTCGCGGGTGTCCTCGTCGGCCGCGGGGAAGGCATCGATGAGCTCGTCGAGGGCCACCTGGCGGTCGCCGCGGTCCAACGCCTCGAAGGCGGCGGTGGCGACGCCGGCCTTGCTCAGGGCGATTCGGGCGGCGATGCCGTCGGCGGCGAAGTCGGCCTCGTGGCCTTCGACGGCCGCCAGGGCATCGTCTTCGGCGCCGCGCTCGAGACGCTTGCGGGCGAGGGCGACGGCTACGTCGGCGCGGCGGGGCTCTAGTTCAGCGGCCTCGCGCAGGGAGAGCTCGTCGCCGGCGGCGATGAGCTCGTCGGCACGAGACGGCACGAGTGAGTCGAACAGCTCTTCGACCTTGGCCTTGGGCACGGCGCCGACGAATTCGCCGGCGATCTTGCCGTCCCGGAAGGCCTTGACCGCGGGAATGCCTTGAACGTCGAAGCGCGCCGCCAGCGCCTGGTTGGCGTCGACGTCGACCTTGGCGAGGACGACCTTGCCGTCGCGGGCGGCCTCGGCGGCCTCCAGCGCCGGCGTCAGAGTCCGACAGGGACCGCACCACTCGGCCCAGAAATCGACGACGACCGGCGTGCTGCGCGAGCGCTCGACCACCTCGCGCTCGAAGGTCGCCTCGCTGACGTCCAGGCCCACGGTCCGAAGGATATGCAGCGGCCGTCTCTTGCTATGACGCGACGCAGCGCAAAGGAGTGCGCCGCGTCGCCCCTGCGAGGTCGGTTAAGGATGCTTGCGCGATCGGCCGGGCGCGCGTAGCGTCAGGGCGAGGCGGGGTCAGCAAACAGAGGAGGAAAAATGTCGAACGTCGACACCGCCCGGTCCGCCTATGAGGCCTTCGGCCGTGGTGACCTGGAAGCGCTGAGCGAAATGCTCTCCGAGGACAGCACCTGGCTCACGTCCGACGAGCTGCCCCTCGGGGGCGAAACCGAGGGCCGCGACGCGATTCTCGGCAACTTCACCCAGATCCCCAACTACTGGTCGTCCTTCAGCGTCGAGCCAGAGGAGTTCATCGACGCCGGCGAGTGGGTGGTGGTGAGGGGAACGCAGCGAGCAGCCCACGACGGCGACAGCTTCGAGGCGCCCTTTGCCCATCTGATGAAGTTCGCCGACGGCAAGATCGTGCGCGGCGAGTTCTACGCCGACAGCGCCAAGGCCGCCAAGGTCCTGGCCTAGGAGGCGGTAGAAGCGACAGCGACCCGGGCGACCGCGAGGCGCTCCTCGACCACGGCGCGCTGCTCGGCGAGCGGACGCCCGCAGGAGCCTGGCTCGCTGCCCTCGACGACGCGAGTCGAGCCATCGCGCAGGCGGATTCGCAGGCGGCTCGGGAAGGTCATCCGCAGCATCGCCGTATCGAGCTGCTCGATGCCGCCACCGGTGGCCGTCCCGCCGAAGCGGTCGCGAAGGCTGCGGCCCAGATGACGCCGCAGACCGGCGTCGGCCGCCAGGGCGCGGAGGACGGCGGGGCCGGGATTGGCCTCGTCCATGTTGGCGTCGCCGAGGCGACGGCGGATCCGCAGCAAGTCGCGCAGGCCGAGGTCCGGCGAGGCTCCGGCCTCGAGCGTGCCCCGCAGCGTCCGCGCGGTGAGACCGGGGTCGTGGACGACCCGCACACGGGACGCCAGCTCACGAATCCGTGGCTCGTTCTCCGCCAGCCACGCCGGTTCCAGCTCCGCCGGGGTGAACCTGCCCGCCAGCAGGGCGATCGCCGTGGTGAGTGCCGCTGAGAAATTGACCCGAACCGGCGTCAGATCGATGCCGCGTCCCAGCTCCTCCATCTCGCAGGTGAGCCAACCCGCCTCGACCTCGACGCCCGCGACCTCGTCGGCTGCAACGTCCGCGGCGAGCGCCGCCTCGCCCACCGACTGCAGGTAGGCGCAGCCCGGCAGCCGCTTGTAGGCGAGGGTGTCGGTGAGCCAGACCTCCCCCCAGGCGCCGAACATGTCCGGGCGCGGCGCAAAGGAGAGGCTGGCGAGGACGCCGCGTGGGTGCTCGATCACGTCGAGCGCGCCGGTGACGCCCTCGGCTGCCAGCAGCGCGGCCCTCGCCCCGACCGCCGCCGGCTCGGCCGCGGTCAGCAGCTTGCTCTGCGGTCCCATGAAGCCGGGCCACATCCCGTAGGGCGGCTGGTAGAGGGCGATCGCCAGGGCGTGCGAAGTCGCCTCGGCGTCCAGCCCGAGCCCGAGCGAGGCGGCGACCGCGGCCGAGGCACAGTGGATCGAGGCCCAGAACTGGCCGTTGTGCGGCCCGAGGAAGAGCGCGGCCCCGAGCCGGCCCGCCACCTCGTTGGCGGCGACCTGAGCGAGCAGCGCGCGCTCGGCGTCAGGCGCGAACGCCGCCGCGGCAGGCACCGCCGAGTGCCCGGTGTGCCCCATGAAGAGGTAGTCGTCCCAGTCCTGGGCGATCGAGGCGACCGCCGAGCGGTAGACCTCCCCCACCGGACCGTCCGGCGCGACGGCCGCAAAGGGCGCGGCGGCGCTTTCTCCGGCCGCACGACCGGCGGCGACGCACAGCGCCTGCAGCTCGGCCCTCTCGCGCACGCTCGCCGGCAGGTCACCGGTCTTCAACCCAGCTGCCCAGGCACCGATCTCCTCACAGATCGTCATGAACTCGATGCTCTCACGAACGGATGAAAGGGCCGATCCCGGTAGGGGTGGAGCGTCTTGTACTTTTTCGGCGCAACCTCGAGGCGCCAGCGGCATCCGTTGCACCGAAAAAGTTAAGCGGAACCCCTACCGGGATCGGCCCTACGCCCCCGCCCGCATCCCATCGAGATCGCGGCGCAGCTCCTTCAGCTCGTCGCGCAGCCGCGCCGCCTCCTCGAAGCGCAGGTCGTCGGCGGCGGCGAGCATCTCCTCCTCGAGCGAGACGATCGTGCGCTCGAGCTCGGCCGGGTCGGCGAACTCGGCGGCGCGCTTGCCGCGGCGCTTGCGCGGCGCCCGGTCCTCCATCGCCAGGAACTCGCTCATCTCGGAGATGCCCTTGCGCACCGTCTCCGGCGTGATCCCGTGCTCTTCGTTGTAGGCAACCTGGATCGCGCGACGGCGGTCAGTCTCGCGCATCGCCGCCCGCATCGCGTCCGTCTCCTTGTCCGCGTACATCAGCACCCGCCCGTTGACGTTGCGCGCCGCCCGCCCGATCGTCTGCACGAGGCTGGTCTCACCGCGCAGGAAGCCCTCCTTGTCGGCGTCGAGAATCGCCACCAGGGAGACCTCGGGCAGGTCGAGACCCTCGCGCAGCAGGTTGACCCCGACCAGCACGTCGTACTCGCCGAGCCGCAGGTCGCGGACGATCTGGATCCGTTCCAGCGTGTCGATCTCGGAGTGCAGGTAACGCACTCGCACGCCGTACTCGAGCAGGTAGTTGGTCAGGTCCTCGGCCATCTTCTTGGTCAGGGTGGTGACCAGGACCCGGTCGCCGGTCTCGGCGACGACCTTGATCTCGTTCATCAGGTCGTCGATCTGGTTGCGCGTCGCCCGCAGCTCGATCTCGGGATCGACGATCCCGGTCGGGCGCACGATCTGCTCGACGATCCGCGTCGATTCGGTCCGCTCGAAGGGCCCCGGCGTCGCCGAGACCATCACCAGCTGCGGCACCCGGTCGAGGAACTCCTGGAATTTGAGCGGCCGGTTGTCGATCGCCGAGGGCAGGCGGAAGCCGTAGTCGACCAGCGTCTGCTTGCGCGATCGATCCCCCTCATACATGCCGCCAATCTGCGGCACGGTCTGGTGGGACTCGTCGACGAAGACGACGAAGTCGTCGGGGAAGTAGTCGATCAGGGTGTGCGGCGGGCTGCCCTCCGGCCGCCCGTCGAGGATGCGCGAGTAGTTCTCGATCCCCGAGGTGAAACCGAGCTCTTTCAGCATCTCGATGTCGTAGGCGGTGCGCTGGCGCAGCCGGTGCGCCTCCAGCTGCTTGCCTTCCCCCTCCAGCTCGGCGGTCCGCGCGTTGAGTTCGGCGCGGATTTCCTCGACCGCGCGCTCCAGCGTCTCGTCCCTGGTCACGTAATGGGAGGCGGGCCAGACCGAGACGTGGTCGATCGTGTCGAGGATCTCACCGGTCAGCGGGTCGAAGTGCTGCACGCCCTCGATCTCGTCACCGAAGAGCGAGATCCGGTAGGCGGACTCGGCGTAGGAGGGCATGATCTCCAGCACCTCGCCGCGCACGCGGAAGCTGCCGCGCCCCAGCACCGAGTCGTTGCGCTGGTACTGCATCTTGACCAGCTTGCGCAGCACCTCATCGCGATCGATTTCCTCGCCGACTTTGAACAGCTGCATTTTTTCGTTGTAGACCTGGGGCGAGCCGATCCCGTAGATGCAGGAGACGGAGGCGACGATGATCACGTCGCGGCGGGCGAACAGCGCCGCGGTGGCGGCGTGGCGCAGGCGGTCGATCTCGTCGTTGATCGAGGAGTCCTTCTCGATGTAGAGGTCCTGGGCGGGGACGTAGGCCTCGGGCTGGTAGTAGTCGTAGTAGGAGACGAAGTACTCGACCGCGTTGTCGGGGAAGAACTCGCGGAACTCGTTGCAGAGCTGCGCCGCCAACGTCTTGTTGTGGGCGATCACCAGCGAGGGACGCTGCACCGCCGCGATCGTCGCCGCCATCGTGAAGGTCTTGCCAGTTCCGGTTGCACCGAGCAGCGTCTGGAAACGATCGCCCTCCCCCAGCCCCTCGGCCAACCCGGCGATCGCCTTCGGCTGGTCGGCGGTCGGCGTGTAGGCGGGGTTGAGCTCGAACTCGGGCACCGGCTGACCTTAGCGTGGCGACTTTCCCCCCGGCATGGCACCGGCAAGTCGCCACGCGCTAGCCTGCCCCACCGATGACGCGCTCCCAGAAGGCCCTCGCCGGTTTCTTCGCCTTCGCCGGCACGATGCACTTCGTCATCCCGCGAAGCTACGAATCGATCATGCCGCCCTCGCTGCCGCGTCACAAAGAGGCGGTCATCGTCAGCGGCCTGGCCGAGATCGCCGGCGGTGCCGCGGTGGTCGCGCCTTCGAGCCGGCGCTTCGCCCGCTGGTGGCTGCTGGCGCTGCTCGCGCTCGTCTTCCCCGCCAACGTCCATATGGCGGTCAACCCCGAGCAGGTGCGGGGGCTCGACCTGAACCGGATCCCGCGCTGGGCGCTCTGGGCACGGCTGCCGCTGCAGCCGCTGGCGATGCTCTGGGTCTGGCGCGCAACGCGCGACTGAGAAACGGAACGTTCGCGAACGCGAAACGATACGTACCGTCTGGCCGGTGCAATTCGCGATCGATCCGTGTATAAACGTGCCGTTTTGTAAGTAGGTGTTTTGGCTGTAGCGCTTCTGTCTAAGCAGACAGAGAATTGCCCGATGAAACCACGCGAACGTTTCGCAATTAATCTGCGTAAAGCGCGCAAGAAGAAGGGCATCTCGCAGGAGGAGCTGGGCTTTCGCTGCGACCTACATCGCACCGAGATCTCCCTGCTCGAGCGGGGCGGCCGCGAGCCGCGCCTGGGCACGATCGTGAAGCTGGCAGGCTCGCTCGACACGACGCCTGAACAGCTTTGCGAAGGCGTCGCCTGGCTGCCGGGCAAGCGCAAATTCCAGATCAAAAAGTAGGGGCTGGGCCCTCAGGGCAGGAACTGTTCAAGCAGGCCTTCGACCGGGTCGAGGAAGCTCTGGACGTTTCCGAGCAGGCTTTCGGCGTTGTTGAGCAGTTCGATCGCTTCATCGAGGGGGATGCTCCGCAGCGTTTGGCGCAGCGGCGAAGCGAGGAGCGGGCTGAGCGCACCGGCGTCTTCGGCGTCGTTGACCGCGCGCAGCAGCCCGGCGCGCACCGCCCTGGCCAGCTCGGCGTCGTCGATCTTGTAGCGCCTGGTGAAGCGTTCGCGCCCCTCCGGCGTGGCCAGCGCCCGCGCCAGCGTCTCGCGACTGACGCCGAGCTCGCAGGCGGCGCCGTCGAGCGCCGAGAGCGTGAACTGCTGCGCGATCTCCTGCAGGCCTTCCGGGCTGCGCCAGGCGCGGTGTTTGCACGGATCCTGGGTCTTGGCCGGCGTGTAGGAGGAGCCCCCCGCCGCGAGATAGATGCCGACGAGGGCGAGGGCGGCGACTATCGCCCCGCCGACCAGCCACTGCCCCCCGCGCGAGGCGTTCAACTCACCACCCCCCACTCCGTTCCGCAAACTGGAGAGCTCACAGCTCCACCCTCCGCGCCAGGCCGATCGGCAGCAGCGCCAGCAGTCCGATCAGGGCGGCGATGCCGAAGGAGGGACTGAATGCGTGGGTGGCGCCGCGGTTGAGCTGGTCCTGCAGTTCGTCCCGGAGCTGCACGACCGCCTCGCGTTCTCCGGGGTCCTCGGGCAGCGGATCGAAGGCCGGGCCGATCGTCGGCACCTTGCCCTTCTCTTCTTCCAGCCGGCTCTCGATCTTCCGCGCCAGGTCGATCTTGGTCAGCGGCGGCACGCGCGAGTCGAGGATCACTGCGGTGCCGGCATCGATCGCGTCCTGGCGCTGTTCGGCGATGTCGTGGGTGAAGACCGGGGTCAGAGCCAGCAGGCCGATGACGACGCCGGCGTGGCGGGCGGAGATCGTCCAGCCGCCGTGGATCGCCTGCGGGGCGCGGCCGCTGAGGGCGGTCTCGGTCAGGGCCGAGAGCACCAGCGCGAGGCCGATCCCGACCAGGACCTGCGGCGGCAGCGTCAGCGCCACCTCGGCCTTGGGCAGCAGCGCCAAGCCGCCAAGCCCGCCGGAGACGAGGATCGCCCCCGCCGCCGCGCGCGCCCGCGCGCTCGGCACCCCGCGCCCGAGGCGCTCGCCAAGCAGGGCCGCGAGCGGCATCACGCTGACCACGATCGCGGCGCCAATCGGACTGAGGCGCCAACCTTCGATCAGCAGCAGAACGAGCAGGAAGAGCGCCCCGGCGATCGCCGCAGAGACCATCGCCAGGGCGATGTTGGCCGAGATATGCGGGCGGCCGGTGTCGCGTAGCTCAGCGGAGAGCACGCCTGTCGCCGCCTCGTGCCTGGCGACGGCGAGGATCGGCACCGCCGCCGCGAGGGCGATCGGCACCTGGATCAGGAAGATCGATTGCCAGGAGACGAGCTCGGTGAGTAGCCCGCCGATCGCCGGCCCCAGCGCCGCTCCCGTCGCCCCCGCCAGCGCCCAGAGGCCGGCGGCACGCTGCTCGGAGCCGACCGTCGCCGGCAACAGCTCAAGCACCGCGGTCACCGCCGCGGCGCCGCCGAGCGCCTGCACGCAGCGCGCCGCGATCAGCGTGCTGAGCTGATCGGCGATGCCGCAGGCGAGGCCGGCGCCGGCGAAGACCGCGAGCCCGACGGCCGCGGTCCGCCCCGGACCGACCCGGCGCGCCAGGTGCGCCGAGGGCAGCGCCGCCAGCGCCATCACCAGGTTGAAGGAGACCAGCACCCAAGTAACGCCGGCAACGCTGGTGTCGAGCTCGCGGTAGATCTGCGGCAGGGCAAGGACGACGATCGAGGAGTCGGCCAGGACCAGGCCGACGGCGAGCGCCAGCGCGGCAACGCGGGGCCTCGGCGCCTCGCTCACCGGTACCCGAGCTCCCTCGCGTACTTGTCGCGGTAGGCACGCTGCTTGTCGAGCACCTCTTCGACGTAGGCACGGGTTTCCGGGAAGGGGATCCCCTCGACTTGCAGCTCACTGCCGCCCCACTCGTCGGCGTTGCCCGGGCCGGCGTTATAGGCGGCGAGTGCCGCGACGACGTCGCCGTCGTAGCGATCGAGCAGTTCGCGCAGAAGGAAGGTGCCGTAGCGGATGTTGATTTCAGGGTCGGAGAGGTCCTTCAGGTCGAAGGTCGTGCCGCCGCTGTGGCGCTCGATTTCGTTGGCCGCTTCCGGTGTGATCTGCATCAGGCCACGGGCGCCGGCGCTCGAGGTGCTGTCGCTGAACTTCGACTCCGAGTAGATCACCGCCGCGATCAGCGCCGCGTCGACGTTCTTCTCGCGCGACTGCTGGCGGATCACGTCCTCGTGGCGCAGGGGCAGCGTGAGCTCCTGAATCGCCTTGTCCACTGTCCCCGCCAGCAACACGCCGGCGACGATACCGGCGGCCACCACCCCCGCGCCAATCGCCAGGCGCCTCCTTCTCCGTCTCCTAACCAGGCGCTTTCGCCCCGCGTTCATCCCTCCAGCTTCGCGATGAGAGCGGACAAGCGCCGCTCGAGATCCTCGAGCGTTCCGTCGTTCTCGATCACGTGCTCGGCGCGTGCCGCCTTCTCCTCCTGGGCGAGCTGGCGCGCCTCGCGCTCGCCGACCAGGGCGTGGCCGCGAGCCTCGGCGCGGGCGCGGCGCACCTCGTCGGAGGTGACGACGGCGACGGTGGTGTCGAAGACGGACTCCATCTCGGACTCGAAGAGCAGCGGCACCTCGACCACGGCGACCCGGACCTCGGTGTCCAACGAAGCGAGCCAGCTGCCGATCCGCTCGCCGACCAGCGGGTGGATCTGCGCCTCCAGCCACTTCAACTGCTCTGGATCGGCAAACACGATTTCGCCGATCTTGGTGCGGTCGACGCGCCCATCGGGCGCGATCTCGGTGCCCCAGCGCTCGGTCAGCCTGCTCAGCAACGGCTCGGAATCGAGCAACTCGTGAACAACTGCATCGCTAGAGATCGTCGCTGCGCCAAGCCGCTCAAATGCAGCGAGAGACTCAGACTTCCCGGCCGCGATCCCACCGGTCAATCCGATCGTCAGCGGCACGGCTCCTCAGGCCCTATCCCGGTAGGGGTTCCACTTAACTTTTTCGGTGGATCGGTAGGGGCCGTCCGAGATTCGCCCGCCGAAAAAGTACAAGACGTTCCACCCCTACCGGGATAGGGCCTCAGGAATCGGAAGATTCCTCGGCGGGCCCAGCCTCCGCCACAGGCTCCTCAACCTCAGGAGCAGCCTCGTCAGCAGCGGGCTCCTCGGCCGCAGCCTCAGGTTCAGCTTCTGCAGCAGGCTCCTCAGCTGGCGCGTTCTCAGCTTCAGGCTCCTCAGGCTCCTCCGCGACAGCGGGCTCTGCCGCCTCGGCAGCAGGCTCCTCAACCTCAGGAGCCGGAGCCTCCTCAGCGGAGGGCTCCTCTATCTCCGCGGCCAGAGCTTCAGCTTCCGCGGCCGGAGCCTCGGAGGACTCAGGCGCCTCCTCGGCGGGTGGCGTGGAGTCGGGGGGGCCGAGAACGGAGGCCTCGCCCCCGCCCGCAGGCCCCTCCGACTCCGCGTCGGGACTCGCCGCCGATACCTCTGAAGCCTCAGTCGATTCCTCCGCAACCCCAGGCGCTTCGCCGTTGCCGCTGGCCTCCTGAATCTGCTCCCCCAGCCCCTGCATCGGCATTTTCTGCTCCTCGACCTGCTTGATGCTGAGCGAGAGCCGCCTGCGCTCCTCGTCGATCTCGAGGATCTTGACGTTGAGCGTGGCGCCCGGCTCGACCACCTCGCTGGGGCTCTCGACATGGTGGTCGGCGAGCTCGGAGATGTGGACCAGGCCCTCGACCCCCGGCAGGATCTCGACGAAGGCGCCGAAGGCGACGACCTTGGTCACGGTGCCATCCAGCACGTCGCCGGGCCGGTGGGCGCTGATTACGCGCTGCCACGGATCCTCCTGGGTCTGCTTCAGACCAAGTGAGATGCGCTGGCGGTCGCGGTCGATGTCGAGCACCTTGATCCGCACGGTGTCGCCGATCGCCACCACCTCGGAGGGGTGGTTGACGTGGCTCCAGGAAAGCTCGGAGATGTGGATCAGGCCGTCGATGCCGTCGAGGTCGACGAAGGCGCCGAAGTCGACGATGTTGGAGATCTTGCCTTCGACCACCTGGCCCGGCTCGAGCCGGCCGAGGATCTGCTCGCGGACCTCCTTGCGCTCTTCCTCGAGCACAGCGCGCCGCGAGAGCACGACGTTGTTGCGGCTGCGGTTGAGCTCGATCACTTTGCACTCGAGCGTCTGGCTCATGAACTCGTCGAGGTTGTGGACGCGGCGGATGTCGACCAGCGAGGCTGGCAGGAAGCCGCGCACGCCGAGGTCGAGGATGAGGCCGCCCTTGACCACCTCGATCACGTTGCCTTCGACCGGTTCGCCCGACTCGGCCGCGGCCTCGATCCGGCGCCAGGCCTTCTCGAAGCGGGCGCGCTTCTTGGAGAGGACGAGGCGGCCGTCGGAGTCTTCCTTGGTGAGGACGAGGGCGTCGATCTCCTCGCCCTGCTCGACCTCGTCGGCCGGATTGACCGACTTGCGGATCGAGAGCTCGTGCGAGGGAATGACCCCCTCGGACTTGTAGCCGATGTCGACCAGGACCTCGTCCTTGTCGATCCGCACGACGCGGCCTTTGACGACATCGCCCTCCTCGAAGGAGACCATCGTCGCCGCGTAGTTGGGCACGACCTTGCCGTCCACTTCGAGCAGCAAGCCCCCGGAGCCCTCGACGGGCGTACCGGCGGGAGCGTCGGAAGCTGGGGTAATGGTCGTATCGGTCACGGACACAGCGGCAGATAATTGCAGAAATCAAGCCGTCACCTCCTCTGCTCGGGGCCAGTCGCGCTAGTCATGACCGGCGATCTCGCGACTGGCCCCGCCGCGTCCGGGGGTGCCGGTCCAGATACGCTGCAGGGGTGCCGATCCGGGCGACCAAACGCGGCGACGAGCGCACGCCGCTCGACGGCAGCCGCGACGTGCTGATCTGCGGGGCGAGCTTCGCCGGGCTCGCCGTGGCGCGGGAGCTGGCGGGGTCGGGGGCGGACGTGCTGGTGATCGACCGCTACGAGATCGGCGAGCGCCAGACCTCGGCCTGCGGCATCCCGACCGAGTGGATGCGGGCGATGGGGCTGATGGAGTCCGAGCGCCAGCGCTTCGACTCCCTGCTGATGCACACACCCCATGGCGATGCCCGCTTCCGCCTCCCCTTCACCTTCTCCACCTTCGACTACCGCGAACTCTGCGAGCTGCTCTGGCGCGACTGCGACGCGACCTTCGAGACGGCCAAGGTCAACGGCCGCGCGGGGTCGCCGAACGGCGACGGCGCGATCGCGATCGAGACCGACCGCGGCACGATCTCCGCCCCGCTCGTCGTCGACGCGCTCGGCTGGCGCCGCGTTCTGGCCCGCGGCGACGGCTTCCAGCCGCCCGATGCCCCGCTCTCGCGGGGGCTCGAGGTGCACCCGGAGGGCTCGGGCGAGGACCTCGAGGTCTGGATCGACCGCCGCTACGTGCCCGCCGGCTACGGCTGGAGCTTCCCGGCCCGCGACGAGCTGCGCATCGGCGTCGGCTCCTTCGACCCGCGCTTCCACGTCCGGGAGACGACCGAGCTGCTCGCCGAAGACCTCGGCTCGGAGCGCGTCCGCTACCAAGGCAACTGGATCCCGCACAAGCTCCGCAAGGGCACCGAGGGCGGCGTCTTCTTCGCCGGCGACTCGGCGGGACACTGCCTGCCGCTGAGCGCCGAGGGCATCCGCACCGCGCTCTACTTCGGGATCGCACTCGGCCGCGAGCTGCGCGGCGTCGTCGACGGCTGGCAGGACCGTGAGGCCGCCGCCGCCCGCTACGCCGAGTTCAACGACTCGCACGAGTGGAAGTTCCGCTGGATGCTGCGCGTGCAGAAGCTGGTGCCGAGGATCCCGCCGCGCCTGCTCGGCCCGCTAGTACGCCTGCTCGGCGCCAAGCGCTTCATCGACTGGTCCTTCGGCCACTACCTGCGGATCGCGCCGCCCGAGTTCGCGCTCGCGTCAGCGAACGACCAGGACGGTGCCGGCAAGCAGCAGGACGACGCCGATCACTCGCGCGGGGCTGAGCGCGACCTGGTCGAGTCCAAATAGCCCGAAGCGGTCGATCGCGACCGAGAAGGTGAGCTGTCCCGTGATCGTCGCCGCGGCCACTCCCCCCGCGCCGATCGCGGTGACGGCGATCAGGGCGTTGGCGACGTAGACGGCGCCCAGCAGCCCGCCGAGCAGGTAGTACCAGCTGACGTCGAAGGTCGAGCTCAATCCTCCCGCCTTGCCGCTGAGCACGACGATCGCGGCCAACGCCACCGTGCCGACGACGAACGAGATGAGCGCCGCCGGCAGGCTGCCGGTCGCACGGCCCAGCCCGGCATTGATCGGCGCCTGCAACGCGATCAGCCCGCCGGCCGCGGCCGTGAGGATGACCGCGAGGCCCCTATCCATGGCTCCGATTCGGTGCGGGCGTGATTCTCGTCTCGATCATGTGTTGAGTCGGTAACCGGCGTGCCGTTGCTGAACCACTTCGCTGTCATATCAGTAAGCCGATCAGAGACCACCGCAGATGACACCGCCAGCTGAGGGATTTGCCGCCCGTTTCGTCCTTGGCCCGGCCCTGCGCGCGCAGCCGGACCGGCGCCTCGTCGCGCTCGTGCGCGAGGGCTACGAGGCTGCCTTCGAGGAGATCGTGCGGCGCTACGGGAAGCCGCTGACCCGCTATGCCGCGGCGATCGTCGGCGGCCACGCCGAGGACGTCACCCAGGACGCCTTCTCCAAGGCGCTGCTGGCGCTGCGCCGCGGCGGCGACGAGATCGAGCTGCGGCCCTGGCTGTTTCGCATAGTCCGCAATACCGCGCTCAACGACCTGCGCGACAGCCCGCCGAGCGCGGCCGAGCTGGCGGAGACGATCGCGGCGGGCGGCAGCCCGGCCGAGGCGCTGGAGCGCCGCGAAGAACTGACCGACCTGATGGAGCGGCTGCGGGCGCTGCCCGAGTCCCAGCGGGCGGCGATCGTGATGCGCGAGCTGGAAGGCCTCAGCCACGACGAGATCGCCGCGGCGCTGGGGATGAGCGGCGGTGCGGCACGCCAAGCGATCTACCGCGCCCGGCGGGCGCTGCGCGACGGTTTGGGGATGCTGCTGCCACTGCCGCTGCTGAAGGGACTCCTCGCAGCCCTCGCCGCTGGTGGCGGCGCCGAGGTCGCCGCCGGTGCCGGAGCCGTCGGGGCGGGCGGAGCGGCCGGCGCCGGCGTCGCGCTTAAGGCGATCACGGCAACCGCCCTCGTCGCCGGAGCCGTCGGGGCGGGCGTGGCGCTGCACGACAATCACCGTCGTTCCAGCGGCGGAGAGCAGGCGGTCGCCGCGGGGTCGTCTCAGAGCACCGCCGAGTCGTCCCAGACCGGGGCCGCGACCGCACTCCCGATTGACGACTCCAATGGCCGGAGAGCTGGCGAAGCCGGACACGGCAAGGACGGGACGGGTGACGACGGCGGCAGCCGGGGACACGGGCGGGACGGCGGGCGCAGTCACGGCCGCGAGCCTGGCGACGATCACGGCGGGCGTGGCGCCGAGCCCGGTGAGGATCGGGGCGGCACCGGTGCGAGCGGCGAGGGTCATTCCGGCGCCGAGCCGGAGCCAAGCGGCGATCGTGGCGGGCACCACCACAGCGGCGGTGGCGGCCCAGGCCCCGGGGGCGGGAGCGACGGCTCGCACGGCGGTAACTCGGGATCCGACGGCGGTGGGGGATCGAGCGGGGGCGGGTCCGGCGAGAGCGGCTCTGGCCCCACCCCCAGCGTCATATCCAGCGACGGCGGGTCGGAGTCGGGCGAAACTATCGCGCCGCCGGAGACAGACGGCGGCGGTTCGGGTTCGAGCAGCGGATCGGGCTCCGGCAGCTCGGGTTCGGGATCTGGCTCCGGTTCCGGCGAGGGCGGCTGAACGCCCGCGTGATCCTGGCGCATTCCACGGGTTGTGGAAGCGAGTGCATCTTTCACCGACAAAGGAGGAACCATGATCCGCTCGCAGGCAGGACCGGCCCGCGCGGCCCTGGCGCTGGTTGCGGTGGGGGTGCTGGCGCTGATCGCGCTGCCCGGCGCCGCGGCGGCCAAGGACCGCAACCACGACCGCATTCCCGATCGCTGGGAGCATCGCCACCACCTCTCGACCAAGGTCAACCAGGCGGGCCGCGATCAGGACCGCGATCACCTGCGCAACCGCGCCGAGTTCCTCACCGGAGACTCGCCGCGCGATCGCGACAGCGACGACGACGGGATCGTCGACGGCAACGAGAACGCCGGCACGATCCAGTCCTTCGACGCCACGACCGGTCGCCTCGTGATCGGCCTCTTCGGCGGCGACACGGTCGGCGGCCTGGTCACCGAGCAAACCCGGATCAAGTGCGAGGACGAGCACGAGCCGGACATCTCAATGCATTCTCGCCAGGGTGAGGAAGAGTCCGGAGACGATCACGGCGGCCATGGCGACGAGCCGGGGGACGACCACGGTGACAATTCCGGCCCCGGCCCAAGCGGCCATGACGACAACGGAACCGGCGCCAACTGCACGATCGCGGACCTGATCCCGGGCGCGACCGTGGAGGAGGCCGAGCTCGAGCTGGAGCATGGTGCCGCCACCTTCGAGGAGGTCGAGCTGGCGGACTGAGGACCGGCTACTTGGCGTCGAGCCAGTCGGCACCGACGCCAACGTCGACCTCGAGCGCTGGATCGAGCTGGTAGGCGGCGCACATCTCGCGCCGCACCAGCTCGACCGCGCCGTCCATCTCCTCCGGCGGGCCCTCGAAGAGCAGCTCGTCGTGGATCTGCAGGACGAGCCGGGTCCGCGTGCCGGCCTCGCGCAGCGCTCGCTGGCAGCGCACCATCGCGATCTTGATGATGTCCGCGGCGGTGCCCTGGATCACCGTGTTGACGGCGAGGCGCTCGCCGAGCCGGCGCGTGTTGGGGTTGCCCGAGCGCAGCTCCGGGATCGCGCGGCGGCGGCCGAGCAGCGTCGTCACGTAGCCCTCCTCCTGTGCTCGCTCCACCACCTGCTCGCGGAAGGCGCGCACCGCCGGGAAGCGCTCCAGATAGCGCGAGACGAATTCCTCGCCCTCTTTGCGCGGGATGTTGAGCCGGTCGGCGAGACCGAAGCCGGTGAGGCCGTAGACGATGCCGAAGTTGACCATCTTCGCCTTCGAGCGCTGGCCGACGTCGACGTCCTCGCGGGAGATGTCGAATACCTCGGCGGCGGTCGCCGCGTGCACGTCGTCGCCGGCGCGGAAGATCTCCTTCAGCACCTCCTCCTCGGCAACGTGGGCGAGCACGCGCAGCTCGACCTGGCTGTAGTCGGCGGAGAGCAGCCGGTCCCCCTCCTCGGCGACGAAGCAGGCCCGCACCGGGCGGCCGATCTCGGTGCGGATCGGGATGTTCTGCAGGTTCGGGTTGGTGCTGGAGAGGCGCCCGGTCGTGGTCGCCGCCTGGTTGAAGGTGGTGTGGACACGGCCGGTCTCGGGATCGATCAGGTCGGGCAGCGAGTCGAGGTAGGTGTTCTTCAGCTTGGTCAGCTCGCGCCAGGACTCGATCTTCTCGACGATCGGGTGCTCCTCGCGGATCTGGGCGAGCACGCGGGCATCGGTCGAGTAGCCCGTTTTGCCGCGCCGCTTGCGGGTCAGCTCGAGCTTCTCGAAGAGGATGCGACCCACCTGCTGCGGCGAGCCGATCGTGAACTCCTCCTCGGCCAGCTCGAAGATCTCCACCTCCAGGGTGGCGATGCGCTCGCCGAAGCCGGCGCCCACCTCGGCCAGGCGCTCGGCGTCGAGCTTCAGCCCCTCGCGCTCCATCGCGGCGAGCACGTGGACCAGCGGCAGCTCGACCTCGCGCAGCAGTTTCTCCAGGCCGAGCTCATCGATGCGCGGGCGCTGCGCTTCGGCGAGGGCGGCGACGAGGCGCGCTTCCTCGGCGGGGTCCAGACTGGCCTCGCCCTCGGCGTCACCCTCGAGCGAGAGTTGGCCATCGTCCTCCCCCTCCTTTGCGGGGGCGGCCCCGGCGGCGATGCCGATCCCGGCATCCGCGGCGAGCTCGGTGAGGTCGTAGGTGCGGCGCTGGGGCTCGAGCAGATAGGCGGCAAGCATCGTGTCGTGGTCGAGCGCCAGCTCGACGCCCTCGCGGGCAGCCGCGGCGAGCAGGCCGTGACGGCCGCCGCCGAGCGACTTGGCGTCGTGGGCGACCACGGCTCGCCCGTCCAGCGCGACCGCGAGCTCGTCGAGGGTCGAGCTGCCGGTGACGATTCGCTCGCCGTCGCTGGCGGCCCAAGTCTCGCCGGCGATCCCCAAGGCTGCCGCTCCCTCGCCCAGGTCGGCCGGCGTCCCCTCGGCCGCCTCGACGCTGAGCTCCTGCTCGACCCTGCGCCCGGGCACCGCCTCGCCCTCGGGCAGCGCTTCTTCGAGCCGCTCCATCACCGCGCGCAGCTCGAACTCGCGCATGAAATCGCGCAGGACGCCGCGGTCCGGGCGCGAGGACATCACGGCGTCGAGGTCCACCCCGGTCTCGATGTCGTACTGCAGGGTCGCCAGCTGCTTCGACATGCGGGCGTCGTCGGCGTGCTCGACCAGGTTCTGCTTGCGCTTGGCGCCGGAGATCTCCTCGACGGCGCCGAGCACTCCCTCTAGGTCGCCGAACCGCTGCAGAAGCTGTGTCGCGGTCTTCTCGCCGATCCCCGGAACGCCGGGGATGTTGTCGGAGGTGTCGCCGCGCAGGCCCATTAGGTCGGTGATCCGCTCCGGCTGCACGCCGTAGCGCTCGATCACGGCGTCCTCGTCGTAGACCTTGGTCTCGGTGATGCCGCGCGAGGTGCTCATCACCCGCACCCCCTCGCCGACCAGCTGGTAGGCGTCGCGGTCGCCGGTCACGACCATCACCGGGATGCCCTGCTCGCGCGCCTGGCGGGTCAAAGAGGCGATCACGTCGTCCGCCTCGTAGCCCTCGACCTTGACGTTGGTGTAGCCGAAGGCCTCGACCAGCGGCATCAGGTGTGGCCACTGCTCGCGCAGCAGGTCCGGTCGCGGTTTGCGCTGGGCCTTGTAGAGGTCGTAGGTGACCTCCCGTCCCGACATCCCCGCGTCCCAGGCGACCACCACCCCCGCCGGCGCGTGCTCGTCGATGACCTTGACCAGCATCGAGGCGAGCCCGTAGATCGCGTTGGTGGGCCTCCCGTCGCTGGTCCCGATCGACTCCGGCAGCGCGAAGAACGCCCGGTAGGCGAGCGAGTTGCCGTCGATCAGAAAGAGCTCGTGCTCGTTCTCCGCCATCGCCGCAACTCTATGAGGCGAGCCCGAGGGCGTCTCGCACGTCCCGCGCGCTGAGTCCACCGCTCCCGGCAGCTATTCGATCGTGTGCCGGGCGGGGACCAGGGTGGCTTTGATGCCGGGGCCGGACAGGGGAACGTGCGATCTGCCCGGGAAGTCGATCGCCAGGGACCCGCTCCACCGGTTCGGTGGAGCGGCGTTGCGGTCGAACGAGCCCGTGCCGGAGAAAGGTGCGGGGGGAGACAGCGTCGCCGTGGCAAGGTCATGACTGAAGACGAATGCTCCGCTGCGGGCCGCGCCCTCGACGCTCCGGACGATCGCGATCTTGCCGCGGCGCTCATGCATCTCGGCCCGATAGGTGACCCGAGCGCCGGGCCTGTTCTCGTTGACTTGCAGGACCAGGTTGCGGGCGGCAGATCTGACCTTCAAGCCAGCTCCGGGCAGCCCAGGACCGATTGTTTCGCTTTCGCCGGGCCCGAAACAGCCGAATGCGAGAAAGGGCTTGATTTCAGCCCTCACCCGCGTTGCGCTCGCCTCCGTGTAGGCCTCCTCGCCGCGGAACTCGATCGTGCCTTGATAGGCGCCCGCTTCGAACTGGGTGGGTTCGTTTTCGCAAGGAGATTCTTCCTCCTCGATGTGGCCGTTGGGGACAAACTGCGCAGCGATCGTGCCGAGTCCGCCGAGATCCGCCTCGATATGCGCGTCGGTGACGTTCGCCGGGGCGAAGTAGCTCACCCCGGCATGTCGACGCTCGACGAAGATCAAAACCTCCCCACGGCCGTCGGCGCGCCTCGAATAGGCGAGCACGACGATCCGGAAGCCGTTGCTGCCGTGCAGCGTGAATGCGCCGGCGGCGCCGACCACGTCGGCACTGGCGGTCGGAGGGGCGAGAAACGCCCCACTCGATGCCAGCGCTACGAAGGAGAGGACCGCGAGCAGGCGCTTCATCGAGCGTCGAAGCGTGCCAGGTTGATTCGACGCGTGCGCGATTCGCGGGAGCCGGCCTGGGGAACGAAGCTCATTTGCACCCGCAGGGAGAGGGCGTGGGTTCGCAGGCGGGACAGCGCCGGCGCGGAGAGAGGGCACCGCAGTTTCAGCGGTCCGCTTCTCTCCGCCGAGGTTTTGACCGCGCAGGCGTTGCGCGCGTCTTTCGGCGTCCCCATCGTCGCGGTCTGCGTGACGATGCCGGGACCGGGGAGCCAGAGGTGGGTGATGAGCGCCGTACCTGCGCGCCTCGCGTGCCCGACGTAAAGGCCCGGTGGTGGCGGAAATGAATCGATGACAGCGCCGGGATGCGGCGGCTCTGCCTCCGGCCCAAGGAAAGCCGCGAGTTCAGCCGGACGGTCGGCGACGAAGTCGAGCGTGTCCGCTACTTCACCGGGGATCCAGTCGGGATGCTCGAGGCGGGGATCGACTTTCTCCCACGGTTCGAGCAGTTTCGCCGTGCTTTCGCCGAACGCCCTCAGATCGAGGCCGGCGACGACGTTGCCGACGGCTCGCAGCTCGCCCAGGTAGAGGGCTTTGCACGCCGGGTCCGCCAGGCACTTGTTGAAGAGCAGGCCGCCAGGGTCGTCGAAGGAGAGCCGTTCCATCCAGGTCAGGTCGGTACCCCAGGGCAACATCTGAAAGACGCCGGTCGGGCTGCTGTAGAGGTAGTAGTTGTTGGGCTGTTTCGGCGCCACCCGACCCGAGTATCCATCCCAATGGCCGATGTACTTCTCCACCGCCCACATGCGGGTCATCTCTTCGAGGTCGGCAACCGAGACGACGGAAGCCGACCAGCCGTGACCGTCGCTCGCGTTGACGGCGGCAACCAGCGCTTCGAGGTCTTCGATGTGTTCGTCGTCGCCCTCGTCGACTTCATATCCACCTCCTCCAGGAGGCAGTTTTTCGACGCCAGGGGTCACGTCAACGCCATATTCGCCCTCGTAGAGGTGCTGCGGCGGTTCCTGGAAGGGTCCAAACCAACGTTCCAGATTGACCTTGTCGAGGTTCTCGATGTTGAGGTAGATGCCGTAGTCGGCGCCGTTGAGTCGGACCCAGGCGAAACCGGTGCGCGAGGCGGCCACACCGGCGGCCCGGAAAGCCCGGTAGGCCAAGGTCTCATGAATCAGCGAGTGGTCCTCGACCATGTTGTTGAGCGTCATCTTGCGCAGGCCGAGGAAGGTTTCCGTTTTTTTGAACTTGAGCTTGAAGGCGGCCTTGCCGCTGAGATCCCGGTAGGAGCCTTCGACGTTGCCCTTGAGGCGGATTTCGACCGGTAGCGAGGTGACGACCGGGGTTTCCGTGCCGCCGGGCGTGCCATCCGTTTTCGCCAGCGAGAACGTCCCTTTGACGTATTCGAACGGTTCGGCTTCGAGTTTCGTTTTTTCGCCAGGGGACAGCGTCAGGTCAATCGCCACCACCGTCCCCGCTTCGTACATCCAACCTGCCGCGCCGGGCGTAGGTTCCGCTATGGCCGCGGGGGAAACTGGCCCGAAGGCTAGACACAGCCCTGCACAGATCGCCGCGACGACGCCCAGCCTCGGTGCGATTCGGTCGGATCGCATGCCCATACAACGCATTTGCGCGCTATTTCTACCGACTGACCGCCGGCCATGCGAAAACCTCGATGGCTCAAGGCTGACTGATCGCTGACCGATGGGGAGCGGGTGGAGGGCGCCAAGGTACCCACGCAAGCTGGGCCCGTTGCGGACCGGATGGCAATCTGGCCGATAGACGACGGCGCTACGGGCTCGACGCCACGTTTCAGGGCGCGAGCGGCTACGAACGCGCCGAGCTGCACGTCGCGACGCTCCGCGAGACCGACGTCCGACACTCGTTCCGCCAAGAGCTCGGTGGCGCCTGGACGATCCGCTTCGGGCCGCTCAGCGCCGCAGAGGTGAGCGAGGCGCTCACCGCCTTCGTTCGCTGAGCCTGGCCGCCGCGCGACCCCGTGCCCAGGCGGTCAGCCCGAATCTGATTCGATAGCTGCCCTATGGCAGTCAGCGCCCAATACAGCGTCACGATCCGCGTCGAGCTCGACGCGCGGCAGGAGCCGCTCGGAAAGCTGACCGCCGCGATCGCCGAGGCGGGCGGGCAGCTGCAGGGCGTCGACCTCGTGCCCGGCGCCGGCGGCGAGGGCAAGCGGGTGCGCGAGTTTACGATCGACGCCCAGGACCGCGAGCACTGGGAGCGGATCCTGCGCGCGATCGGCTCGACCCGCGGCGCGCGCGTGCTCGAGTACGTCGACCGCACGATGCAGATGCACCGGGGGGGCAAGATCTCGGTCGAGAACAAGTACCCGCTGAAGACCCGCGACGACCTCTCGATGGCCTACACGCCCGGCGTCGCCCGCGTCTGCCAGGACATCCACGCCGACCGCGCCAAGGCCTTCGAGTACACGATCAAGAAGAACACCGTCGCGGTCGTCTCCGACGGCAGCGCCGTCCTCGGCCTCGGCAACATCGGTCCCGAGGCGGCGATGCCGGTGATGGAGGGCAAGGCGATGCTGTTCAAGGAGTTCGCCCAGGTCGACGCCTTCCCGATCTGCCTCGATACCCAGGACGCCGGCGAGATCATCAAGGCGGTGGAGCTGATCGCGCCGACCTTCGGCGGCATCAACCTCGAGGACATCTCCGCCCCACGCTGCTTCGAGATCGAGGACGCGCTGAAGGGGTCGCTCGACATCCCCGTCTTCCACGACGACCAGCACGGCACCGCGATCGTGACCATGGCGGCGCTCTTCAACGCGCTGAAGATCGTCGGCAAGCCGATCGCCGAGCTGCGCGTGCTGATGGTGGGACTGGGCGCCGCCGGGGTAGCAGTGACCAAGATGATGCTCGCCTGCGGCGTCACCCACATCGTCGGCTGCGACCGCCAGGGCGCGCTCTCGACCTCCCGGCCCGACTACGAGTCGGGCGAGATGAGCGGGATCAAGCGCTGGTACGCCGAGAACTCCAATCCCGACCAGCTGAGCGGCGGGCCCAACGAGGTGATCGAGGGCATGGACCTGTTCATCGGCCTCTCCGGCCCCGGGCTGATCGAGGCCGAGTCGCTGGGCAGGATGAATGACGACGCGATCGTCTTCGCGATGGCCAACCCCAACCCCGAGGTGATGCCCGAGGACGCAGCGCCCTACGTGCGGATCATGGCCACCGGCCGCTCTGACTACCCGAACCAGATCAACAACGTGCTCGCCTTTCCAGGCGTCTTCCGCGGGGCACTGGACGCCGGCGCGCCGCGGATCACCGAGGAGATGAAGATGGCGGCGGCCAAAGGCATCGCCGAAGTCGTCACCGAGGACGACCTCTCCGAGGACTACATCATCCCCAGCGTCTTCAACCGCGACGTGGCGCCAAAGGTGGCGGCAGCGGTGGTCGAGGAGGCCCGGCGCGAGGGAATCGCCCGCCTCAGCGAGGAGACGGGCACCTTCTCCACCGTCGAGGTCGCCTAGCTAGTGAAGATCCTCGTCACCGGCGCCAGCGGCTTCATCGGAGCGGCGCTCTGTGACGCACTGCTGGTCCGCGGCGACACCGTGGTCGGCCTCACCCGCGACCCGAAACGGGCCCGCGGCACCAACCCCAGCGTCAACTGGCACGCCTGGGAGCCAACCCTGGAACGGCCGCCCGAGGCCGTCTTTGAGGGCGTCGACGGCGTCGTCCACCTGCTCGGCGAGAAGATCAACCAGCGCTGGACGCCGGAGGCCAAAGAGCGAATCGTGGAGAGCCGGCGCACCGGCACCCACAACCTCGTCGGCACGATCTCAGCGCTGGAGCGCAAGCCCAAGGCGCTGGTCAGCCAGTCGGCGATCGGCTTTTACGGCGACCGGGGCGAGGCGATCGTCGACGAGTCGACCGATCCGGGCGAGGGCTTCGACGCCGAGGTGGTGCGCGAGTGGGAGAAGGCCGCGCACGAGGTCGACGGCACCGGCGTACGTCTCGTCATCGTCCGCACCGGCCACGTGCTCGACCCGCGCGGCGGCTTCCTCGGCCCGCAGCTGACCCCATTCAAGCTCGGCCTCGGCGGCCCACTCGCCGGCGGGCGCCAGTACGTCTCCTGGATCCACATCGCCGACGAGGTGGGAATCCTGCTCTGGGCGCTGGAGAACGAGCGGGTGAGCGGCGTCATCAACGCGACGGCGCCGAACCCGGTGACCAACAGGGTGTTCTCGAAGGCGCTCGGCAAGGCGCTGGGGAGGCCAGCGGTGGTCCCGGTACCGGGATTGACCGTGGATCTAATGTACGGGAAAGAGTTCGGCGAAGTGCTGCGAGGTGGGCAGCGGGTCATGCCCAGGCGGGCCCTGGACCTTGGCTTCCAGTTCAAGCACCAAGATCTCGACGAGGCCTTGGCAGACTTGTTCTAGGCAGAGAGACCCACACCGCTCCTCGTGGACGATGTGGGTCTGCGTTCGGTTGTCGCCTAGACATTCAACGCAAGGCTCACTTGCTCATCTTCAGAATAAAGCCACTCCGAGCGTCATGCCTTTGTGTTCGCCTTCAAGGAACAGCGTTCCTTTGCCGGTAGCAACGACAGCCTGAGCGCCGTATGTCATTGAGTCTTTGGAGCTGCATTTAATGGCTTCACTGGTTTCTAGCGATACCACAGTATTGCCGCTGCCTGCGGAAGCAGCCGCACACATCGTGCTTTGCCTGGCAATTAAAACAAGCACAAACCGATACAGAAAAAAAAACTTTTAATATCAACCGATACTGAGATTCAAGGCTTATGCAAGGAAAGGAAAACCTTAGAAGCGTTAGGTGAAGAAGTGGCAAGCAGAGGCTTCGAAGACTTACTGAAATACGGCGGTCAGGATGTCTTCGTCGACAGCAGCGCGGAACTGTTCCTCGCCAAAGGCCTGACCCTTGGAGTCTCCTTATATTGAGGTTAGGATCTCCCTGGTGGACTGTGCAGGCCACGGAGATAGAAAACAAGCCGTCCCAAAATTTGACCACGCATTCCCGAGGCGGGATACTCGCATCGCGGGGAGCGCCATGCTCCCCGCTAGCCGTAACTACAAAGTGAGAGGAACAAATACAAGATGAACTACAGAAAGCATGGAGCCAAGCTGCTCGGCCTACTGGCCGTGGCGGCGCTCGGCGCGATGGCGCTGGCGGCGTCGGCGCAGGCGGTCGTGCCGACGTTCTTAGTCGCGGGGAAAGCTGTGGGCGAAGTCTTAAAACCAACAGTGGAAGCGGAACAAATAGGCGCTGGCTCACTCTTAGTACCGGGCCTCAACTTCAAGCTCACCTGCCAGAAATTCACCGTTGACGAAGGCGTAATCAACAGCAACGTCGACGCCAAAGCCGTGCTCTTATACACAGAATGCACGACTTTATCGATTACGAAATCACCGGAAGAGATCCCCTGCCACGTGGCGGAGCCGGTCAAAGCGGAAGCCTTAATCTTACCGGCGGAGATGTTAGAAGACAAAGTCACCAAAGAAGCCTTACCATGGGCAGTCTTAGCGGAGAAAATCAAAGCCTTAATCAGGCTCTGGGAACCGAATGCTGCTAAACCCTTAACCAACGAATGCACCCTGCCCAATGACAACACCGTTACGGGCGAGCTCTGCCTGAAGATCAAGGTGGGAACTAACGAGACACCGAATGTGATATTGCAGACGAACGACGACATTCAGATATTATGCAAGCCGCGGAAAACCTTAGAAGGCTTACCGGGTTCAGAGGGAACACCACAAGGACCAGATTTCCCCTTCAAGGACTTAATAAAATACGGCGGTCAGGATGTCTTCGTTGACGGTGAAGCGACGCTGAAACTAACGAGTGAAGGGCACAAAGGCCTGAACCTCGGAGTCTGCTTACTCTGAAGAGTCTGCTTACTCTGAAGTAGGAAGCAAGCTGTAACGTTGAGCAGTAACTAGCAAGCAGCAAGTAACAGCAAGAACCCACACCGCTCCTATTGGAGCGGTGTGGGTTCTATGAAGGCCAGGGAAAGACTTATAAGAGCCACGGGCGTGGGGCCGGTGGCGCAAGGAGAGGACCCGGGCCGCGGCCCCCCTCGCAAGACCCAGCAGGCAGAGGAGATGAGATGAGAGATCGAGTAAGTCGAACTGTTGAGATGGCCATCGCCGCCTTCGTGATCTCTGCTCTCGCAGTTCCCGCAATCGCCCAGGCCGT
>JASLIG010000046.1 GCA_030152805.1 Solirubrobacterales bacterium
GCCGACCTCGCTGGCGAGGCGCAGGATGAGGAAGGTGCCTACGATCGCCAGGCCGCCGATCATCAGCGGCAAGAGCGAGGCGACGAGGCTGCGGAAGAAGAGGAAGGAGAGCAGGAAGAGCAGGGGGAAGGCGAGCATCTCGGCGGTGCGCAGGTCCACCTCGACCTGCTTGTTGACCTGCTCCTGGGCGACGGCGGCGCCGCCGACGACGACGCCGGGCCTGCCCGAGAGCTGCTCGGCGATGTTGGCGCCCGCTTCCTGCCACTCCTTGTCGTCGAACGTCTTCAGCGAGACGGCGAAGTAGGTAGAGCGGCGGTCGTGGGAGACGAAGACGGGGGAGTGGGTGTCGTAGTAGCCGGTCACCGACTTGACGTCGGGCCGCCTGCGCACGCTGCGCTCGAGCGCCTCGACCCGCTTCCGCGTCGCCGGCGCGGCGACGGGAGCGTCCTTGACCACGACGAGCACGGCCGGGATACGCAGCCCGGCGTCGTGCAGCCGTTCCCTCGATTCGACCGTCTCCGTCGCCGGATCGTCGGCTCCGTAGGGGTCGAGCAGGCTCGCCACACCACCGCCGAGGGCCCCAGCGAGGAGGAAGAAGAGGATCGCGAAGATCCCGATGCGGCGGGCGTTGCCGTCGGCGAATTTGGCTAGGGCGTCGAACATCAGCTGCTCCCTTCGGTCGTGGCGGTTTGGAGGAGGCGCGCCTCCATCCGCTCGCACCAGTCGGCGAACCACTCGTTGAACTCGATCCCCCCCTGCAGCACGATCAGCGGGTAGGGGTCCTCGTTTTGGTCATGCTTCTCCCGCGCCTGCGGCTCGATCTCACGCAGCCGGGCCGCGACGCCGAGCCGGTGCTCGCGCATCCAGCGCAGCGTCTCGGCCGCCTCCTCCGCTGGCAGGACGCCGGCGAAGAACAGCTTCAGCAGGCCTTCCTCGCGCATCTCGAAGGTCTGCGGCGGGCGGCGCAGCCACTCCATCAGCTCCCGCTCGCCCGCGTCGGTGATCGCGTAGAGCGTGCGCTTGCGATCGCCACGCGGCGAGTCGACCCCTTCGACCAGACCAGCCTCGGAGAGCCGCTTCAACTCCGGGTAGATCTGCCCGTAGCTGGCCGCCCAGAAGAAGCGCGTCGTCTCGTCGACCAGAGCCTTGATCTCATAGCCCGAGCGCGGCTCGCGACTGACCATGCCGAGGATGACGTAGGCGGTGGGGCTCAGCTCCATCGAGTGTTATATATCGCAACGATATATCTAGCTGCGTGATCTCGATCACGCAGGACGGCGCTGAATACACAAGTTTTCTTGACTTTTCGCCTCTGCTCGGTCAGGCTTGTCTGTTCCATCGAGAGGGGAGAGTGCGATGCCTTACCAAAGCGCGAAGCCGGGCCGGAGCGAACGTCGAACGGGAGGCACGGCCGCGCTGGCCCCGCTTGCGGCCTTCTTCATCCTCCTCATCGCCTCGGTGGCGCTGGCGGCGGCCCAGCCCCGCGGCGAAGGTGGGCGGCGCTACATCGTCGCCCTGCGGGACTCGATCGGCGATCCCGGCGCCGTCGGCCGGGCGCAGACCGAGCGCCTCGGCGGCCGCCTCGGATTCGTCTACCGCTACGGCCCGATCGGCTACTCGGCGACGCTCACGGACGCCGCGGTGAAGGCGCTGCGGCGGGACCCGCGCGTGCAGAGTGTCACGCCCAGTCACCGCGGTGACACCCCACCGGCGCAGACGGCCTCGACGGGCATCAAACGCATCTTCGCCCTCGAAAACAAAGCCCTGCAGATAGACGAAAAAGCCAACTTCACCGTCAACGCCGACGTCGCCGTGATCGACGCCGGGATGAAAGCGGAGTCCGACCTCAACGTCTTCAAACGTACGTACTGCAACGACGACGGCAAAGAAACCAAATGCAAAGACGGGGAAGGGGACGACCTCACAACGGGAACGTTCGCCGGTCACGGCACCGCCGTCGCCGGCGTCCTCGGCGCCAGGGACAACACCGAAGGAGTGGTGGGCGTCGCCCCCAGCGTGCGGATTTGGTCGGTGAAGATCTTCGACGGGGCCGAACTCTTAGAAACGGAGACAGTCGCCGCGATCAACTACGTGACCGAACACGCGAGTGAAATCGAGGTCGCCATCCTCGGCGTCGAGTGCACGCTCCCTTGCTCACGCCCCTCGGTGGCCAAAGCGGTCACGAAAGCGGTTGAAGCCGGTGTCGTCGTGGTCGTCGCCTCGGGCAACAAGAACGGTGACGCCGGGGAATCGGAGTACGCCAAACACCCGGACGTGATCGCGGTTTCCGGAATGGCCGACTACGACGGGGAAGCGAGCTATGCAGGTACCCCCCTGTGGTATCCGAGCTGCAAAACCACGAAACAGGCCGGCGACATAGAACTGCTGAGCGAAGACGACAAGTTCCTCAAAAAAAGCAACTACGGCGAAGTCGTCGACATGACGGCCCCGGCGGCCTGCATCGCCACCTTGGCCCCCGGCGGCGGCGTCGTATCCATGACCGGTACCTCCTTTTCGGCTCCGGAGGTCGCGGGCGGGGCGGCGATCCTCGCCGCCCAGTCGAACCCGAACAGCAAGAAAGACGTGGAAGCGATCCGCCTGACCCTCCAGCTTGCGGGCAAATACGAATGGGAAGACACGTCGCCTGACGAACTGCGAGAGCCGCTGCTCGATCTGCGCAACGAAGAAATCTTCTACTAGAGCGCTCCTGCCGCCGGGGTAGCGCCTGTAGTCTCCCTGGCGATGCCGATCGACCAGAGCAAGATGGGCCAGGTGGTGACGGCCCAGATGGAGGCGCTGGAAGCCGACTACGGCGAGGACTGCCAGATCGGCGACGTCTGCACGATCGTCGAGGTGGTCGGCCCGCACGGCTCGCACGTGCGGGTGCGGACCAGCGACATGCGCCCGCACATGGCGCTCGGCCTGATCCGCATGGCCGAGCACGCGATGATGGGCAACCTCGGCGGCGGCGGCGAGTAGCTTAGTTGCACCCCAGCGTTTGACGACCGCCTATCCTCAGCGTCGATGTCCGAGGGCAACTCCAGCACCGTAGTGATGAAGTTCGGCGGCACTTCCGTCGCCGGCGCCGAGCAGATCAAACGCGCCGCCCAGCGGATCGTCGCCGCCCGCGAGGCCGGCAACCGCGCGGTCGCGGTGCTTTCGGCGCGGGGCAAGACCACCGACGAACTGGTCGCCCAGGCGCTCGAGATCTCCGACCGCCCCGAGCCGCGCGAGATGGACATGCTGCTCTCCACCGGCGAGCGCATCTCCTGTGCGCTCTGCGCGATGGCGATCCACGATATGGGCCACAAGGCGATCTCGCTGACCGGCTCGCAGGCCGGCATAGTCACCGACTCCTCGCACACCAGGGCGCGGATCATCGACGTGCGCGCCGAGCGCATCCGCGAGGCGCTGGAGGAGGACCGCATCGTCCTCGTCGCCGGCTTCCAGGGCGTGTCCACCGAGAACCGCGACGTGACCACGTTGGGGCGGGGCGGGTCCGACACGACCGCGGTGGCGCTCGCCGCGGCGCTCGGCGCCGACGTCTGCGAGATCTACACCGACGTCTCCGGCGTCTTCACCGCCGACCCGCGCATCGTGCCCGATGCGCGCAAGATTCCCCTGGCCACCTTCGAGGAGACGCTGGAGATGGCCGCTTCCGGCGCCCGGGTGCTGCAGCTGCGCTCGGTCGAGTACGCGCGCAACCACGGCGTGCGCATCCACTGCCGCAGCAGCTTCGAGGACGGTCCCGGTACCCTCGTCGTCAGCGAGGACGAGATCGAGCAGGAGAACATGGAGCAGCCCTTCGTTACCGCCGTGACCCACTCCGTCGACGAGGCGCGCGTCACCCTGGTCGGCATCCGCGACGAGCCCGGCGTCGCCGGCGAAATCTTCCAGGCGCTGGCCGACGCCGGCATCAACGTCGACGTGATCATCCAGAACGAGCCGGTCGGCGACGACGAGCTCGCCGACCTCTCCTTCACGATCGACAGCTCGGAGTTGAGGACCGCGACCGACGCGCTGGCGGCCCTCGGCGACGGCGTCAGCGAAGGGGTCCGCACCGACGATCGCATCGGCAAGGTCTCGATCATCGGCGCCGGCATGCGCTCGCACCCGGGCGTCGCCGCCAAAGTCTTCGAGGTGCTCGGCGCCGAGGGGATCAACATCGAGATGATCTCCACCTCGCCGATCAAGATCTCATGCGTGATCTCGGCCGAGCAGGTTCCCCAGGCCGTCAGGGCCCTCCACCAAGCCTTCGACCTCGGAGCCGACGCCGTCCGTCCCGAAGACCCCGAAGGCGCCGAACACCGCCCGACCGTCGGCACCTGAGCCGCCCGGTCATACTCAGCTGAGATGCCTGGTGACGGCTACAGAGTCGGTGTCTTGGGTGCCACGGGCGCCGTCGGCTCGACGATCCTCGAGATCCTCGTCGAACGGGATTTCCCCGCTGCCGAGGTGGTTCCGTTCGCCTCGGAGCGCTCGGCCGGGCGCGAGATCGAGTGGAACGGGTCGAGGCTGGAGTGCAGGCCGCTCAGCGGCGAGACGATCCAGGGACTTGACGTGGTGCTCTCCTCCGCGGGCGGCGCAGTGAGCTCGGAGTGGGCGCCGAAGCTGGTGGAGGCGGGCGCCGTCGTCGTCGACAACACCAGCTACTGGCGCATGCACGAGGACGTGCCGCTCGTCGTCGCCGGGGTCAATCCCGACGCCGCCGCGAGCCATAAGGGCATCGTCGCCAACCCCAACTGCACGACGATGGTGATGATGATGGCGCTGGCGCCGATCCAGCGCGCCGTCGGCCTCGAGCGCCTCGTCGTCTCCACCTACCAGGCGGTTTCCGGCACCGGCCAGCGGGCGATCGAGGAGCTGCTGGCCCAGTCGCGCGCGGCGCTGGCCGGCGAGGAGGTGCCGGCGCCCAGCATCTACCCGCACCAGATCGCCTTCAACGTGCTGCCCCAGGTAGAGGTTTTCAAGGACGGCGACGACTACACCACCGAGGAGCGCAAGGTGATGGCGGAGACCCGCAAGATCCTCGGCATCGGCGCCGAGGTGGCGATCTCGGCCACCTGCGCCCGCGTGCCGGTGATCAGCGGCCATTCCGAGTCGGTCAACGTGCGCACCCGCGAGGACCTCTCGCCGGAGTACTGTCGCGCCCTGCTCGCCGACGCTCCCGGCGTGACCGTCGTCGACGACCCCGCCGCCGGCGCCTACCCGGTCGCGCTCGACGCCGCCGGCCGCGACGAGGTGCTCGTCGGCCGCATCCGCCGCGACCCCGACCAGGAGCGCACCCTCAACCTCTGGATCGCCGGCGACAACCTGCGCAAGGGCGCCGCCACCAACGCGGTCCAAGTGGCAGAGATCCTGATCGAGCGGAACCTGCTCAGAAGCGGCGAATAGCCCCAAATGGACATCGGCTTCGGCGACGGAGTGCTGATCTTCGGTGGGCTGCTGACCGTCGTCGCTGCGCTCTCGGGCGTGATGCGGGGGACGGTGCTGTCGGCCTCGGTGCTCTCCGTGGCGCTGGGGGTCCTGCTTGCCGCGGTCGACGTCGTCGACGTCGACCCCCAGTCGGAGTCGATCGTCGAGCTGGTCGAGCTGGCGCTGATCCTCACCCTCTTCTCCGACGGGATGTTCGTCGAGCGCGAGCTGCTGCGCCGCCACTGGAGCCCGGTGGCGCGGGCGCTGGTGATCGCGATGCCGATCACGATGGCGCTGCTCGGCCTGGCGGCGAAGGCCCTCTTTCCCGACCTGAGCTGGGCCGAGGCGCTGCTGCTGGCGGCGGTGCTCTCGCCGACCGACCCGGTGGTCACCTCGGCGGTGGTCACCTCGCGGATCGTGCCGGCATCGGTGCGCCACACGCTCAACCTCGAGTCCGGCCTCAACGACGGCCTCGCCCTGCCCTTCGTGCTCTTCTTCCTCGTCCTCGCCGGTCCCGGCGGGGACCCTGGCGGCGAAGCGGCGAAGCTCGCGGGCGAGGCCCTCTTCGGTGCCGCCGTCGGCGTCGGCCTCGGGACGCTCGGCGGTCGCCTTCACCACCATCTGCCCGGTGGCGGCCTCACCGCCCGCTACGAGGGGATCTACTCGGTTGGCTTCGCCCTGTTCGCCTTCGGCCTCGCCGACGTGACGATCGGCAACGGGCTGATCGCGGCCTTCGTCTGCGGCATCGCGCTGGCGGCGACCGAGAGGGAGGTGCCGCCGGGGTTCGCCGAGTTCGCCGAGAACGCCAGCGCGATCCTGCAGGTGCTCACCTTCTTCGTCTTCGGCGCCCTGATCGTCGCCACCGGCTTCCACCACAGCGTGCCGCCGCTGCTCGTCTTCGTCGTCTTCGCCCTGCTCGTTGCCCGTCCGCTCGCGGTGATGCTCTCCTTCCTCAAAACCGGCATCCCGCGCCCGCAGAAGCTCTTCATGGCCTGGTTCGGTCCCAAGGGCGTCGCCTCGATGCTCTTCGCCCTCTTCGTGCTCAAGTCGGACGTCGGCGACGCCAACCTGATCTTCGACGTCGCCGCGATAACGATCGTCACCTCGATCGTCGCCCACGGCCTCACCGACACCGTCGGCGCCCAGTGGCTCGCCCGCCGCGTCGGCCTCGACCGACCAGCCTGAGCGCACCCACACCACCCGCTTGACGGGAATGTTTTGTCTGCTATGCTAGGGCATATATGGAGACCTGGGAGGAAGCCAGAATCAACCGTCTCGAGGACCGTATTGACCGGCTCGAGCGCAAGGATTGGGAACGCCGAGATTTCATCCTCCGCTGGATCGTGAACGGACTAACCGCGGCCATGGTCGTCCTGTCCATCGCCGCCATCGTGCTCAGCGCCACGCACCCAGGCCACTGAGTTTCCGCCCTAGGTTGGTTGCAGGCCTGAGATCCAGCGGGCCGCGAAGCGCAGGCCCAGGAGGGTGATGATCGGGTAGGTGCCGTCGGCGAGCGACCAGCCCATCACGTAGGCGCCGTTGCCGTGGAAGACGTGGAAGAAGTTGTCCTGGTCCCAGGTGCCGAAGAGGATCTGCTCGGCGTACTTGACGATCAGGCTGAAGGTGGTGAAGAGGACGATCTGGGTGAGCATCGACTGCCGTGTGCGGACGCCGAGGTAGAGGAAGGTGAGGCAGACGCCGATCCAGACGAAGGTGTGCAGGAAGTTGGTGACCCAGGGCAGGAAGCTCATCAGGTCGGCCCTGTAGAGGAGGTAGTTGGCGAGGAACACCGGCGCCGCCCAGGCCAGGCCGATCGCCACGGCCGTGCGCCGCTCCTCCGGCGCGATGCTCGGCTTGATCACCCTGATGATCGTCAGCAGGGCGGCGTAGAAGACGATGATCGCGAGAACCCGGAGTGGGGTAACGTCGTACATCGATCGTGCTCAGTCGATCCGCGGCGCCGCGTAGTGGGCCAGCGACATCACCGTCAGCTGCGGGTTGACCGTCAGGCTGGTGGGGAAGACGCTGGCGTCGCAGACGTGCAGGTTGTCGAAGCCGTGCACCTTGAAGTCGCTGTCGACGACGCCCCGCTTCGGGTCCTCGCCGAGCACGTTGCCACCCTGGGGATGGCCGGTGCCGAGCGTGATGTAGTCGGGGTCCTGGCAGATTTGGTCGATCCGGTCTAGCTGCTCGGGGCTGGTGAACTCGTCCCGGCCCCAGGTGTTGAGCATCAGCCGCCGCGGTTTGCGATCGGCGGCGAAGAGGATCTCCCCAAGTAACTTCAGCCCGCGGGCGAGGGTGTGGAGATCCTCGGCTCGGGGACGGAATTCGATGCCGGGGCCGCCGGTGAGGGCGCGGCGCACCTGCCCGTTCGAGGCCGTGCCGACCAGCACCCCGACCGCCATCAGGTGGTCGTAACGGCTCATGTTGCGAGCGTGTTCCTCGAACCAACCCGGCGTGTTGAGGGCCTGGGAGACGGGCGGGTTGAACCAGGTCTCGAAGACGAACCCGCCTTTGCTCGGTATCCCGTAGTGGGAGATCTGCAGGCCGTCGTAGGCGTCGATCGGATCCTCGAGTTCGGCTGTCAGCGGCGCCCCCATGTTCGCCGAGAAGCCTTCGCCGACCGGCAGGTCGCGGGCGATGCCGCTGCGCAGCAGCAGGTAGCTGGAGGAGACGGCGCCGGCCGAGAGCACGTAGGTCTTCGCCCGGATCCGCAGGTCGCGCCCGTCGGGGAACTTCGCGTAGAGGCCGGTGACGTGACGGGGGCGGCCGCTGAGCGAGAAGATGCGCTCGACCTCGCATTCGGCGAGGATCCTCACCTGCCCCGGTCCCTCGCGCTGCGCCGCCGGCAGCACCGTCTCCAGCATCGAGAGCTTCTTGCCCCAGCGGCAGCCCATGTTGCAGTAGCCGGATCCGTAGCAGCCTTCGATGTTGGCGCGGACGACGTCGACGTCGAGCTCGTCGGGGGAGGCGCCGAGGTTCTCGGCGCCCTGGGCGTAGATCGCACCGGAGGGGTTGAGCTGGATGCGCTTTTGCCGCTGCACCCTGAGCATCGATTCGACCGCGGCCGTGCTGGCGCTCAGTTCGCCCAGGTCGAGTCCGGCGCCGTGATCCTCGTTCCACCGTTTCATCACCGCCGGCGGCGGTTTGAAGCTGACCGCGTTGTTGACCGTCGTCGAGCCGCCGACGCAGTTGCCCTGCAGCACGTTGAAGCGCCAGTCTTCGGTCTGCTGCATCAGGCCGTCCGCGTAGAGCCTGCTGATCATCTCGATCTCGGACTCGTTGAACTGGCGCGGTTCGAGGTACTGGCCGCGCTCGAGGACGAGCACGTCGCGCCGGCGCCGCGCCAGCTCGCGGGCGAGGATCGCGCCGCCGGCGCCGCTGCCGACGATGCAGACGTCCGCCTCGATCTCGGCGACGCCGATCTGCTCGGGCCGATCGACCGCGAGCGGATGCTCGCCCGGTTCGTCGATGTCGAGGTCGGCGTAGCGCTCGCGGGCGGTGAACGGCTTGTAGCCGATCGAGTCGTAGCTGCGCTCGTCGCCGTAGTAGCCGGCGTAGCTGAGCTGCTGGCAGATCCGGATCACGATCTGCTTGACGTTCTTGATCTGACGCCAGCGCGGCTGGCGCGGCAGGCGCTCGAAGTGGTCTTCCAGGAAGCGCCGCCGGCTGCCGGGATCGAGCTCGGAGAGCGGCGGGTTGAGGCGGGGGACGGGGCGCAGCTCGACCAGGGGCGCGAACTCGATCGCGGCCAGGGCGACGCGGTAGAGCCAGCGCCGCTTGGCGCGGAAGCCGGCGAGGAACGACTCGACGCGGGCGGCGATGTCGTCGGGCGATATGCGCTGGTCGCGGTCGGCGACCAGCACCTCGGCGACCGCCAGCAGCCCGCGGTAGGAGACGGGCCAGAGGAACGTGAGCCGGTAGCGGCGGCGCCAGGCGAAGCCGTAGGCGAGCAGGATGAGGACCCCGGTCAGGGCTTCGTGCCCGATCGCCCCCCAGATGATGCTCGTCAGCCGCGGTTCGCCTCCAAGCAACGGGACCGTTGCGCCGGGGTCCGTCGCGTACTGGTGGATCAGGTAGGCGCTGCCGACCAGCACGCCGAGGAACTGAACGGCGATCACGGGACCGGCAAGGGCCGCGTTCCGCCTCAGGTTCGCGGCCGCGTAGAGGCAGAGCATTGCCAGTGTCGCCATGCGCACGACCGAGTTGGTGACGAAGGGGAGTTCGCGCGCGAACTCCTTGCTCGTGTCGAGGAAGGGTGAGATCTCGTAGGCGACCCCACCCAGCACAAACAGCAGGGCGAAGACGATCAGGACCCAGCGCAGAACCCGCTCGCCTGGGGTGAGGGCGCCGACTTCCTCGACGGAGCGCTCGATGCCGCGTGTCGAACGCCAGGCGGCGAAGCCGACGCCGGCGATCGCGGCGGTGATCAACCCGTCGAGCCCGATCGCGCACCAGAGCACCGTTTCGACCGTCGGGTGAGCGAAGCCGAGCTCGGCGACCGTGCCGGTGTCGGCGAAGATCAGCATCGAGGCCATCGCCGCCACCGAGACGAGGTGGGCGAGGACCACGATCGCCACCAGCCCCATCCTGCGGCGGATGTCGCCCGCCGCATAGAGACTGGTCAATCCGAGGATCGTGACCTTGACGACCGAGTTGGCGACGAAGGGCAGTTCGTGAAAGAAGTCCCGCGCCGGCCCAACCAGCGGGCCGAGCGCATACACGACTGCTGCGACGAACAGACCGAGCGCTGTGAACCGCAGCACCAGCGCGAGCAGCCGCTCCGCGGAGGTGAGTCCTGAATTCACCTGATTATCCAGCTAACGCTGTTCATTAGCTGGCGACCCTAACCGTTCGGTCCCGCTCGGGTCAACTCAAGGTTTGGACGGCAGTGGCTTGCTCGCCGAGTCGGCCCAGGTCAGCAGATTGACCGACCCTCTCGTGATCTTCTAGGATCTTTTGATTAGTAGAGGCCTTTGCCTCGGCAGAGTTGTCAGCACGGCGATCAGCCGTACTTCTACAAGGGAGAATCATGATCAGTTTCACCGACGGGCGAGCTCGCCCAAGGCACCGACGCGGTGCTTTCATCGTCAGCCTCACCCTTCTCGTCGCCGCGTTAGGCGTCTCAAATGTGACCAGTGCTTCGGCGCTCGGCGAACAATGCTCGGGAAGTAAAGCCACGGGCCTCGGCGCGTTCCTCCAGACTCGCGCTCAAGAACGCTGGGGGTCCACCGGCGAACTCGGATTCAACGGCTCGCCGAGCCCATTTGCTTGCAGCGGCAGCCAGGGAAGCGGTGGCACGCCGAGCGTGTCCTACGTCCCGGTCAGCAGTGCGGCCGCCCTGCGCGCCTGGGGCGCTGAAGACGGTGCTCTCCACACGGGAGAATTCGGCTTTCCGTTCCAGTTCATCGGCACCGACATCGCGCCCGCCGGCCCGGTTGGCGAAGCGGGGACGATGCTGGCGAGAATGAAAGCAGCGCTCGGGAGTGACGTCGCCGTCGTCCCGGTGACGCAGACGGCGATCGCGATCGCCGCTCACCCGCCGGCGCTCCCCGCCCACCCGCCGTGCGCGGTGCCGCGGATCACCGCCAACCAGCTGCAGCGAGTGTTCAACGGCGAAATCACCAACTGGCGCCAGATCGCCACCGCCTCTGACTCGAGCCCGGGCGGCGATTGCGACCAGGCGATCACCCGGATCGTCCGCGACGAAAGCGCCGGCACCACCTATCAGTTCAAGCACTACCTTGGCCAGGTCAACCCGTCGCCGCTGTCGTGCACGGGCAAAGAAAAACGCACTTGGGCGCAGTTGCAGGCACCGTTCGGCGGCGAAAGCGCGCCGAACGTCGAATGGCCAAGCAACGCGCAGTGCCAAGCCGGCGAAGGTCACGTGACCACGGTCTCTGGTCCTATCGCCGAAGGCGAGTTCGGACCGCTCCACTACGTCGCCGAAGCGGCGGGCACGATCACCTACGGCAGCCTGCCGGAAGCCCAGCTCTGGGCACCGAAACAGATCATCAAGGTGAACAACGGCGTCAACTACTCCAACCCGGAAACTGGCGAAAACGACGCCAACTGCGGTGCCGCCAAATACACCCGGCCGGCCGGCTGGGAAGGCGGGGTCGACGTCGACTGGTCGCAGGTCTACGGCTCCAACCCGCTGATCGGCGAAGTCGCGAAAAACGCGTACCCGATCTGCACTCTCACCTGGGACGTCGCGGCCACCAACCGCTTCAGCGAAGCGGCGGCGACGACCGTCCACGACTACCTCGCCTTCGTCACGGGTGAAGGCGGCCAGGCCGCGGTCAGGCACATCGGTTACCGAGACCTGCCGGCGCCGATCGTCAAAGCCGCCACGGCGGCGATAGCCCACATCGATGGGAGTGAAAAAGAAGAAAAAGAAGAAAAAGAAGAAGGCGGCACCGGAACGGTGCTCTGTACGGAAGCTCCGGAACCGAACGAAAAAGGCGTCCTCAAATGCCCGCCAGGCGCGCACTACACCGGAAGCAAAGTAATTGGCAAAGTGCTGCCGGAAACCGTCGCCACGTTCAACTCGGCCGCGGGGCCGGAACTCGAAATCAGCTGCCCCGAAGGTCGATACGGCGGTCTCTTTAGAGAAGACGGCAGCAGCGAAGGCGGCGGCCTCTTCGAACTCGAATTCTTCGGCTGCTCGACCAGCTCGCCGGAAGAATTTCCGATCACGGTCGGCCTGGAAAACCCCCCATTCGACGCCTCCGCCTTCCAATACGTCGGAGCCGAAGCGCCGCAGGGCACGTTCCTCCTGGCCAAGTCGGAAGGGGCGCCGCTGTTGCGGGTCGAGATTGGGTCTGAAACCGTGTGCGTCTACGCGGGCTCCCCCAGCAACGCCGTTTTCAACGGCACGCCGACGGTGATGGCAACGAAAGGCGCATGGAAACTCGTGGAAGAAGCCCCCGAAGGCGCCTGCCCGACGGTGCTCGTCGAGGTCGCCGAAATGACGGTCGGTGCGAGAGGAGAAGAAGAACCGCTCTACATCGCAGGCGAATAGTCCAGCGAATTGTCGCCCGGCGTCGCGGCTCAGGCCGCGACGCCCGCGGCGAGCCGCTCTTCGACCCACTTGGTCGAGGCGATGTGCTTGCTCATGCCCAGCTCCTTGGGGTCGGCGCCGAGCGCCAGCGAGACCAGCTGGGGAAGATGCAGGACGGCGAGGCCGAGGTCGCGATTGACCACCTTTGCCGCCTCGGGCTGCTGCATGTCGAGGTTGAGGTGGCAGAGTGGGCAGGGGGTGACGAGGCAGTCGGCGCCGGCGTCGAGGGCGTCGCCGACGTGGGTGCCGGCCTGGCGCAACGAGGTGTCACGGTTCATCGTGATCACCGGGAAGCCGCAGCACTTGCGGGCGCCGTCGTACTCGACGACCTCGCCGCCGAGCGTCTCGATCACCTTCTCCAGGTAGAGGTCGCGTTCGGGGAACTCGTCGTAGCCGAGCCGCTCCTTTGGCCGCACCACGTAGCAACCGTAGAACGGGCCGACGCGCAGGCCCGCGAGCGGCCGCGTCACCTTCTCGGCGAGGCGATCGAGGCCGTAGTCCTCGACCAGCAGCCAGAGGAAGTTCTTGTTGGTGAAGCCGTCTTTGTCCTTCTCGTAGGCGAGGCCCTGGCCGCTCAGCACCTCGTTGATGTGGGCGCGGTAGGAGGAGTCGGCGTCGAGGCGCTGCTGGCACTCGGACTGGGCGCCCTGGCAGGTCGAGCAGATGTTCATCATTGAGAGGCCGGTCTGCTGGGCGAGGGCAAAGGTGCGGGCGTTGAGCGTGTCGGCGAGCTCCTGATTGTGCTCGGCGATCACGCCGGCGCCGCAGCAGTTGGCGCGGTCGAGTTCGACCAGCTCGATGCCGAGCTTCTCGGCCGCGATCGCCATCGAGCCGTGCAGCTCGGGGGTGAAGCCGCGCGAGACGCAGCCCGGCCAGTAGGCGACCTTGATCTGCCCTTCGCTCATGACTGTGCCCCCTCGCTTTCCGCGGCGGCAGCCGCCTCGGCCGCCATCGTCTCCTCCGTCGGCTCGTCGGGCTCCGGTTCGACGTCCTCCTCACCGCGGATGTAGATGTTGAATTCCTCGCGGTGCTCCTCGGCGTGCTCGTAGATCGCCTTGACCTCGTCCTGGGCTGTGCCCGGAAGCTTGTGGTGCGGTGCGATCCACTTGCTCCGTACCTTGCCGCTCTTGATCGTGCGCAAGATCGTCGGCAACGCGCCGACGATTTCCTTGATCGCGCGTTTGCTGGGCTTCAGCTTGCCCTTGATGCCGAAGGCGAACGACTCTTTCGGCAGGGCCACCTCGTCCAGCGTCCCCTTCTTCTCGATGATGTTGACGAAGGCGAGCTCGTGGTGGTGGCCGCTGTTGGGATCCTCGATCCCCTCCTCGCCGGCTTTGCGGCGCAGGCGCATGATCTGGTCCATCGGCGCCACTCCCTTGGGGCAGGCGTCGATGCAGCTGAAGCAGTGTGTGCAGTCGTAGATCCCGTGGGGGTCGTGGGCGAGGTCGTGGAGGCGCTCCTTGGTCTCGGCGTCGCGCGGGTCACCGACGAAGCGGTATGCCTTGGCCAGAGCGGCCGGCCCGATGAAGTCGGGGTCGGCTTCCATCGAGAGGCAGGAGGAGACGCAGGCACCGCACTGGATGCAGGCCATCGACTGGGTGATGTCGATCATCGACTCCGGCTCGACTACGTACTCGCGCTCGGGCGCCTCGCCGTGGGGGAGGAGCCAGGGGGTGACGCGGCGGATCTTTGTCCAGTGCGTCGACTCCATGTCGGTGATCAAATCCTTGATGACCGGCATGTTGCCCATAGGCTCGATGACAATCGCGGGCGTCTCGCCATTCGTGCTCGGACTGACGCTCGCCTTTTTCTCGGCCAGCTCCTGCGCCTCGCCGATCTGGGTCTTGCAGCCGAGGCCGGACTGGCCGTTGACCTTCATCCCGCAGGAGCCGCAGATCGCGGCGCGGCAGGAGCAGCGCACGGACAGCGAGCCGTCGTCGCGGTCTTTGGCCTGCAGCAGGCCGTCGAGGACGGAGAGCGAGGGATCGAGGTCGACGTTGAACTCCTCCCAGTAGGGACCCTCGCCGCTCTCGGGTTGGTACCGGCGGACTTTCAAGGTGTAGGTGGCCATCTCAGTAAGTCCTCTCTTGCGGTTCCCACTGGGTGATCGTCACCTCGGAGTAGGAGATCTCGGGACCGTCGTCGTTCAGCTGCAAGTCGATGTGCTTGAGCCACTCCTCATCATTGCGCTCCGGGAAGTCCGTCCTGTACTGAGCGCCACGGCTCTCCTTGCGCTCGAGCGCGGCGACGCAGGTGCACTCGGCGTTGTCGAGCATGTAGCCGAGCTCGATCGCGCCGAGCAGATCCTGGTTGAAGATCGATCCCTTGTCGTCGATGTAGGCGCTCTCGGCCTCGTCCTTGAGCCGGCGCACCGTCTCCAGGGCCTCCTGGATCCCAGCCTCGTCGCGGAAGACCGCGACCTTGGCGTCCATGATCGTGCCCAGATCCTGCTTGATCTCGGAGACCCGGCGGCCGGAACCCTTCTCGCGGGCGGAGATCGCGTCGATCGTCGCCTGCTCGGCCTCGAGCACCGCTTTCGAAGGTCGCGAGCCCTCCGTCCGCTTTGCGCGGGCGGCTGCGTCGGCGCCGGAGCGGCGGCCGAAGATCAGCGTGTCGAGCAGTGAGTTGGCGCCAAGTCGGTTGCCGCCGTGGACGGAGACGCAGGCGACCTCGCCGGCGGCGTAGAGACCAGGGATGTCGGTGCGGCCGTCGACGTCGGTCTTCACCCCGCCCATCGTGTAGTGGTTGCCCGGCTTGATGTGGATCGGTTCCCTGGTGATGTCGACGCCGGCGAAGTCGCGGCCGACGAGGACGATCTCGCGCAGCGCCTCGTGCACGCGCTTTTTCGGCACCACGGTGATGTCGAGGGCGACGGTGCCGTCCGGGAAGCCGCGACCCTCGTTGATCTCGGTCTGCTCGGCGCGCGAGACGACGTCGCGCGAGGCCAACTCCATCTTGTTGGGCGCGTAGCGTTCCATGAAACGTTCGCCGTCCTTGTTGAGTAGGTGAGCGCCCTCGCCGCGAGCGCCCTCGGTGATCAGGAAGCCCTTGCCGGCCAGCGTCGTCGGGTGATACTGGATCATCTCCATGTCCATCAGCTTCGCCCCGGCCCGGTAGGCCATCGCGATGCCGTCGCCGGTGCAGATCAGGGCGTTGGTGGTCGGCTTCCAAACCTGGCCGTTGCCGCCGCTGGCGAGGATCACCGACTTAGCCTGGAAGAGCTCCATCGAGCCATCGGCGATGTTGCGGGTGACGACGCCGCAGCACTCGCCGTTCTCGTCGAGCGCCAGCGCCGAGCAGAACCACTCCTCGTAGCGGGCGACCTGCTCGGAGTGCTTCATCAGCTGCTCGTAGAGCACGTGCATGATCGCCTGGCCGGTGATGTCGGCGACGTAGTAGGTGCGGGCGGCGGAGGCGCCGCCGAACGCGCGGGTGCCGAGCTTCCCCTCCTCGTCGCGGTGGAAGGTGACGCCGAGATGCTCGAGGTGGAGGATCTCCTCCGGCGCCTCGCGGCACATGATCTCGATTGCGTCCTGGTCGCCGAGGTAGTCGGAGCCCTTGATCGTGTCGAAGGCGTGCGACTCCCAGGAGTCCTCGGGGTTGAGGGCCGCGTTGATGCCGCCCTGCGCGGCGTTGGAGTGCGACCGCACCGGGTGCACCTTCGAGATGATGCCCACGGACGCGCCGGAGCGGGCGGCGCTG
>JASLIG010000025.1 GCA_030152805.1 Solirubrobacterales bacterium
CTCGACTGCGTCGACGTCGGCGGGCTCGAGGCCGGCGCTGGCCAGGGCCTGGCGGATCACCCGTTCCTGCGCCGGGCCGTTCGGAGCCGTGAGGCCGTTGGAGGCGCCGTCCTGGTTGATCGCCGAGCTGCGGATCGTGGCCAGGATCCGGCGCCCGTTGCGCTGGGCATCGGAGAGGCGCTCGAGCACGAGCAGGCCGATGCCCTCGGAGACTCCGACGCCGTCGGCCGCGTCGGCGAAGGACTTGCAGCGCCCGTCGGGGGCGAGCCCGCGCTGGGTGCTGAAGTAGATGAAGACCCCCGGGGTAGAGAGCACGGTGGCTCCACCGGCGAGTGCCAGCGAGCACTCGCCCCGGCGCAGGGCCTGCGCCGCGAGGTGGATGGAGACCAGGGACGAGGAGCAGGCGGTGTCGACCGTGACCGCCGGGCCCTCGAGGCCGAGCACGTATGCGACCCGGCCCGAGACGATGCTGCCACCGCCGCCGGCCGCGAAGTGGGCGACCTGCTCGACGCTGGGGCGGTGACCCCAGGCGTAATCGTGGTACATCACGCCGGCGTAGACGCCGGTCTCGCTTCCGCGCAGGGTCTGCGGATCGATGTCCGCGTCTTCGAGCGCCTCCCACGACCCTTCCAGGAGGATGCGGCCCTGTGGGTCCATGCCCAGCGCCTCGCGCGGGCCGATGCCGAAGAACCCGGGGTCGAACTCCGTGGCGCCCGCGATGAAACCACCGTGCCGCACGTAGCTGGTCCCCTCGCTCTCGGGATCGGGGTCGAAGATCTCGGCGACGTCCCAGTCGCGGTCGCGCGGGAACTCGGAGATGCCGTCGCGGCCGGCGGACACGAGGTCCCAGAGGCCCGCCGGAGAGGCGACCCCGCCGGGGTAGCGGCAGGACATGCCGACGATCGCGATCGGCTCGCTCGCCGCCTCCCGCAGGCCGCGGTTGAGCTGGCGAAGCCGCTCCGTCTCCTTCGCGGAGATACGCAGGGCCTCGGCGATCCGGTCGGCCGACTCGCTCACCGCTCGCCCCCCACCTCGGCCGCCGCTCCTTGCTGCTCGACGGTCCGCCGCACCAGCTCCTCGATCTCCATCGTCTCGATCTCCTCGATCGCGCCGGCTCCGCCGCGGCCGGGCTGGACCCCGGACCCGCCCTCGATCAGCTCGAGCAACGCCTCGTACAGGCCCGCCTCTCGCAGCCGGGCCAGTGGCAGGCTCGCCAGGCCGTCGCGGAAGGCGACCTCTTCGGCGCTGACGTGCGGGCCAGCGGCCTCGCTCAGGCCCGCCTCGACCGCAAGGAAACTGGCGACCGCGGCGGCCGAGGGGTGGTCGAAGACCATCGTCGGCGGCAGGCGCAGGCCGCTGGCGAGCGTCAGCCGGTTGCGCAGCTCGACCGCCGCCAGAGAGTCGAAGCCGAGATCGCGGAAGGCCCGGTTGGCCTCGATTTCCGACCCGGAGGGCAGGCCGAGCACCGCCGCGACCTCGGCGCGAACGAACTCCAGCACCGCCGCTTCGCGCCCCTCCGCGTCGACACCATCGAGGATGCGCAGCAGCGCGCCGCTGCCCTGGGGCGCTCTGACGGCGGGGACGATTCCCGCGAGCAACGGCGGCAACGCCCCCAGCTCGGCCTGCGAGCGCAGCGCGGCGCGATCGAAGCGGATCGCGAGGGGTGCCGCCTCCGCTCCCAGCTGGGCGAGGTCGAGCAGCTCCAAACCCCGTTCCGGTGCGAGGGGGAGGATGCCGGTGCGGCGGAGGCGCGCCCGGTGCGCCGCGGTCAGCCCCCGCTCCATCCCGGCTTCGTCCCAGGGCCCCCAGCCGATCGAGGTCGCGGGTAGGCCCTGGCGGCGGCGCTCGTGGGCGAGCGCGTCGAGATATGCGTTTGCGGCGGCGTAGTTGGCCTGCCCCGGGGAGCCCAGGGTCGCCGCGGCGGAGGAGAAGAGGACGAAGGCGGAGAGGTCCCGGTCGAGCGTCAGCTCGTGCAGGTGGAGCGCCGCCCGCGCCTTGCCGAAGGGGATTCGCAAAGCCTCGCCGTCCAGGGAGGCGACGGTGGCATCGGCGAGTGCGCCCGCAGCGTGGTAGACGGCACCCAGGGGATGCTGCTTGGGAACCGAGTCGAGCAGCGTCCGCAACTGGTCGCGATCGGCGACGTCGCAGGCCTCGATCCGCGCCTCCGCCCCCAGCTCGGCGAGAAGCTCCCGCAGCTCCTTCGCCCCGTCCGCCGCTTCCCCCGAACGGCTGACCAGGAGCAATTGGCGGGCATCGTGCTCCTCGACCAGGCGACGGGCGAGCAGCGAGCCGAGCCCACCGGTTGCGCCTGTGATCAGAACGGTCTTCCCCGGATCGAAGGAATCGACATCCCGCGCCTCCTCCTCGATCGGAACCAGCCGTGGCGCCAGGGCTCTGCCGTTCCGCAGCGCCAGCTGGGGCTCGGGGCCGGCGAGGGCCATGTCCAGGGCTACAACCGAATCCTCAGAACCGTCGCTGTCGATCAGGGCGAAGCGTTCGGGGTGCTCGGTCTGAGCGGAGCGGATCAGGCCCCAGGCGGCCGCGGCGGCAGGATCCACCGCCTCACCGGCGGTGGCCACGGCCCCCCGGGTGAGGAAGGCGAGGCGCCTTTCGTCCTCGCCGGCGAGGTTTTCCTGAAGGTGGGCGAGGGCGGCAGCCGCGACCGCGGCGGGATCCTCGCCGGCGGTCGAAGCCAGCTCGCAGAGATCGGCTGACTCACCGCCGCCGAGCTTCACCTCCTTCCATTCGGTGCCGAACAAGCCCCGGCGGGTGGGCGCAACCCGCAGCTGGTCGGGATCGAGCGCGCGCGCCGCCACGATGGCGGTGCCCAGAGGGGCGCCGGTCTCCTCGGCAAGGCTGAGCTCATAGCGCTCGCCCCCCTGCGGACTGAGCCGCACCCTCAGGCGGGCGGGGCCGTTAGCGCGTAGGCAAACGGCACTCCAGGCAAAAGGCAGGCAGCCCTCGGCCAGACCGGGGAACAGGCCAATCGCCTGCAGGGCGGCATCGGCAAGCGCGGGGTGCAGCCGGTAGTGGCTCGCCTCGGCGACCCGCTCCGGCGCCAGAGCCACCTCGGCGTAGACGTCCTCCCCGCTTGCCCAGGCGGCCGCGAGGCCCTGGAAGGACGAGCCGTATTCGATGCCGGCGTCGGCGAGGTGCTCGTAGAAGGCGCCGACGTCCAGGGGCTGGGCGCCGGCCGGCGGCCATTGGGAGAGAACCACCGGCGGAGCGCTGGCGGATTCCGCCGCGAGAGCCCCTTCTGCGTGCAGGGTCCACTCTTCTTCCTCGGCCCTGGCAGTGGGATCGGGGCGGGAGTGAATCGACAGCTCACGCCGGCCCTCGTGGGGTGCAGAGAGGGAAACCCGCAGCTGCCGGGTCTCCCGCGCGGACAAGCGCAGCGGACTGCTCAGGGTGAGCTCGGCGACCTCCTCCATGCCCGCCCACTCCGCCGCGCGGAGCGCCAGCTCCAAGAAGGCCGCGCCGGGGAGAAGGACGGTGCCGAAGATGGCGTGATCGGCCAGCCAGGGGTGGGCCTGCAGAGAGAGGCGCCCACTGAGGGAGAGCTCGTCGTTCAGGCCCTCGATCGCCGCCCCGAGCAACGGGTGCCGGAGATCGGCGAGCCCGGCGGCGGCGACGTCGGCGCTGGCGCCCGCACTGAGCCAGTAACGGCGGTGCTGGAAGGGGTAGGTGGGCAGGGCAACGCGCTTTGCCCTGGGGGTGAGGGCCTCCCACTCCAGGGAGACGCCGGCGGCGTGGGCGGTGGCGAGGGCAGCGGCGAGGGTCTGGGTCTCCTCATGGCCCTCGCGCAGGGCCGGTGCGATCGTGGGCTCTTGCTCTTGGAGCACTTCCCTCGCCATCGCGCAGAGCACCGGGTCGGGGCCGAGCTCGATGTAGGTGGTGGCGCCTTGGCGGGCGAGGCCCTGCAGGCCCTCGGCAAAGCGCACCGGCGCTCGCACGTGGGCGACCCAGTAGGCGGGATCGGTCGCCTGCTGGGGGGAGAGGATCTCCCCGCTTAGGTTGGAGAGGATCGGGATCTGGGGCTCGCTGTATTGGAGGCTTTGGGCGAGCTCGGCAAAGGGCTCCAGCATCGGCTCCATCAGGGGCGAGTGAAAGGCGTGGGAGACGGCCAGGCGCTTGGTCTTTTTGCCCTGCTCGGCGAAGTAAGCGCGGACCCGCTCGACCTCCTCCTCGGTGCCGGAGATGACGAGGGAGCTGGGGCCGTTGACCGCGGCGAGGGAGAGCTCTCGCTCTTTGCCGGCGATCGCCTCGGTGAGCTCTTGCTCTGAGGCCTCGATCGCCGCCATCGCCCCGCCGCTCGGCAGCTCCCCCATCAGCTTGCCGCGGGCGGCGGTGAGCTTGGCGGCGTGCTCCAGGGAGAGGACGCCGGCGATGTGGGCGGCGGCGATCTCCCCGACCGAGTGCCCGCAGAGCAGGTCGGGGCGAAGGCCAAAGCTCCCCAGGAGACGGGCAAGGGCAACCTCAGTCCCAAAGAGGGCTGGTTGGGCATAGCTGGTGTGCTCAAGCAGCTCGGCGGCTTGGGGGTGGGAGCCGAAGAGGACCTCCGTGAGCGGCTCGGAGAGATCGGCCTCGAGGAGCGCGGCGATCCGATCGAGCGCTTCTGCGTAGACGGGGTAGGCCTCATAGAGCTCTTTGCCCATGCCGACCCGCTGTGAGCCCTGGCCGCTCAGCAGGTAGGCGAGCTTGGCGCCGGGGACGGCGCTGGCAAGTACCACCCCCGGCGAGCGCTCCCCCCCTGCCAGGGCATCCAATGCCCCGAGCAGCTCCCCTCGCTCTGAGGCAAGCGCCACGGCGCGGTGCTCAAAGGCAGAGCGGGTGGTGGCCAGGGAGAAGGAGAGGTCACCGAGCTCCAGCTCCTCCTCTGTGCG
>JASLIG010000003.1 GCA_030152805.1 Solirubrobacterales bacterium
TCTCCCACTTTCCAGACGATCCCCGAGGCGTCGGAGCCGCCGATGTGGTGGCCGTACTCGGGATGGCCGCCGGGGTCAACTTCAACAACGTCTGGGCGGCGCTGGGCAAGCCGGTCTCGGTCTTCGGCTACGGCGACCATCCCGAGTACGGCCACCACATCGGCGGCTCCGACGCCTCGGGGATCGTCTGGAAAGTGGGAGAGGGGGTCACCCGCTGGAAGCCGGGCGACGAGGTCGTGGTCCACTGCAACCAGGCCTCCTACGAGGACGTCGAGGTGCATGGGCTCGATCCCCTCGCTGCCCCGAGCCAGAAGATCTGGGGCTACGAGACGACCTGGGGCTCCTTCGCCCAGTTCACCAAGGTGCAGGCTCAGCAGCTGTTGCCACGGCCTCAGAACCTCTCCTGGGCCGATTCCTCGGCCTACGGCCTCACCTACTTCACCGCCTACCGGATGTTGATCGACCAGTGCAAGCTGCAGGCCGGGCACAACGTCTTGATCTGGGGCGCCGCCGGCGGGCTGGGCGTCTTCGCGGTGCAGCTCTGCAAGGCGGCCGGCGCCAACGCGGTCGGCGTCGTCTCCTCCGAGGAGAAGGGCGAGCTGGTCAAGCAGCTCGGCGCTGTCGATTACATCAACCGCGCCGAGTTCGGCGAGATGATGCGCACGCCCGAGAACCTCGCCGACCCTGCCAAGGACAAGGAGCGCTTCAAGGCCTCGCGGGGATTCGCAAAGCGGGTCAAGGAGATCCTCGGCGAGGCCCCCGACATCGTCTTCGAGCACGTCGGCCAAGCGACCTTCCCGACCTCGGTCTTCGTCTGCAAGCCCTTCGGCAAGGTCGTCATTTGCGGTGCCACCTCGGGCTTTCAGCTCGACTTCGACGTGCGCTACCTGTGGATGCGCCAGAAGCAGATCATCGGCTCGCACTTCGCCAATGCCTATGAGTGCATGAAGGCGAACCAGCTGATGGCCGAGGGCAAGGTGCGACCGGTGATCTGGCAGACGATGGGCTTCGACGGGGTTGCCGAGGCGCACCAGCTCCTGCACGAAAACAAGCACCTCGGCAAGATCTCGATCCTGGTCGGGGCGGAGTCCGACGGCGAAGGTCAGAACGAGGACGGCCCGGGGGCGATCCGGGCGGAGGTGGGAGCCTGATGAGCGAGGTTTGCGTACTTGACTGGCACATCGCCCCGTTTCGGGCGGATCGCTGGCTCGACCTCTGGGAGCCAGCCGCGGCGCGGATGCCCGCCTACGGCGCCAAGAGCTGGTCGCTGACCCGCTCCACTGACGACCCACTGGCTTTCCGTCAGTCCTCGATCTGGGAGAGCCGCTCGGACTTCGAGCGCTACTGGTTCTCAGAGGAAATCGAGAAGGCCCGCGCCTCCTGCATCGACCTCTACGACCTGCCGCTACTGCCCACCTGGCACACCCTGCTCGTCGCCGAGTAGCTCCGCTCAGCGCCGCGGCTCGGCGATCCACCACCTGAACAGCGCCGGCGTCGGATCGGTAATTCCGACGGCGTCGACGGCGGCGACGCGGAAGACGTGCCAGCCCGGCTGCAGGCGGCGGTAGATCCACGGCGAGCTGCATGCTCGGAAAGGCCGCTCGTCGAGCCTGCAGCGGAAGCGGGCGTCTGGGGCCGGGGAGGAAAAGTCGAACTTCGCCGCCGTCCGCGCCGTCTTCCGGTTCGGGTGGCGATCGATAGCGGTCTGCGGCGGCAGCACGACGGCCACCTCCGGACCGGGAACCCCCGTCGAGCCGACGGGCGGTTTGCTTCCCGCTTCTTCCTTGGGCGGTTCTTCGCCGCCCGGTTCTTCTTCGCCTTCTTCTTCGCCAGGCGGTTCTTCTTCACCGGGGGGTTCTTCGCCCGCCTCATAGGAGGCCACGTATTTGGTCACGGCCGGACTCACTTCGATCGAGTGCACCCGCTCGCCGCCGTCCGACCACTCGATCCAGGGGTGCGCGGCGGCTTCGAATTCAGCCGTTTCCGGGGCCGAGAGCGTGATGTGGGAGCCTTCGATCGCGGTCATCGTGAAGGGCGCCGGCTGGGTCAGCAGGCCGGCGGTAAGGGTGATGCCGGCAGGATCTGAGGCGATTTCCAGTTTCACCGCTTTCGGTTCGAGCGTCACCGTTTTCGTAACGGACAGGCCGCGCGAATCGGTCGCGGTCAGGGTCAGGTCGATGTGCGAGGGGTAGTCGTGATCGGGGGCGATCAGGGTTCCCGATCCAACCGAGGGAAACGCCTGCAGCGGGTGAGCGTGGCAATGGTCGGGGTCGGTCGGGCAGTGAAAGAGGCGTGAGCTCCAGTCGAGGCTGGTGCCGGCGAGGTCGCCGTCCTCATTGTCGTGCGCGAGGCCTTCGAATTCGATGGCTTGCCCGACCCGCCATTCGAAGCTCGCCGCCGGCTTGGCGATCTGTGGCTGCGGCGGCGTGTCGCCGGGGTAGACCGTGACGCGCGCGACGCTGGTCGCTTTTTTGCCGTCGCGGACGCGGACCGCGACCGTGTGGTTGTCGGTGTCGGTGAATTTCAGCGATTTTTTGTCGCTGCTCGTTTTCGCTTCGTAGCTGCCGTCCCCCTGCGGATCCCATTCGTAGCTGAGCGTTTCCCCATCCGCATCGGTCGAGCCGGTGGCGTCGAACTGCGCGGTCAGCGGGCTCGCACCCCATTCCGGCGTCGCGGTCAGATCGGCGACCGGCGGCTGGTTGTCGGAGGAATAGGAGATCCGGTGAATCGAGCCCGGCCCGAATCCATCGCCGAAGAGCTGGGCGTAGTAGAGGTCGCCTTCGGGCCCTTCCTGGATGTCGACCCCCGGGTAGAGGCCGGCGTCGCTGAGGAACGGGATCGCCGTGGCCGGATCGGGCCGGCCGTCCTCGCCGGCGAACATCACGTAGATGCAGCCGCGCACGGGGTCGGCGAAGAAAAGGGCGTCATCGTAGGACCCCGGAAAGGCGGCGCCGGTGTAGAAAGTCGAGCCGGAGATCGCCGAGCCGTTTTCGTTCGGACAGGGATCTTCCGGGGTCACGCCTTCGCCATGACCGTAGGAGAAGAACGGCTCCGAGGTGGAGCCCGCTTCGTCGTAGAGGTCTTCGCAGACGGTGAGACCGAAGCCGAAGAAGCCCCAGTTGGGTTCGTCGCCTTCGTAACAGGGCCAGCCCGAGTTGTAGGCCTGCCCAGAGCCGATCCCAAAGCGGTCGATCTCCTCGTAGGTGCCGTTGCCGACGTTGTCGACGTAAACCTCGTCGGTCTCGTCGTTGATGGCAAAACGGAAGGGATTGCGGAAGCCGTAGGCAACGATGCGCCGCGCATTGGGATCGCCGCTGGCGGCCATCGGGTTGCCGGGAAAGGCGGCGCCGTTTTCCGGGTCGACGCGGATCACCGAGCCGTCGAGGCTGGTCGGGTCGGCGTGAGTGACCGGGTTTTCCGGCGTGCGCACGTCCTGCGAGCGCAGCGAGCCGCCTTCGGCGCCCGGCGGTTTCAGCGCTTCGCCGACTTTGCCGGGCGGGTCGCCGCACTGGTTCTGGTTCGGCCAGCCGTACTGCCCGTAGTCGGAGACGATGAAGCTCGCCCCCTCGCCGCCACTGGCGAACAGGGCACCTTCCGGACCGAACTGCAGGTCACCGATCGAGTGCGAGGAGTCCTGCTGGCACCAGTCTTCGACCAGGACGTGCTCGTCCGGGGCGCCCGCACTTGGCGCCGCGTGATCGCCTTCCGCGGTGAGCCGCACCAGGCGTCCGCTCACCGGGCAGTCGTCGACTCCCGGGCCGGTGGCCCCGCAGTCATCTCCGACGTATTCCCCCTGCGGCTTTCCCCAGCGCGGATATGCACCCGGCGCGTCTTCGCCGAGCACGTGGTCGAAGGTGTAGAGCACGTAGAGGTAGGGCTTGACCGGAAAGTCAGGGTCGAGCGCAAGGCCGAGGATGCCGCGGTCGCCTTTGTCGAAGACCTGCTTGCGCAGGTCGACGAAGACCGTCGGCGTTTGGTCTTCGACGCCGTGGTAGACGAGGATCTCGCCGCTCTTCTCGGCGACGAAGACCCGGCCATCAGAGGCGAAGCGCAGGGCCGTCGGTTCTTCCAGGCCGTCGATCGCCTCGGTGTCCTGGAACCCGGAGGGGAGCACCGCCGCGGCCGATGCGGCGGCACAGACGAGCATTGCGACCAAGGCCGCGAGAACCGATGCGACAATGCTGCGGCTGCTCATGCGCGCTCTAGTGGCGCCATGGTCAACCCCGCGGCGTCGAGTTGCTGCCAGTAGTGCTCGGCCGGCTCCCGCGGTCCAGACCAGACGATCGCCTGGCCGTTGTTGTGGATGCTGTCGGCGAAGCGGTGGCCCTGGTCGAGGCTGACGCCCGGCAGGACGCGCGCCAGGGTCGCGGCGACGTGGTCGAAGGTGTTGTGATTGTCGTTGCGGACGATCACGCGCCACTCCCCGCCCAGGTCCGAACCGGGGCCCCCGGTTCGCGGCCTCTCCACCGTGCTGGTTGACATCGCCAAGCATTATGCGGAAGAGCGCCAGACCGGCGACCCTCGAATGTCCGTTTGTTTTTAAAGTTCATTTAACTACTCAAAATAGTTATGCCGTAAACTCAGAGCCTCCACGACAACCTGGCAACCGGCTCCGGAGGGCGCCACGGCGATGACTTCGCGTCCTTACTCGATCGATCAACGTCTAGCCAAGGCCTTAACTCACGCCCTGCGCGCGCAGGCCCTGGAGTTGATCGGCGCCGAGCCCACCAGCCCGAAAGCGATCGCGACCCGGCTGGGCGTCGACGTGCGCAGCGTCGCTTACCACGTCCGCGTGCTGCGGGAACTGGAGTTCATCGAGCTGGCCGCAACCCAGCAGCGCCGCGGCGCGATCGAACACATCTACCGCCTCTGCGAGGAGCGGGCCGAGGACGGCTAGACGATCGATTCCACGATCGACCCGCCCATACCAAGGCAGGATTGGGTGGATGTCAAAGCCACCCGGGCTTCGAGCTCGCCTTGAAGCGCCTTGCTCGGCCTCGGGGTCTTTCACAAGCTAGAGAACCCCGGGGATGCCTGTAACAGCTGAACCGTATCGGCGATCGCCTGTGAAGGAGACCGGCTGTCCCGCGGGCGAATGTCGCGAAGCGGCGGAAATGCAATCCGATGTCCGCGCGGCCGCAGGCCGCGCTCTACATCCACCCCACGCGCTTCGCGCGTGGGGTGTCAATTCGACCGCGGGACAGCCGGTCTCCTTCCCCCGGGGATCGTGGAATCGATCGTCTAGTAGGGGCTGGGAACGCGGATGACGACGTCGTCGACGCTCGCCATCGCGCCCTTCGCGACCTTGGCGGAGCCGAGCGAGAAGCCCGATGCGCGGCCGCTCAGGTCGGCCGCCCCTTCGTCGGTGACGTCGGAGACCAGCTTGCCGCCGATGAAGGCGAGGATGCGGCAGTTGCCCTTTTCCTCGCCGGCAGTGATGTTGAAGGCACGCAGCCGCAGCTGGTTCGCCTTGTCCAGGCCGCCGATGCCCTCTACGTTCTTCTCGATGTCGAGGTATTCGATCGTGCCGTCGGCGTGGACCTTGCGCAGCTGCGACTTGCGCTGCAGCGGGTAGACGGCGAGCTGGTAGCGAGCGCCGCCCCCCGAGCGCAGGTCGAGCGCCAGGTACGCCGAACGCTGCACCGACATCGGAACCTGCGTCCTGGTCAGCAGCCGCATGGTCGCGGCGATCTCCAGGTCGCGTCCCAGCACCGGCGTGCGGTAGGAGCACTCCTTGGTCCCTTTGCCAATCGAGAAGTTGAAGGTGTGGCCGGTGCTGCCGCGCGCGCAGCGCTCGCCGGAGAGCTTGGCGATCTGGGCGAGCTGCCCCTTGCTCTCCATGCTGTTGCGGTAAACGCCGATCAGGGCGCCGCTCGCCACGCTCGCGAAAGCCAAGGTCGTGGCCACGAGCAGGGCAAAGACGCCTGTGCGGAGCGATCTCACAATCTCGCAGCCTAAACACAGGATCCTGGGAAAGATGCGGCCCCGGAGCGCGTGAATGGCGGATTTCGGGACAAGCCAAATAAGATTTGGATCGATGAGCGAACACCGCCTTCCCGAGCGCGACCGCCCCTGGGTGATGCGCACCTACGCCGGTCACTCCGACGCCCGACGCTCCAACGAGCTCTATCGAGGCAACCTCGCCAAGGGGCAAACCGGCCTCTCGGTCGCCTTCGACCTGCCGACCCAGACCGGCTACGACCCCGATCACGTCCTCGCCCGCGGCGAGGTCGGCAAGGTCGGCGTCTCGATCGCCCACAAGGGCGACATGCACCAGCTTCTCGACGGCATTCCCCTCGACGAGATGAACACCTCGATGACGATCAACGCGACCGCCGCCTGGCTACTCGGCCTCTACGTGACGGTCGCCGAGGAGAACGGAGTCGAGCGCGCCGCCCTCAAGGGCACGACGCAGAACGACATCATCAAGGAGTACCTCTCGCGCGGCACCTACGCCTTCCCGCCCGAGCCCTCGATGCGGCTGATCGCCGACATGGTCGCCTTCACGGTCAACGAGGTGCCGAGCTGGAACCCGACCAACATCTGCAGCTAC